>CABVBR010000009.1 GCA_902496645.1 uncultured Collinsella sp.
TACCTGGCTCATTCCGCTGGCGTTGGTTGGCACCGCTTGCGGCTGGCTGTACTTTGTCTCCGAGCACGCAAGCGAGGCGCTGTCCCATGCAATAGGGGAGCGCCCTGTCGTTAAGGCTATGCTGGCCGGTCTGGCGCTCGCCATCTGCGGCACGGTCCTGCCCTACACCATGTTTGCCGGCGAGACCCAGGCCGACGTGCTCATGGAAACCTACCTGACCATTCCCGCTGGCGTGCTTATCGCGACCGGTCTTGTTAAGGCCATGCTGACGCCCACCCTCATCAACCTTGGTTGGCGCGGCGGCCACTTCTTCCCGGTTATCTTCTCAGGCGTAAGCTTGGGCTATGGCCTCGCCATCCTCACCGGCGCAGATCCGGTCTTTTGCGTCGCCGTCTGCACGGCATCGACGATGGGTGCGGTCATGCGTCAGCCGGTCATGGTCGTGGGCCTGCTGCTCATGTGCTTCCCACTCAAGGGTATCGTCTGCATGATCATCGCCGCCGTTATCGCCGCCGGCATTCCGTTGCCCAAGCCGCTACGCAAGTAGCGCGGTTTTTCACGAGTCAATTCCAGGGGTACGAGATGATCCTGTACTTTAGCGCGACAGGGAACAGCGAGCATGTGGCGCGTCGCATTGCAGCGGCGACAAGCGACAAAGTTATGTCGATTGAGCGCTTTGATGCCGAGATCCTTCACCTTGCTGTGATGGAAGGCCCCTGTCGGCTGGGGTTTGTCGCCCCGGTATACGCCTGGGGCTTGCCGACGCCAATGATCGAGTTTTTGAAGACTGTCGACCTATCGGTTGCTGCCGGCACAAAGGGCGGCGAGCGCCCCTATACGTTCTATGTCTCGACATATGGTTCGACGACCGGGCAATCGGCCAAGTTCGCCCGCGATCTGCTACACGAGCGTGGGCTCGAGTTAGATGCGGCGATGAGCGTCAAGATGCCCGATACCTGGACGCCTGTTTTCGACCTGTCTGATCCTCAAAAGGTTGAGGGTATCAATAGAGCTGCCGAGGCGCAGATTGATGCCGTGATCGAGGCGGTGCGGGCGCGCCGCACGGGCAACATGATGCGCCATCGCGTGCCCCTGTTTGCATCGTGCGCGTATCACGCAATTGGGCTGCCGCGCATGCAACAGACGAGCAAGTTTGCCGTCGATGCCGATCGCTGCTTCGGCTGCGGCCTGTGTGCCAAGCGCTGCCCCATGGCGGCGATTGAGATGCGCGACGGGCTTCCCGTCTGGACAAAGCCGGAGTGCGCAGCCTGTCTTCGTTGCCTGCACTGTTGTCCCAAATTTGCCATCTCGCACGGTAAGCGCACGGCATCCCACGGTCAGTACAGGCATCCCAAGCCAGGTGTGAGGATGTAGCGGCTGTTGGCCGCGCTACTTCCAAACTGCGAGCGCTGCAGTGCCCAGGACGATGAGAGCGAGACCGATGGCGCTGCGTCGTGAGAGTTTTTCGTTGAATGCCAGACGCGCAAATAGTACCGATACGACAATCGATAGTTTGTCGATCTGCACCACGACGCTTACCTGGCCTGTGGCGATGGCGTAGTAATAGAGCAGCCACGATGCTCCGGTCGCGATGCCCGATGTTGCGAGAAATGTGAGTTCGCGCCGGTCAGCGTGCGCGACCTGATCCAGTTTTCCCTTGGCTGCCACGATCGCCCATGCCATAACCAGTACCACGCAGGTGCGGATTGCCGTGGCCAGGTTTGACTCGACGCCTTCGATGCCAACCTTGGCAAGGATGGACGTGAGCGCCGCGAACACGGCGGCGCCGAGGGCGTAAGCGAGCCAGGTCCGGTCTTGCTGCTGCTCGGGTCCGGCAGACTGCTTCTTCTCGATCATTAAAAACGTGCCGAGGGTGATGACAGCGGTTCCCACGAGCTTAACCGCAAGGTTGCTCGTCTCGCCAAAAAGCACGATGGCGATCAGTGCGGCGAGTACGGTGCTCATCTTGTCGACCGGTACGACCTTATTGACGTCTCCGATGCCCAACGCCTTAAAGTAACAGATCCACGAAGCACCGGTAGCGAGTCCCGAGAGGACGAGAAAGAGCCAAGATCTGGGTTCGATGCTGCCGATGGCTCCAATGGATCCAGAAATGCCCGCCATTGCCCAGGCGAAAACGAGCACCACGCAGGTGCGAATGGCCGTCGCGACATCGGAGTCGGTCTGCTTGATGCCGCATTTGGCTAGGACAGATGTGACGCCGGCAAAGAAAGCCGACACAAATGCTGCTGCGACCCATGACACGGGTGAAATGCCTCCCCAAAGAACAACCGCGCCAGATTTACGGCGCTCGTCCGATGATACCGTCCCGGCATGAAGCTTTGATATCGCTGTGGTGAGACAGGGGCCATAGTTCGAGAGGACATTTGGTTAAGGCTCGAATCGAAGGTGAATGGTTTTCCGCGAAGTGAACGAGTAAATCTGGACCCCTGGAACATGCACACTTTTTTCGAACAAAACTGCAGGATTCTTAGACAAAAACCGCAGGAATTGAGTCCTTAAAAATGTCGATGCTACAGGGCACTGATTTTACTCGTTCACTTCGCGGAAAAGTATTCACCTTCGATATGCTGACGGTGTCTTTTTGGTTGCCAAGAACTAGACGGCCTGCTGTGAGGGGCGGTGGTGACGCTATGCCGCCTTGTTTCATTGAAAAAATAAGCGGGGTACCACCTAAGCTTTTTTAGCTGTCGATTACAGATCGCGTACTCGATAAACCTTGGTGCTGACAGCGCAGCTGATTGCACATAGTGCGAGCGCCAGTACTGCAATTCCTGCGCACAGACAGCCAAGAACAGCAGGGTCGGGATTCGCTCCGGCAAACGACATGAGCCAGTTGCTGATGGGGTTGGAGGAGCTCAACGTGGCGATGGCAAGGCACCAGAGCAGGGCAAACAGGCCAACGGATAGGCGCAACGCCTCCATGTGTCCAAAGCGAAAGAACAGCGGCTGTGCCAAAAACACCATCATGAGGGAGATGAGCATCGATGCTGCCGAGGCTATTGCGATCTCAAAGACGGTCTGTACCGTCGAAGTCACGCCCGCACTGTTGAAGATCGGAAGAACGATGATGCTCAAAAGCGCGGCGGCGCACGCCATGACAGTCGAGAAGACAACGATGCACAGGTAGCGGGCACAAATAATGTCTTTGCGCGAGAGGGGCAGCGTTGCCCGATAACGCTCCCATCCGTTTTGATTGTCGAAGCCGGCCAGCGAGCTCATGACCATGATAGGCGACATGGCGCTGACCGCGCAGGCGCCGGCGCTCATGCCGGAATCGCCATTCGATGCGTTGGCGAGGGTCAACACGACGAAGATGAACAGGCCGACGCCCGCGATGCTCGGGACAAGCGTGCGGACGATGGCGAGCTCAGACATAAAGGCGCGTTTCATTTCGAAGCCCCTTTCAGCATGAGGCGAAGATAGTCATCAATGGTTGCCCGGTCGCAGGGAATCTCGGGGAAGGCTTCGAGCGCCTCGCGACGGTTGGGCACGAGCACGTCAACGCTATAGGCGTGGTGGGCGGCACGGGCGCCTTCGACGCAAGCCATGAGCTCGGACGCTTGTGCTTGGGTGCAGTGGGCGATGCCGGCTCGGTCGGTAATGTCCTCGCGCGGCAGGTCAAACACAATCGAGCCGTTATCGATGCAGATGACGCGGTCGGCAGCGCGATCGAGGTCGGACGTAATATGACTCGAGAGCAGCACGCTGCGCTGGCCGTCGGAAACAAAGGCGAGCAGCTCGTCAAGCAGTTCCTCGCGCGCCATGGGGTCGAGGCCCGCAGTGGCTTCGTCCAAAACGAGCAGCTTGGCATTGTGGCTGAGTGCGCAGGCGAGCTGCAGCTTCATGCCCATGCCGCGGGAGAGGTCCTTGACTTTCGTTTTGGGATCGAGGCCAAATCGGTCGATGAGACTGGCGAACGTTTCGCGGTCCCACGTGGGGTATGCCGAGCCTACGAGCGCCTCGACCTCGCCCACCTTGAGCGTGGAGGGGAAGGGACACGTGTCCAGGACAAGCCCGATGCGGGAGCGCAGGTGGTGCTGCGTCTCGTCGGGTGCGTATGTATCGCAGCGCTGTCCAAGCAGATGCACCTCGCCGGCATCGAGCTTTATAAGCCCAAGCGCGGCGCGAATGGTCGTCGTCTTGCCGGCGCCATTTGCGCCCACAAAGCCGACGATCTGGCCAGGCTCCACGGCAAGCGTGACGTCGCGCAGCGAAAAGCGGTCGCTTACGCGGCGCGATGCACCTTTGATTTCTAGCAAATATTGCATGGTATAGCCTTTCTTGCAGATGGCTACTGCATGGTTTCGGGGGCTACGAGGTCGAGCATCTCGTGCAGCTTGTCGCGCGTGACGCCCAGGGTTTCGGCTTGCGTTGCTGCCTGTGCGAGCAGCTCTTCGATATGGCAGAGCTGGTTTTCGCGCAAGAGTTCTTGGTTGCCCTCGGCGACAAAGCAGCCCTTGCCCTGCACGGTGCAGATAAACCCGAGCTGCTCCAGGTCGGCGTAGGCGCGCTTGGTGGTGATGACGCTCACGCCAAGATCGCTCGCGAGTGCACGGATGCTGGGGAGTTTGGCTCCCGCAGCGAGCGTGCCCGAAAGGATCTGAGCTTTGACCTGTGAGGATATCTGTTCGTAGATGGGCTTGTCGCTCGAATTGGATAGGATGATGTTCACAGCGGCTCCTTGGCTGTTGGGCTACACGTGTATATAACCGGTAAGTACAGTATATATACACTATGCACAGTTACGCAAGAGCTAAATGTGGAATAGACCGCCGGCGCCGCGCTTGCTCCAAAACAATCTCAACCTGTAACACCTAGGTCCGTTTTGGGTTGCTTGCTGTTACAGATTGAGATGTTATTTGCCCGCCTGCCTATTTGTCTTGATCTGTAACGGTAAGAGTCGATTTGCGCGGCTAGATGTTACAGATCGAGACATTGGTTGCCTGCCTTCCTGTTTATCTCGATTTGTAACAGTTAGACCCGATTTGCGCGGCTAGATGTTACAGATTGAGATTGTGCCGGCGGGCCTGCCAGTTTGTCTTGATCTGTAACAGGTAGGGGCTCAAAACCCGTCTTACTGTTACAGATTGAGACGATCCTTGAGGCGGCTGCCCGGTGCACGGCGAGCTCGGCTGATGAATTTGTCCTGATAGGCGTCCTATGGCGGGGTTTCGCGGCTACAATAGTACGGTTACATCGACGTAATGCACTCAATGCAAGAAAGGATCCGCATGGCAAGCCTGTCGGATGAAATCTCGTCGCGCCGCACATTCGCGATCATCAGCCACCCGGACGCCGGTAAGACCACGCTTACCGAGAAGCTGCTGCTCTATACCGGCAGCATCCAGACTGCCGGCTCGGTCAAGGGCAAGAGCTCGGCCAAGCATGCCGTCTCGGACTGGATGGACATCGAGAAGGAGCGCGGTATTTCCGTTACCTCCTCGGTCCTGCAGTTCACCTACAACGGCGCCTGCGTCAATATCCTCGATACCCCCGGCCACCAGGACTTCTCGGAGGATACCTACCGTACCCTTATGGCCGCCGACGCTGCGGTCATGGTCATCGACGGCGCCAAGGGCGTCGAGGCCCAGACCAAAAAGCTCTTTAAGGTCTGCACGCTGCGTCACATTCCCATCTTCACCTTTGTGAACAAGCTCGACCACGAGGCTCGCGATCCGTTTGAGCTCATGGAAGAGATCGAGAATGTCCTGGGCATCAATACGTATCCCATGAACTGGCCGATCGGCAGCGGCCGCAACTTCCGCGGCGTGTTCGACCGCCAGACCCGTCGCGTTATCGCCTTTGAGGGCGACGGCCACGCCAACGCTACCAAGAAGGTTGCCGAGATCGAGGCCGAGCTGGGCGATCCCGCCATGGACGAGCTTATCGGCGAGGAGAACCACAAGAACCTGATGGATGACATCGAGCTGCTCGATGGTGCCGGCGACGAGCTCGACTTGGATGCCGTGGCCTGCGGCAAGCTGAGCCCGGCGTTCTTTGGCTCGGCGCTCACCAACTTTGGTGTGGAGCCCTTCCTTAAGGAGTTCCTGCGCCTGGCCCCGACGCCGCGCGCCTATACCGATACGCTCACCAGCGAGCCGGTCGATCCCTGCCGCGACGACTTTAGCGGCTTTGTGTTTAAGATCCAGGCCAACATGGACAAGAACCACCGCGACCGCATCGCCTTTGTGCGCATTTGCTCGGGCAAGTTCGAGCGCGGCATGGACGCCTTCCACGTGCAGGGCAACCGCAAGCTCAAGCTGGCGACGGGCACCTCGATGATGGCCGACGACCGCGCCATCGTGGACGAGGCGTACGCGGGCGATATCGTGGGCCTGTTCGATCCGGGTATCTTTAGCATCGGCGACACCGTGTGCTCCGGCAAGCGCCACGTGCAGTATCCGCAGATCCCGACGTTTGCCCCCGAGATGTTCGCTCGCATTACGCAGGTCGACACGCTCAAGCGCAAGCAGTTTGTGAAGGGCATGGAGGAGCTTGCCCAGGAGGGCGCCATCCAGATCTTTCGCGAGCTGGGTGCCGGCATGGAGAGCGTCATCGTGGGCGTGGTCGGCGTGCTGCAGTTTGAGGTGCTCGAGCGCCGCCTCAAGGCCGAGTACCGTGTTGAGGTTCGTCGCCAACCGCTGCCCTATACGGACATCCGCTGGATTCAGAACGACCCCGACACCATCGATATCCCGGGCCTTTCGCTCACGCGCGACACGCTGCGCGTCGAGGATATGCGCGGCGGTAAGCTGCTGCTGTTCACGAGTCCGTGGAACGTGGATTGGGCGACCGACCATAACCCCGACCTTATCCTGTCGGAGTTTGGCAACGTAGCCTTTTAGCGCGTCGGTGCGGTGGCCTTGCGGGGCTGCCGCGCCGTTTGCTTGCCTGCGGCTGCGTGAGCGGCTATCATACCCACCGTTGCCTCAAGACCGGGGCGGCCGAGCAGTTCGGGTCCGATATCCTGCTCGTTAAACCTAAAACCAAAGGAGTACATAATGATCAAGAAGGTCATGGAGGACTACAAGGTCCTGTTGCGGAGCATTCCCGCGGCAACGGTTTCGCTGTTTTTCGTGAGCGTCATCATGATGAACCTGCTGGCCAACAAAGAGCTCATCAGCCTGCCGTATCTGGCACTCGACTGCGGCTTTGTGGTGAGCTGGGTTTCGTTTTTGTGTCAGGACATGATCTGCAAGCGCTTTGGCGCCAAGGCATCCATCAAAATCTCTATCCTCGCGCTGCTGGTCAACCTGGCCGTGAGCCTGTGCTTTTGGGCGTGCTCGCTCACGCCCGGCATGTGGGGCGCTTACTACGACACGGGTATGATCGAGGTCAACGCCGCCCTTAACGCCACCATCGGCGGCACCTGGTACGTGGTGCTGGGCTCTTCGCTGGCAATGCTCGTTTCTGCCGTGGTTAACTCCACGCTCAACCAGTCGCTCGGCCGCATGCTCAAAAAGAATAACTTTGCGAGCTTTGCCTTCCGCTCCTATGTGTCTACGGGCATCGGTCAGTTTGTCGACAACCTGGTCTTTGCCATTGTGGTGAGCCACACGTTCTTTGGTTGGACTTGGGTGCAGGTCATTATGTGCTCGCTGACGGGCGCCGTCGCCGAGCTGCTGTGCGAGGTCTTCCTGAGCCCCGTGGGCTACAAGGTTGTGCGTGGCTGGGAGCGCGAGAACGTGGGCGCCGAGTACCTCGAGCGCCACGCAACCGCCTAAGGAGCAAGTATGCGGGTTTTGATCACGGGTGCTTCGGGCGGTATCGGAGCCGCGTGCGTGCAGCGCTTTTTGGACGAGGGCCACGAGGTCGTGGGCTTTGATCTGCTGCCGGCGGCGATCGAACACGAGCGCTACCGCCATCTGATCGTTGATGTCCGCGAGCCGGACTCGTTTCCGGGCAACCTTGAGCCTCAGGTAATCGTGAACGTTGCCGGTACGCAGGATTCGGCCGATGACATCGCCGCCAACCTGCGTGGCACCATCAACGTGACCGAGCGCTACGCCTTTGTGGGGGAGGGGCTTGCCGCCAAGCCGACGCCGGCTATCAAATCCGTGGTCAATGTGGGGTCGGCGAGCGGACATACGGGATCGGAGTTTCCCGCCTATGCTGCCAGCAAAGGCGGCATTATCGCCTACACCAAGAACCTTGCAAACCGCCTGGCGCCGCGGGCCATCGCCAACAGCGTGGACCCGGGCGGCGTTATCACGCCGCTCAACCGTTGCGTGATGGAAGACGAACGCCTGTGGAACCAGATTATGGAGCTCACACCGCTTAAACGCTGGGCCACCGCCCAAGAGATCGCCGAGTGGATCTACTTTGTGGGCGTGACCAACCGGTTTATGACCGGGCAGAGTCTGCTGATCGATGGCGGCGAGGCCGGCCGCACACAATTTATTTGGCCCGAATAGGAAACGCGCCCGATGGAAAGCCGTCGGGCGCGTTTTTTATTTTCGTTTCTAGCCGAGGCAGCCCCAGTCGATGGGGCTGCTGCCGTTTTGCTCGAGCAATTCATTGGCAGCGGAGAAGGGGTGCGACCCCATAAAAGCGGGGAGTTCTGCCGTGGCACGGTTTGCCGAAAGCGGCGAGGGGTGCGTAGAGGCCAGGCAGAACTTGCCGGTCGCCTTGCCTGCGCCAGTCGCGGCGAGCTTGCCCTCGGCCATCTGCTGGGCAAAACGGCCCCATGCCAAAAAGACGACCGGCTGGGGCAGCTGGCAGCAGCGTTCAATAATGTAGTCGGTAAGCGTGCTCCAGCCCAGCTTGGCGTGCGAGTTCGCGGCATGCTCGCACACGGTGAGCGTGGTGTTGAGGAGCAGGACGCCCTGTTGTGCCCAGGGGGTTAGGTCTCCCGTGGCGGGAATGGCGCAGCCCAGGTCGGCTTTGAGTTCCTTATAGATGTTGCGCAGGCTCGGCGGCAACTTGGTTTGCGTCGCGGGGACCGAAAACGACAGCCCCATGGCCTGGTTGGGTCCGTGATAGGGGTCTTGACCCAAGATGACAACCTTGACCTGGTCGGCCGGCGTGTAGGCGAGGGCATTGAGGATGTCGTCTTGCGCCGGATAGATGGTCTGCTCGGCACGAAGAAGGGCGATGCGCTCGAGCAGCTGGTTCGTAGTGTCACGTACCGGCTGCGGCGCATCGCCCAACCAAGTTGCTATGTTGCGGTCGCGAGTTGCGGTGTCCATGGAGCTCCTTTAGGGCAGATGCTGTGTTGGCATCTATTGTAAGGGTGGCCGATGGCCTTTACGCTGCGACTGCGCGAAGAACGGGGATTAGGAGACGTGCTCGGGCGTTCCGGCCATGCGAGCATGGCTGCGGGCGCGAAGGCACGGAAGCTCGACGGTCGCCACCATCACGCCGGTGAGGATGAGGGCGGCGCCAAAGAAGGCGATGGGGCTCAGGACCTCGCCAACTAGGAAGAACGAGAAGACGGTGGAGCAGACGGGCTCCAGCGAGAAGGCGAAGCCCGTGGTCTCGGCGGGAACATGAGGCTGCACGAGCGTCTGCGTGATGAAGCCGTAGGCAGAGCAGATGAGTGCGAGGGCGACGACAACCACGATCTCGCTCGGGGTGCTGGGGAGCGTAAAGCCGACAAAAGCGCATGCGGCAATGCCCGAGAACAGACCGGCAAAGCCCAGCTGCCAAACGCCCAGGCCCAGGGGGTCGACTTCCTCGACAAAGCGCTTGGCGACGATGATATGGCCGGCATACACAAAGGCGGAGAGCAGCATAATGAGCGCGCCGGGGTTCAGGCTGGTAAAGTCGGCGCCCGAGAGCAGCAGCATGCCGCAGGTGACGATGGCGGTGCCGACGAGTACCTTGCGCTCGGGGGCGCGGCGAAGCAGAGCGGCGTTGGCAAACGGCACGATCACGACCGTCAGGCTCTGCAAAAAGCCGGCGGTGGAGGCAGAGGTGAGGCTGGAGCCTAAACACATGCAGGTGAGCTCAGTTGCCATGATGGCGCCGATGATGGCGGAGCGGACCATCAGGTCGCGGTTGATGCGGAAGGCGCGCTTATGGAAGAGCAGCAGACAGGCCGCGAAGGCGATGATGCAGCGAAGCGCGACGATGCTCGTGGCGTTCATGCTGTCCATGCCAATCTTCATAAGGGGATACGAAAAGCCCCATGCGACGGGAACGGAAAATGAGAGCGCGATTGCTTTTTTGCGATCCATGGGACTCCTTTTGTTACAGAACGGTTTCGCAAAAAGGATTCTGCGCCCAGATATGGATGTAGTAAAGCGAATGTATCTTCAGTATGATTAAGCAAAGCTAAAGTAGACAAGAAAAGCGCTGGCAAAACGTTTTACGACTGCATCGGTGTGGAGGCAAGATGGCATCGCGGTATCAGATTGTTTGCATGGTGGTCGATTGCGGCAGCCTTAAGGGTGCGGCCGATGAGCTGGGCTATACGCAAAGCGCGGTGAGCCAGGCCGTCAAAGCGCTCGAGCGCGAGTTGGGCACCACGCTCATCGAGCGCGGCAAGCAGGGTGTTTCGCTTACGCGTGACGGCAAGCAGTACCTGCCGTATCTGCGTCAAATTGTAACGGCCGAGGCCGAGCTCGAGGGCAAGCGCCAAGAGCTGCTGGGCCTGTCCTCGACCGATATTCGCATTGCGACGTTTACCAACGTGAGCCGAACCGTACTGCCGCGCGTGATTCGCGACTTTGGGACGCTGCACCCGGGCGTGCGCTTTACGCTCAAGCAGGGCGACTACACGCGCAATGCCCAATGGGTGCACGACGGCGTGGTTGATTTTTGCTTTACGGCACGTGGGTTTACCGCGGGGCTCCAGAAGCGCGTGGTGTATCACGACGAGCTGGTGGCGCTCTTGCCGTCGGCGCATCCGTTGACGGCAAAGGAAAAGGTGACGCTTGCCGATTTGGCGTCCGAGCCGTTTGTGCTGCTGGATGAGGGCGAACAGAGCCTGGTGCTCGACGCGTTTGCCGCGCACGGGCTGTCGCCGCACGTGACGAGTGAGGTTACCGACGACTACACCATCATGGCGATGGTGGAGGAGGGGCTAGGCGTGAGCATGCTCTACCGGCGTACGGTGGAGGGCATGCGGGCTGATATTCGCGTGCGGCCCATCGTGCATGCCCCTTCGCGCGACGTGGTGGCGGCATGGCGCAGCTGGGATACCATGCCCATTGCCACTAGGCGCTTTATTGATTATATGAGCTCACACATTGTGAGTTAACTGCCTGGGGTGCTGCGTCTAGCGTGCCTCGGCCTTGGCTTGCGCCAGGCGGTAGGTGCGCGCCGGGTGGCACAGCAACACCGCAACGACCATAAAGAACGCCGTGGTGCCCAGGCTGATGGGGTAGACCATCATGATGTTTGCGAACGTGCGGAAGTGCGGGAAGACGCAGAACACCCAGTAGAAGCGGATGCCACAGACGCAGATCATGGTGATGAGGGCGGGCAGAAGCGAGATGCCAAAGCCACGTAGGTAGCCTGACATATTTTCGTAGAACATGCTAAAAGCGTATGCGGGGAAGATCGAGCACACACGGATATAGCCGATCGAGACGATGTTGGGATCGCTGTTGAACAGCGACAGAATCTCGCGTCCCAGGCCGACGATGATAACGATGGTGGTAAGCGCGACGATGCCGCCTTCGACCAGACAGACCTTGAGGGTCTTGGTGCAGCGGTCAATCTGGCGCGCGCCGTGGTTTTGCCCCACAAACGTGGTGCAGGCCTGGCTAAAGCTGTTGAGCAGGTTGTAGCACACGTACTCTAGGCTCATGGCCGCGCTGGAGGCAGCCATGACCTCGGTGCCCAGGCTGTTGATGGCGGACTGGATGATGATGTTCGCGACGGCAAAGACGGCGCTTTGGATACCGGCGGGCAGGCCAATCTTGACGATGCGCTTGAGGGCGACGGGGTCGATGGCCAGGTCGCGCGGGGTGACACGGACGACGGAGTCGGTCTTGAGCAGGCGGATAAAGAGCGTGACGGCACTCGTCGTATAGGCGATGGCGGTGGCGATAGCGACGCCTGCCACGCCCCAATGGAGCACAGGGACAAAGATGAGGTCCAAGCCAATATTGAGGACGGTGGACACGGCGAGCGCTTGGAGCGGCATGCGGGTGATACCGACGGAGCGGAAGATGGCGGCCTCAAAGTTATAGAGCAGGATCGAGGGCATGCTCAGTAAAAAGACGCGCAGGTAGAGCGATGCGAGCGGCATGGTCTCGGCGGGGACGTTGAGCGCGGCGAGCATAGGCTCGGCAAAGATCTCTCCCAGCGCGATGACGACAAAGCCCACGAGTGCCATGAGAATCGAGGTGTGGACGGCGCGCTTGACCATGTTTTGGTCGTTGCGGCCGATGGCGTTGGCGATAACCACGTTAGAGCCAAGCGACAGGCCGATGAACAGGTTGATCATCAGGCTGGTGAGCGGAACGTTGGAGCCGACGGCGGCCATGGCAAGGGTTCCCTGGTCGCCCGAGAAGTTGCCGATAATGACCGTGGCGATGAGGTTCGACAGTTGCTCGAGGATGCTCGTCGCGGCAACGGGAAAGGCGAACAGGGGAATGTTGCGCCACAGCGAGCCAGTCGTCATGTCAATGTGCTTAGATACGGTATCAGCCATACGCTCTCAATCTCTAATATGCTTGTTCACGCTTATTTGCGCAGACGATGATACTCCTATTCGACTAGTCGTTGGGGACGTTCTTGAATGACTAGGTGGGGGAGGCGTGCGACAATGGTGGGCGTTGTGTTGTCCGTGCTAAGGAGTTGCCATGTTGTTGTGTCCCGTTTGCCATGAGCCGTTGGTGGACGACGAGCGTGGGGCTGCATGCGCGGGCGGACATCGGTTCGATCGTGCGCGCGAGGGCTATCTGTACCTGTTGCGCTCGTCTAAGAGCGGTGACTCTATGGGCGATCCCAAGTCTCAGGCGCGCAGCCGTCGCGACTTTCTGAATCGCGACTACTATGCGCCGTTGCGCGACGCGATGGTCGAGCTGGTGCGCGATCGAGCGGCTAGGCACGGGGCGTCCACGGACAAGGCACTGACCCTGCTCGACATTTGCTGCGGCGAGGGTTACTACACGAGCGCCATGGGCTCGGTGCCGAACGTTGATGCCTACGGGTTTGACCTGGGTAAGGAAATGGTGCGCTTGGCTGCCAAGCGTGGTGGCGCGACGTATTTCGTCGCCAACATGAAGGACATCCCCGTGGCAGATGGCGCTTTCGATATGGTGACCGAGCTGTTTGCTCCCTTTAACGAGCGCGAGTTCGCCCGCGTGCTGGCGCCCGAGGGCTCGCTCTACACCGTGGTGCCGGGTGCCCGTCATCTGTTTGGGCTCAAGGAAGTGCTCTACGACACTCCGTACCTCAACGACGAAAAGCTGCCGCAGACTACCGAGCTTGAGCTCGTAGGCACACAGCGCGTGACGGCGAACATTACGTTGGCAACGCAAGCGGACATCGAGGCCGTCTTCCAGATGACGCCGTACTACTATCGCACGCGTCGCGAGGATCGCGAACGCCTAGCGGGTCTGCAGCGGCTCGAGACGGATATCGAGTTCGTGATCGCGGAGTATCGGCATCGGTAACGGACAGCGTCCCTGCGCATCCATCTCTCGTGAAAGCGCTCCCGAAGTCATTTAAGACTTCGGGAGCGCTTGCGTAGTGTGTTTTGTGGGCGCCCCAGCGTGGGGGTCAGCTGCTTACAGGCGATCGGCAGCTTCCTTCTTGACGTTGTTTGCTGCCGAGAACAGCAATGCGTCGAAGATGACGGAGATGATGCTCAGAACGTTCATGGTGTGGCTGATGCAGCTGAGCGCTACCGCCGCAATGACGATGACGAGCGCGACGATGCTTGCAGTCAAGACGCTCTTGACGGTTGACGGCTTGTTCGATCCCTTGATGCCGAACACGCCGGCGACAAGCACGATAACGCCATGGACGGTGGAGACGATGCCTCCCGTCATGCCGTTGGTGGCTTCTGTGGTCATCGACATGACACCCAGAATAATCTGAACGATGCCGAAGACCACAGCGAGTAGGGAAAGGACCTTCAACATTTTGCGTGCGTTGCTCATGGTATTCCTTTCGGTTGAGTGGACGGGCGCGGCGCAAATGGCGGCCCGTTGGAACGCATCTGATATCAACCAGCCATTTTAGCTGAATTACGTGCAAGGACAACTTGGATCACCAAGGCACTGTGCTTGAGCGAGGCGCGGGACCGAACCTTACGGAAGCGAAAGCTGGGTGTAAGCCAAATCGATGGCAGCGCGTTCGCGGCACTGCGATGATGGGGCCATGGTAAGGGCTGGACCGAAGGAGGGGCCATGATGTACGGGGCCAAGCAAGTGCGCGAGCCGCGTTCGTTAGGAAGGCGTATGGGCGATTCCGTGATCGCTGCCGTGTGCACGGGATTGATGGCGGTGCTTTGCATTGGGATGCTGTGGACCATGTCGCATGTGGGACAATAGCGGACGGTTGGGTGCCGACATGAATGGCGCCCATGTATTCGTTTTGTTTGCTAAGGAGTGTCCATGGGCGTCGTCGATCCCTTTTCTGTTGCGCAGGCGGCAGGGCTCGAGTTAACCAGGACACCCGAGGGCCTCACGCTCACCGACGGCGCGATGGAGCTGCGTGCCGATTTTACCCGCATGCTTCCACGGCTCAAGCAGGGCCGTCTGCAGCAAGAGCTGTTGGTAAAGGCTGCGCGCACAAAGGGCATCGAGCGACCATGGGCAATTGATGCCACGGCAGGCTTTGGCGAGGATTCGCTGCTGTTGGCGGCCGCGGGCTTTGTCGTCGACCTGTATGAGCAGGACTGCGTGATCGCGGCCCTGCTGCAGGACGCTTTGGGCCGTGCGGCGGACGATCTGGCGCTTGCGGATGCCGTGGCGCGTATGCGTTTACATGCAGGCGAGGACAGCATCGCCGGGCTTCACCAGACCGCCGCTTCGATTGAGCAAGGTGAGCTCACAGCTCCCGACGTGGTGTATCTGGACCCTATGTTTCCCGAGCGCACCAAGAGCGCAGCCGTCAAAAAGAAGTTTCAGTTGCTGCATCATTTGGAGCAGCCGTGCGCCGACGAGGAGACGTTGGTCGAGGCCGCACTTGCCGTGCATCCGCGTAAAGTCGTTATTAAACGACCGGTGAAGGGGCCGTTACTTGCCGGTATAAAGCCGAGCTATCAGCTTGCGGGTAAGGCCGTTCGCTACGATGTCTTGGTGCCGCCGCGTCCATAGCCCGCACGCAATGGCCGGCATCGCGTCGATGGGGAGCCTATTTCCAAGGATGCGACGTCAGGTGCCAGCCGCCGCAGTACTCGCATTTGTAGCAGGCCAGGCCGCGACGCCCACGATTCTCGCAATCGGCCATAACGGCCTCGGCCTCGGCTCGCGTGTCGTAGCGGTTCTTGCGCTCGCACGCTTTGTAGCGCCAGGCCTCGTCGCGCTCGGCATCCAGGGCGCCGCGGCGCTCATCCTCGCGTGCAAACAGGTCGCTCATATCGCCGCCGGTGGCAGCGCCCAAAAACTCGCTTTTGGCCTTTGACCAGGCGGCTCGTTTTTTGCTTCCCATCTGCTTCGCGCCCCTTTTCAAACGCTGGTATCATTGCTCAATCAAAGTGATACCAATAAACGTGAGGTCGCCGCGTGATGATCAGAAAAACCCTCGATACCGACATTCCCGCCGTCATGGCTATCTATGACGCTGCCCGCTCCTTTATGCGCGCGCATGGCAATGCCACGCAGTGGCCGGTGGGCACGCCCTCGGTCGAGCAGCTCAAAAGCGATATCGCTGCGGGCGGTAGCTATGTATGCGAGGAGGACGGTCGCGTGGTGGCGACGTTCGCCTTTTTGCCGGGGCCAGACAGTTTCTATGATGTGATCGAGGACGGTCAATGGCGCAGCGACGTCCCGTATGCCGTGCTGCACCGCGTGGCATCCGACGGCACCACGCATGGCGTTGCGGCCGCGATGTTTGCCTTTGCCAAGGAGCGCGTCGACCATCTGCGCATCGACACGCATCAAGACAACCTGCCCATGCAGGGCGCCATCGCCAATGCTGGATTTAAACGCGCCGGTGTCGTGTATGTGTCGGACGGTACGCCGCGTGTCGCGTTTGATTGGCTGCGTGAGGCGTAAGAGCCAAGGCACGTATCATCACCCAGCTCAAATAAAAAATGGCCCCGAGTGGGGCCATTTTTGGTAAAACGCGTCGTTGTGGGACTCGCATTGTTACCGCCTCAAATGAGACCGGGCGGGCAAAAGGGGAGGTGCCGGCTTTCGCAAGGCGCGAACCTACGAAAATCGCCGCGCGGCAACGCAGGGCGATGAGCTCGGTCGGGGGATAGGGCCCGCTTCGCCCGCCGGCTCGTAAATTGTATCATCCGGTATGGAACGAGAATGCCTATCGCTGCGTGTGATGGGTTTGAAATAAGAGGAGAGCCATGTCGAAGCAAGCGGTCATAGGAATTCTGGCGCACGTCGATGCCGGCAAGACCACGCTGGCCGAGGCCATGCTGTTTCATGCCGGCCGCATTCGAAAGCGCGGGCGTGTGGACGATGGTGATTCTCATCTAGATACGAACGAGATTGAGCGCGAGCGCGGCATCACGATCTTCTCGTCGCAGGCCGTGCTCGACCACGGCGACACCCATGTTATGCTCGTGGATGCTCCCGGCCACGTCGATTTTTCTGCCGAGGCCGAGCGTACGCTGCGTGCGCTCGACTACGCGATTCTGGTGGTGGGCGCCAACGACGGCGTGCAGGGTCACACCGAAACCCTGTGGCGCTTGCTTGCGCGCTACGAGATCCCGACGTTCATCTTTATCAACAAGACCGATCTTGAGAACCCTGGTTGCGATGCGCTGTTGGCGCAACTCGGCCAGCGCCTTTCCGAGGGCTGTCTAGATGCCGAGGGCTTGCTGGCAGGCGGCGCCGTGCAAGAGGATGCCGCGGCGCTGGATGAGGCGGCGCTCGATGAGTTCCTTGAGTCGGGGGAGCTTTCGGCTGCTACGCTTTCGCGTCTGGTTGTGGAGCGCAGACTGTTCCCCTGCTTTGCCGGCTCGGCGCTCAAGGACCAGGGCGTGGCGGAGCTGCTCGACGGCATGTGCGCTTTGATGCGCGAGCGGACCTGGCCCCAGGAGTTCGCAGCGCGTGTTTATCGCGTGAGTCGTGGAGACCGTGGCGAGCGCCTTGCCTGGGTCAAGGTGACGGGCGGTGTGCTGCGTGCAAAGCAGGTGATTGAGGGACGTTCCGGTGTTGATACATGGGAACAAAAGGTCGATCAGGTGCGTATCTATAACGGCGAAAAGTATGAACTCACGCAGGAGGTCGCTGCCGGCGGTATCTGCGCCGTGACGGGCCTCGCGCACGTTCGTCCAGGTGATGCCCTGGGCGCAGAGCCCATGGGCGAGCAGCCGATCATCGCTCCGGTTCTCACCTATACGGTGCTGCCGGGCGAGCACGATGTCCACACGGTGTTCCAGGCGCTGACCGAGCTTGCCGATGAGGATCCCATGCTCGGCGTAAGCTGGAACACGCATCTTGAGCAGATCCATCTGCAGCTCATGGGCGCCGTACAGCTCGAGGTCGTGCAGCGCGTGCTGGCCGATCGCTTTGGCCTTGCGGTCGAGTTTGAGCCCGGTGGCATCCTCTACAAGGAGACCATCTCGCAGCCGGTCGAGGGTGTGGGCCACTTTGAGCCGCTGCGCCACTATGCCGAGGTGCACCTGCGCTTAGAGCCGCTGCCGGCGGGCTCGGGCGTGCAGTTTGGCACCGTGACCTCGACCGATGAGCTTGACCTGAACTGGCAGCGTCTGGCGCTCACCAATGCCATGGAACGCGACCACCTGGGCGTGCTGACCGGCTCGCCCATCACCGATGTGCGCATTACACTCACGGGCGGCCGCGCGCATGCCAAGCACACCGAGGGCGGCGACTTTCGCCAGGCGACATATCGCGCGATTCGCCAGGGCCTCATGCAGGCGCGCAAGGCGGGTGCAGCGGTGCTGCTGGAGCCGTGGTATCGCTTTGAGCTCGAGGTGCCGGGGGAGTGCGTGGGCCGCGCGCTTTCTGATGCCACGCGTATGGGTGCCGAGTACGAGCCGCCGACGATGCTGGACGATCGCGCCAAGCTCGTAGGCCGCGTGCCGGCATCTGAGGTGCAGGACTATGCGCTGGAGGTGGCTGCCTACACGAGTGGCCGCGGGCATCTGTACCTGGAGTTCGCGGGCTATGCGCCCTGCCATGATGCCGAGCGCGTGATCGAGACGGCCGCCTATGAGCCCGAAGCCGATCTGCCCAACGCGCCCGACTCGGTCTTCTGCTCTCACGGCGCCGGCTACACCGTCAAATGGTACGACGTCCCCGCCGCAGCGCACGTCAAGGTCGACCCCGCCACCTTCCGCCCCTATCGCCCCGCCGACTCCACCTTCTTCTGCCATTAGGGGACGGGGTAGAAATGGTAGATTTCCAAACCTTCTGGCTCTTGACAAATCGGCTTTGGCAGTCAAGGACAAAGGATCGGCCCCTTTGCTACATTCTGCGCTTTTAACTAAAATTAACTAGAATAAAATGAAGTTAATCGTTGGCGTGTAAGGAGGACCTTGTGGAGTATCTCGAAAACCCATTTACTCCCAGTTTTGGCGAGGTCCCTGCTCACCTCGCAGGAAGACAACAGATTGTTCGGGATCTGGACCGCGCTTTTTTGAGCCAGCGCAGACGCCCGGAGCTTACGTGCATCTTCTCGGGGGCACGCGGAACTGGCAAGACTGCACTTATGTCGGCGCTTGCAACTAAGGCGGAATCCCACGGCTGGATCGCCGTGAAGACAACCGCACTTCCCGGGTTGCTTGAGGAGATCGAGCTCGGGGCGAAAAGGGCGGCAGCTCATCTCATCGACTCGGCTCATGGCCTCGAAATCACCGGCATTGGCATTGCTTCCCTCGGCAGCATCGAGGTGAACCACGTCCATGAGGTCTCAACATGGAGATACCGTATGAGCGACATCATCGACCAGCTTAGCGAAGCCGGTATTGGGCTGCTCATCACGGTTGACGAAGTGGATCCGACGCTCGATGAAATGATTCAGCTCGCAGCGACGTATCAGCACTTTGTGACCGACGGGAAACGTGTCGCCTTGCTTATGGCGGGGCTTCCCAACAATGTCTCGACGCTACTGAATCATAAAACGGTTTCGTTCCTACGACGCGCCCAGCAATATCATCTGGGCCGCATTGCCGACTACGATGTGCGCGAGGCCTTAATTCGAACGATCCAGGAAAATGATCGCCTGGCAGATGCCGGGGGAATTGATAATGCCGTCCACTCGATTGCCGGCTTCCCATTCCTGTTGCAGCTTGTAGGCTATCGCGCGTGGGACCTCACAAGCGATTCGAAGGAGATCTCATCTCGTGACTTTGACCTGGGAATCAAAATCGCGCGCGACGAGATGGATGACCGGATTCTTGCGGCAACCTATCGAGAGCTCACTGCAGAAGATAAGCGATTTCTAATTGCGATGCTCGATGACGAAGAGGAGTCCACCACTGCCGACCTTGTTGAGCGCCTTAAGCGTTCGCCGCAACAGGTCTCCCGCTACCGTCGCCGTATGATAGACGCCGGCATTATTGGAGAACGCGGGCGCGGAATCGTCGCCTTCGAACTGCCGTTCTTCCGTGATTATCTCGCTGCGCAGTGCGTGAAATAGACACCTGAGACAAAGAAACAGCCTCTTTGTCGCATCCTGTTGGTATAACTCGGTATAAGTTGGTATAACTGTAGACAGCGTTTGCCAATCCGAGGAGGCCGATATGAATCCAAATCCCTTTAAGCCCACGGCGGGCAAGCGACCTCCGGTGTTGATCGGCCGCGAGTCGGTCATTGAGGATTTTGAAGAAGGTCTCGACAACGGCGCGGGGGCGCCGGGCAGGCTCATGCTCGTCACGGGAAACCGCGGCTGTGGCAAAACGGTTCTCTTACGGGAGCTGCAGCGACTGGCGGCAGAGCGCGGATGGGTGGTTGTTTCGGATTCTGCGTCGCTTGGCTTATGCGATCGCTTGGCCGATGCACTCCGTTCGAATAAGCCAGTCGTAACGTCAATGGAGCTCGGCCCGTTGTTTGGCCGGTTGTCGGTCGAGGCGGCGCGGGCAAAAGGCGAGACGTTGCGCGGGCTGGTCAACGAGCGTCTCAAAAAGCTCGAGCCAGGAAAGGGCATCCTGTTTGCGATTGACGAGGCCCAGTCGGCGTCTATTGAGGAGATGGCGGCCCTGGCCGTCCTCTACCAGCAGGTGCTCGGAGACCAGGATGTCACGGGCTTGCCCGATAGCGACCAGCGCGGTCTTGCGCTGGTCTTTGCCGGCTTGCCCAGCATGGTTGATGACCTGCTCGAAGAGCCCAGCGTAACGTTTTTGCGCCGCGCCCAGCAGCGTACGCTGGGGCCAATTCCTTTGCCCGAGGTGCGCGATGCATTTATGCAGACGGTGCAAACTGCGGGCTTTTGCATGGATATGACGGCTGCCGAACTTGCCGCACAGAAAAGTATGGGCCATCCCTATATGGTCCAACTTGTGGGCTATTACATGTGGCGGTCGGCTGTTCGCCGCGATTCACAGGATATCGAGGTCTGCGATGTCGAGGCCGGCCATGCAGACGCCATTTCTGAATTCTACGAGGCGGTCGATGCGCCTCTGTATTACGGCTTGCGCAGCCCGCACCGTCTATTTATCGAGGCCATGGCGGCTGATGAGGACAAGCCAACGCGTATGGCGGATCTTATTGAGCGCTGCGATCGTACTCAGAGTTGGGCGAGTAAATATCGCGCAAGTCT
This sequence comes from uncultured Collinsella sp., assembly GCA_902496645.1. GTDB lineage: Bacteria > Actinomycetota > Coriobacteriia > Coriobacteriales > Coriobacteriaceae > Collinsella. Next base: position 20,833 of record CABVBR010000009.1, read on the forward strand.
GATTCGCGAGCGCGTCATCGAAGCAGCTGGTTACGGCCTCGTTCGCTTTGCCGTGCCCATGCTGGGCGAGTACATACGCGATCGCGTACTGTGGCACGAATAATGTGACAAAGGGACAGTCCCTTTGTCACATTGGCAGATGAGAGGTCAAACATGGTGATTCATACCGAGCGCTTGACGCTTCGCCCGTGGCGCGAGACGGATGCCGAGGGTCTTTTTGCATATGCGAGCGACCCAGACGTGGGGCCGGCAGCAGGGTGGCCGCCCCATCGAAGCATCGAAGAAAGCAGAGGGATCATTCGGACGGTCTTTTCCGCTCCCCATACCTTTGCGGTTTGCCTTGCTGAGACAGACGAGCCCGTGGGCAGCATCGGGCTCATGCCGTCTCGCTGCGAATCGAGCCACCAAGGCGTGGGTCTCGAGCTCGAAGTGGGCTATTGGATCGCCAAGCCCTTTTGGGGCAACGGCTTCGCTCCCGAAGCCGTCCGAGCCGTGCAGCGCCATGCGTTTGAAATGCTTGGATGCAAGGCGTTATGGTGCGGATACTATGAGGGCAACAATAAGTCCTTACGCGTTCAGCAAAAATGCGGGTTCGCACCGCATCACGTTGAGCGCGATGTGCCCTGCGAGCTTATGGGTGACGTGCGCACCGAGTGCTTTACGTATTTGACCTGCGACGACTGGCGCAAGCAGACAGAAGAGGGGCGATAAAGTTGCCGCAGCAGCCAAACTCAATCGAGGTACGTGGCGCACGCGTCCACAACCTCAAGGACATCGATATCGATATTCCGCTGGGAAAGCTCGTGGGCATTGCCGGCGTGTCGGGTTCGGGCAAGAGCTCGCTGGCGCTGGGGGTCCTTTATGCCGAGGGTTCGCGTCGCTACCTGGAGGCACTCAGCACCTATACCCGTCGTCGCCTAACGCAGGCCGAACATGCGCAGGTGGACGAGGTACTGCATGTGCCGGCGGCGCTTGCATTGCATCAGCGCCCCAGTGTGCCGGGTGTGCGCTCCACCTTTGGCACCATGACCGAGCTCAACAACAGCCTGCGCTTACTCTTTAGTCGCTGTGCCCATCACGTGTGCCCGCATTGCGGCGGGCGTGTTGAGCCGAGCCTGAACGTGGCAGCCGGGCTGGCGCTTACATGCTCGTCGTGCGGACATGAGTTTTACGCGCCGAGTGCCGAGGACCTTGCCTTTAACAGCGGCGGTGCGTGTCCCACCTGCAGCGGCACCGGCGTTATGCGCGAGGTGGACGAGGCGAGCCTAGTGCCCGACGAGTCAAAGACCATCAACGAGGGCGCGGTCCTTCCCTGGGGTACGCTCATGTGGGATTTGATGAAGCAAGTCGCCGGCGAGATGGGTGTGCGCACCGACGTGCCGTTTAACCAGCTCACAGCGCATGAGCGCGATATCGTGTTCCATGGTCCTGCCGTCAAGAAACATATCCTCTACGTGCCCAAGAACGGCGAGGGTGCCACGCCGCTCGACTTTACGTACTACAACGCCGTCTACACCGTCGAGAACGCGCTCGCCAAGGTTAAAGACGACAAGGGCTTAAAGCGTGTGACCCGCTTTTTGCGCGAGGGTCCGTGTCGTGATTGCGGCGGCACGCGTCTGTCCGAGGCGGCGCGCCGGCCCCAGGTGCGTGGCATCAATCTGGCGCAGGCGGCCGCCATGACGCTGGGCGATGCAATCGAATGGGTGCGCGGGGTGCCCGCGTCGTTGCCGGGCGAGATGCAGCCTATGGCGGCGGACATATGCGAGTCGTTTTTGAGCACGGCCCGCCGTTTGGTCGACCTGGGTCTCGACTACCTCTCGCTCGATCGCGCCGGGTCTACGCTCTCCACCGGCGAGCGTCAGCGTGTGCAGCTCGCTCGCGTGGTGCGAAATCGCTCGACGGGCGTGCTCTACGTGTTGGACGAGCCTTCGATCGGTTTGCATCCGGCAAATGTCGACGGCCTGGTGGGCGTGATGGGCGACCTGGTTGCCGACGGCAACACCGTGGTGGTTGTCGACCACGATACGCGCGTGCTGGTAGAAGCCGACTATCTGGTCGAGATGGGGCCTGTTGCTGGAGCGGGCGGCGGCAACGTGATTGCCGTCGGCACGGTGGATGAGGTCGAGCAATCGCAGGGCAGCCGAATCGCGCCTTTCCTCCGCTCGAACCCCAACCGCTTGCGCCCGCAGGTGACCGACGACGAGATGTTCGACCAGGGCCATATTCGCATGGCGACTGAGGCCATTCACACCGTTAAGCCACTCGAAGTTGATATCCCGCGAGGCCGGCTCGTCGCGGTGACGGGTGTTTCTGGCTCGGGCAAGACGACGCTTGTACTTGAGACGCTTATCCCTGCACTCAAGGCGCAAGCGGCAGGCGAGCGCTTGCCGCGCCATGTGCGCTGGATCGATGCCGAGGGAATCGCCCGTGCCAACCTCATCGACGCCACGCCCATTGGTGCCAACGTGCGCTCGACGGTGGCGACCTATGCCGACATCCACGATGAGCTGCGCCGCGCCTTCGCCCGCACACCCGAGGCCAAGGCTGCCGGCTACAAGGCGGGCGCCTTTAGCTACAACACCGGTGCCCTGCGCTGTCCCACGTGTGATGGTACCGGCTCCATATCGCTTGACGTGCAGTTTCTGCCCGATGTCGAGATCGTCTGCCCGGCATGCCGCGGCTCGCGCTATGCCGAGGCCGCCTCGCATATCCATCGCGAGGGCAAGGACGGCAGTCTGCTTACGCTGCCGCAACTTATGGATATGAGCGTGGATGAGGCACTCGACGCCACGGTGGGACTCAAGAAAGTTCAGACGCGCCTGCAGACCTTGCACGACCTGGGTTTGGGCTACCTCACACTTGGCGAGCCTACGCCGGCGCTTTCGGGTGGCGAGGCGCAGCGCCTTAAGCTCGCGAGCGAGATGGGCCGTGTGCAGGACGATGCCGTATTCGTGTTCGACGAGCCCACGATCGGCCTGCATCCGCTCGATGTTCAGGTCCTGCTGGCTGTGTTTGACGGCCTGGTTGCCAAGGGCGCCACGGTCATCGTAATCGAGCACGACCTCGATCTCATCCGTAACGCCGACTACGTTATCGATATGGGCCCCGGTGGTGGCGACGCCGGCGGACAAATCGTCTGCGCCGGCACGCCGGGCGACATCGCGGCCTGCTCATCAAGCATTACCGGCCGCTACCTCTAACCGGATGTGACAAAGGGACAGTCCCTTTGTCACATGCCGGCAAAGCCTGTTTGGCGCAGCGCCTCATAGAGGACGATGGCGGCGCTGTTGGAGAGGTTGAGTGCGCTGATGCGGTAGTCGTCGGGGTTGACGAAGTTACCGCAGATGTCCTGCTGCAGGATGGCTTCGTGGCTGTCCTCGGTGTGCCCGAGCGACTCCTCGTGGGCCCCCCAAACCTCGGCGTTATCGAGTGAGTCGCAATCGCGCAGCATCGGGATGCGCTCGCAGCGCTCGGGCGCCGCGGCGAGCAGTGGCTCGGGAATACCCGAGCTCTCGCTGCCAAAGACCAAGAAGTCGCCATCGCGATAGGTGCTCTGTGCATAGGTGCGGCGCGCCTTTTTAGTTAGCAGATGCAGGCGCTCGTCGGCGGGGGAGAGCCCGTTGCGGGCAAGGAAGTCCTCCCAGCCGGCATACGTCGTCACGTCCAAGTTTTGCCAGTAGCCCAGGCCGGCGCGACGCACCGTCTTGTCGTCGAGCGAAAAGCCCAGCGGCTCCACCAGATGCAGGTGGGCGCCGGTGACCACGCAGGTGCGGCCGATGTTGCCCGTATTGGCGGGAATCTCGGGCGCATACAGCACGATGTCGAACATGAATCTCCTTGGCTCAGAACGAAAAACCACCACGAAGGGGCACAGGCACCTTCGTGGTGGTTTGGCGGTTACGTAGCGGGCGGAAGGGTCCGCCTCGATAAAACCTAGGCGCGGTGCCAGTCGGTCAGGCAGGCGTCGAGGGCGGCGATGAGCGCGTCCTTGTCCATGTGGCGGCCGATGATGCACAGGCTCGTCATGCGGTCGCCTGTCTCGTCGTCCCAAATCTGCATGATCTCGGGGTTCTCGTCGATGATCTTCTGCTTCTCGCCCTCGGGCGCCGAGTCGACAAACAGGCCGTTCTCCATCAGGCGCATCTGGTGGCCGGCCTGCTCAAACATGTAGCACATGTCCGGATCGCCGGTCTGCCACAGCGGGCCCTTGACGCGAATGACCTCGTCGGGCCACTCCTGCTCAACAAAATCGGTGAACTTCTGCAGGTCAAACGGCTTGCGGCGTGAGTACACAAAGGTCTCGATGTCGTACTCGAGCACCTCGGGGTCGTCATGCTCCTCGGGATGCTCCATGGCCTCGATCCAAGCGGCGGAGTTGTAGGCGCGCATAAAGTCGAAGCGGTCGGTATCGAGCAACTCCTCCATGGGAACCTCGCCGTTTTGGGCCTCGACGATCACGGCGTCCTTCTGCAGGCTGCGCACGATAGCCTTGAGCTCGGCGATCTGCTCGGGCGTCACGGTATCGGTCTTGTTGAGGATCAGCGTGGAGCAGAATTCAATCTGCTGGATGAGCAGGCTCTCGATGTCGTCCTCGTCGATATCCTCAGCCAGCAGGTCGCGACCGCCGTTGAACTCGTCGTACATGCGGGCGCAGTCGACCACGGCCACGATGTTGTCGAGCGCGAGCTTGGGCTCGCCGCCCACCTTGGCCTCGTCGCAGAAGCTCGAGATGGTGTAGGCGATGGGGATGGGCTCGCAAATGCCCGAGGCCTCGATGATGATGTAATCGAAGTTGCCCGAATCGGCGATGCCCTGCAGCTGGTTGGCAAGGTCGTCCGAAAGCGTACAGCAGATGCAGCCGTTGGTGAGCGGGATGAGGTCGTCGGTCTCGGAAAGGCCGCCGTCGGCGATGAGGCTGGCGTCGACGTTGATCTCGCCGATATCGTTGACGATCACGGCGGCGCGGATGCCGCCGTCGTTAGCGAGGATGTGGTTGAGCAGTGTGGTCTTGCCGGCACCGAGGTATCCGGTAAGCATGATGATCTTCACGGGTTTGTTGGGCATGTGCCCTCCTTTGTTAGACATGGCTTACAGTTGAATCTTATGCCAAACGCCTGCTCTTATACCCACGCGCCGGCAAATAACACAGGCTACTCCCAGGCTCCCCATACATCGGGGCAATAACCGACGGTGGCCTTTTTGCCGTTGCGCACGATGGGCTCGGCTAGAACCTGCTGGTTCTCGAGCAACTTGTCGAAGCGCTGGCTAGGGGTGAGGTGCTGGATGAGCGCGAGCGTCTCCTCGTCCTTGGCCTTGGGGTTGAGCAGCTTGTCGATGCCGCCGACCGCCTGCATCACGCTCGTGAGCTCGCCTTTGCTCATCTCCTTTTCCTTAAGGTCGATAAACTGCACCTTGATGCGGCGCTCCTTAAAATAGCGCTGGGCCTTCTTGGTATCGAAGGACTTCTTGGTGCCAAAAATCTGGATATTCATGTTCCGCCGTTCTAACGAATGAAGTTGGTGCGCTCGCGATCGGCTTCGGGGGCTTCGATGCCGGCAGCCTGTCCTGCCTCGATACAATGCAGGAGCCAAGCCATGTTCTTGCCGATGTTGCGCATGGTGGCCAGGCCCTCGGCGTCCTGGGCGGCCTCGCCCGGCATGGCACCAAAGACGTTGTTCCAGTATGTGGAGGCCACCACGGGCATCTGGTTGATAGTGAAGTATTTGTTGAGTACATCGAAGGTGGTCGACGTGCCGCCGCGACGGGCGACGGCGACCGCGGCACCCGGCTTGTGCACAAAGGCCTTGCTGTCAGCATAGAATGCGCGGTCGAGAGCCGAGAGGATGCGTCCGCTGGGATGCGCATAGTAGACGGGGGAGCCAAAGACAAAACCGTCTGCCTGCTCGGCGGCAGCGATGAGCTCGTTCACCACGTCGTCGTCAAAGGTGCAGCGACCGCCAAGCTTGCCGCACTGACCGCAGCCGATGCAGTCGCGGATGGGCTTGGCGCCCAGTTGGAATACCTCGCTGTCGATGCCCTCGGCTTTAAGTTGCTCGGCGACTTCGGCGAGCGCGCGAGCGGTGTTGCCGTTTGCCTTGGGGCTGCCATTGACCAAAAGAACCTTCATCACAAACTCCCTCTGCTGTTGGTGACTTCTGCAGAGGATTATCGCACGAGCGGGCAGATGGCGTGGGGCACGATGCCGGCCCCGAGGGCCCACGGCAGGCACGCTCACCAGGTACGAGCGGGATACGGTCCAGAGGATGTTGGAGTGCGGGGCCTCGTGCGAGCAGATTGTAAGGGGTCTGGGCGGGTCGCCCTCGATGGCGAGCTTTGAGGCCTTGGAAGGCGGGCTGCTGCGGCGGCTATGGTTTATACTAAGGCGGTTGCTATCGAGTAATCATACTTGGTTTGATTCGATTGTGAATGCGTAACTAGGATGGAAAGCAAAGGAAACTCTATGGAAACAGAGGATGCTGTTTGCTTGATGACTTCGATTGCCTTGATTGTCCTTTCAATCCAATACCGAAGAGGAAGATGGCTCTGCTCAATTGCTGGATATGATGTCACAAAAAGGGAGAGCGAGATTGATATACGCCCTTACGCAAAGCTGATTTCTTCTGTGACGTTATGGATGGGGCTGCTGTTTTTCTTGTGGGCGGTAGAGGACTGGGTACGCGATTGGAATACCGGCGTTTTTGAAGTTTTGGTTCTACTTCTGTTCAGCTTGGCCTCTTTGTCGTTCGTGCGGCTCGTTAGGTTTGTGTTTATGAGGCGATAGCCAGCGGAAGTGGCTGGACGACAAAATGGACCAATGCAGCCAATTGTCAATAGAATTTGATAGGCTTGGCTTAACGGATTTACTCGAGGGCATATCCGTGGCGGGGGATAGGCTCTATCTTGTTGAGCACTTATTTGCATCAGGCAAAGTAAACCAAGAGTATCGAAACGGTGCCCCCGGGCCCCGGGAGGGACTGCGGGGACGTTCGGCTAACTGCGGGTACGACCTATTTGCCCAATGTGTTCGGTTGAGATCGGAAATTAACCATCATGCGCCCCATAACGCTAGTCCAGCTTGGTGCCCGGTACTTGTGGTGCCTCTTCAAGTAGCGCTTTGAGCTCGTTCAAAATGGAAACGGGCTGTCGGTCGACGGCGTCCAGATGAAGCGTGGCCACACGAAGGGGCGGCTGATATTCAAATGAGCCAAAGAGCACGGGAGAGCCCAGGAACCGCTCGATTTCCTCTGCGATCGCGTCGATCTCTTCGGGATCGAATTCGTCGAAAAGCGCCACGAACATCGGTCCCGTCGAACGGAACAGACGACCCTTGCCGCGCGAACAATCCATGAGGCAGGCGGCGCTTTCCGCCAAAACGCGATCGCCCGCATCAAAGCCAAAGCGGGCATTGACCTGAGCGATATCGTCGATTTTAATGGCGACCATGCTCGCCTTGCGCGCCACGCGACGCATCTCGCCAATGGCGTTGACCAGGGCGTGAATATCGCCCAGACCGGTCACGGAATCGGTCGTATCTGCCAGGCTTCGGTTGATGATAATGCCCACGTACATGTTAGGCTCGGTATCGGTGCCGTCCAAGCGGTAGCCCGTGCAGTCGCAAAGCGCGTACGCTCCGGTAGCATCCATCACGCGGTACTGCATGTAATGGAAGTGCCACGCGCCGTTTACCACCATATCGAGCTCGCTGCGCACGTTGTCGCGGTCTTCGGGGTGAACGCGGGCAAGCCACATATCGAGTGAGTTGTAGGGATGCTGGGAGGGTAGGTCGAAATCGCGCACGGCATTAATCGACCATTGCGATTCGCCGGTATCGAGGTTAAGGATAAACGGATAGCGTGTCTCGGAGCTCATGGAGATCGCCTGGAACACGCGGTCGTTGCAAGGAAGTTGATCGGCAATCGGCCGCATCGGCGCGTTGTCTTCTTTCGGTTGCTGCACGCGGTGCATGAGCTTGTAGCGATACATTTTGCGATCGGCATCCATCGTCATCTGGCGACGCGTATCGCCTGCAAGCGGGTCGACGTGCGAGCAGCCAAAACTAAAACTGGCGATCATGGGCGCCTTGCCGTCCGATGTTGCCTCGACAAGATCGGTGCGTGTCCGCTCCAAGCGCTGCTCGAGCTCGGCTTCGCCTGTCGTGGGGGACACGAGTACAAATTCATCTCCACCGATACGGAACAGCATTTCATCGTGCTCCATGGTCTCGGTGAGCGCACGACAGATGCCCAGAATATAGCGGTTGCCCTCGGCGTGGCCAAACTTATCGTTGCAGTGCTTGAGGTGATCGATGTCAATATAGGCGCAGGTGAAGGGGGCGCCTTTGCGCCAGAGCTGATTGACATGGCGGTCGAGTCCACCGCGGTTGCCAAGATTGGTGAGCGAATCGATATAGGCGCTACGTTCGAGCAGCTGGCGTTCTTGTTGCAAGACGGCGAGCGTTTTCTGCAGTTGCTCGCCGACGGCGCGCAACTCCGTGGGCAGCGCGTCAACGTCGAGCTCGGCGGTTGAGGCCCCGTTCGCAAGCCGCTGAAGATGGGCAATGATTGACTGCTCGCCCATGCGATACGACTCGTTCATGATGGATAACCTCCTTGGGTGACAGGATGCTCCGTATCATATCCCCAATTCGGTTTGAATTGGGGATATGAGTTAGCCAATGGGGACAAATGCTCCCCTAGACGGTGGTGTTTTGCGCGCGAGCGTATCAGTTGTTATTGCCACCATCGAACAATGCCTCAAAATCCTTCGCCGGCATGGGGCGGTAGTAGAGGAAGCCCTGAGCGTAGCGGGCGCCCATCTGTCGTAGCATGTTCGCCTGCTCATTTGTCTCGACGCCTTCGACCACGACGGGCAGATGGAGCGACTGCGCCATCTCGAGCATAGACGACACGATCTGGGAGCTCCGGTTGTCGGTTTTCCCATCAGGCAAAAAGGTGCGGTCGAGCTTGATAACATCGACGTTGACGTTCTTGAGCATCGCGAGCGTGGACTGGCCGGTGCCAAAATCGTCCATATAGGTCGAGAAGCCGCGGGTGTGCAGGTCGGCTGTCAGTTTGTCCACGGCTTCGGACTCCCCCGTATAAGCCGTCTCGGTGATCTCGATACGCATGAGCTCGGGCGGTAGGTTGTATTGGGCGGCGAGCGCCCCCATATGTTCGGCAACGTCGCAGGCAAGGATATCCACGCGCGACACATTAAGCGAGACCGGAACCACGCGAAGTCCTCGATCGATGCGCTTGCGCAGCCACGAGGCGACACCCTGCCAAATGTACTTGTCGAGCGTCACCACAAAGCCGCTTTCCTCGAGCGCCGGGATAAAGGACGCGGGCGGAATTAACGATCCATCTTTGTCGATCCAGCGTGTGAGCGCCTCGGCGCCAATGATCTCGCCGGTTTCCATATCAACCAGTGGCTGCAGGTAGTAGGTGATGCGGTCGTTTGAGAGCGCATACTGGAACTCGGTGAGGGTGCGGTGAAACGCAACCTCGCGCTTGTATTCCTCGGGGCGAAAGACGGCAATGCGATCCTTAAAGTCGTTTTTCGCGCGCCGATTGGTAAACATGGCCTTGGCCTGTGCATCGATGGTGATTTCCTCGTTGGAGTCGATGGGGTAGACACCCATGGACGGCCAGAAACCTACGCCGTTATCATGCTTGGCCACGGCCTCGCGAACGCGGTTATAGATTTTATGGACGGTGTCGTGCTCAAAGGGGATGAGTACGCAAAAGTCATCTTGGCCCCAGTACCCTGCGACGCCCATGTCGGCATTCTCGATGTCCTTGAGGACCGTGCCCACATCGGCGAGCATGCGGTCGCCCTCGGCCTGTCCGTGCCATTCGTTGAACAGCCGCATGTGTCCCATGTCGACGGTAGTGATACACCAAGCGCCGTCGCGCCCTGTCCTCAGAAATGCGTTGGCACGCCGCATAAACTCGCTGGGTCGATAGAGGCCCGTGAGCGTATCGATGCGTTCGGCGACGGCGCTTTTGCGCTCAATCTCAGGTATGGGGAGGCTGTCGTTGGGAACAAGCCCGCCGGCCGCACGAAGACGACGGTCGAGCTCGCCTAAAACGGCGGTCGCTTGATTGATTAAGCGCTCGTAAAAGGCCGGAACGACGAGGCAGACGGGGGTAATGGTATCGCCCGCGATTTGAACAGGAGCGAAAACGGCTTCTTTAAGATGATGGGTCAGTTGCTCGAATGCCTCGTGGCCCAACTCGTTGCTAAGCACGACGAACTGGGCGTTTCGTGAGCGGAAGACGCGACTCCTGCCGCGGGTGATCGACAACATGCGGCCTGCGTATTCGGCGAGCATGTTGTCGACAGCCTCGGCCCCATAGAGCTCGTTGAGCTTTGCCGTGCCGCGAACGCGGACCGCTATAAGCCCCGTCTCGCAACGGTCGCGACGGCAGGCATCGATAGCGTTGATCAGCATACGCTGCGTTCCGAGGCCCGTAGCGGCGTCGACGGTTTCGGCAAGCGAGTGGTTGACGAGCTCGCCGACATAGAGCGAGGGGGTATTTCCGTCGCCGTCGATACGAAACCCGCGAGCGCGGCAAAGGACGTAGTCGCCCGCGGCATTGCGCATGCGGTACTGCATGACGCGGCGGTGTTTGGAGCCGTTGTAGATTTGGTCGATATCGCTGGTATAGGCCTCAAGGTCATCGGGATGGACACGCGTTTTCCAGTAATCGTGGCAGTTGTCGATATGCTCGGAAGGAAGACCGAGATCGCGCAAGGCGCCTTGTGACCAAAGGGTGCGATGCTTGTCCAAGTTCTCGATAAAGCAATAACGGCCTTCGTTGAGCATCGAAAAGGCATCGAAAACGCGGTCGCTTATTTCGAAGTCGTCGGCGTGGACTTGCACGATATTGCGTCGATCAAGGTGCATGGCATGGCGCAGCTTGTAGTCGTACATGCGATGGTCGGCATCGAGTGTCATGCGATTGGAGGCTTCGCCCAGGGCGGGGTCGGCGTGTGCCACTCCGTAGCTAAACGAATGAGGCATCTCGGAATCGTTGTTCTTGAGCAGGACCGTTCGGCAGTGTTCCAGACGTTCGGCGAGGTCGTCCTCGGTCGCAATCGTAGATAGGATGGCAAACTCGTCGCCGCCTATGCGAAACGCCGCCTCGTCCACTTTCATATACAGTTTGAGATAAAGGCTTACCTGCAAGATGTAGCGGTTGCCCTCGTCATGCCCAAAGACGTCGTTGCAGTGCTTGAGATTGTCGATATCGATGAACGCCATGGTAACGGGGATGTCCTGCTCCCAGAGCTCCTCGAGGGAACGGGCAAAGCCGCCGCGGTTGCCAAGTCCGGTAAGCTGGTCGGTAAAGGCGGTCCTAATCAGATCATCCTGACGCTCGAGAAGGTCACGGATGGTCTTTTCGAGCGTTTCGGTGTAATTGCTGACAGTATCCATGTTCTAAGCGGCTTTCTGAGGTCGGGGCGGATTGCGTCGGGCGAGCTCGTTGTGTACACGCGTTGCTGCTCAGCGTATTGCGTGTATCCAGGCCTCCGCCTTGCTGCGTTGTTGGGTTACTTTGCCGGCTAATGTTCGCTGTTGATAACTGCTGAGTAGTATAAACAACAGTACAAAATTATATAGGGGTGCCCATACTATGGGTGACAATTATTTGCCAAGCGGTAACACGACGATGCGATGTTCGATGAAAATGCGACTGAGACGATATATGTTGACGGGTATACTTGTCCCGTTTAAAAACGCAGAAACGGGGATGATCGCATGACGCAGCCAGATACGACGCGCACGGTGGGGCTTGCGCTCGAGGGAGGCGGCTACCGCGGTATGTATACGGCGGGCGTGCTCGACGTTTGGATGGAACACGGTTTGACCTGCGACCATATGGTGGGCGTTTCGGCGGGCGCGGCGTTTGGCTACAACTTTAAATCGCGGCAGATCGGCCGCGCCATTCGCTACAACAAAGCCTATTGTGCCGATAAGCGCTATGCGAGTGTAACGAGCTGGTTGCGAACAGGGGACATGTTCAATGCCGATTTTGCCTATCACGAGGTGCCCGTCGAGCGCGATCCCATCGACCTGGAGACATATCGCGCCTGCCCCATGCGGTTTACGTGCGTGTGTACCGATATCGAGACGGGCGAGGCGGTCTATCACGATTTGCCGTATGGTGACGAGCGCGATATCGAGTGGATCCGGGCGTCGTCTGCTATTCCCGTGGCAACGCGTCCTGTCGCTATTGACGGGCATAAATATCTGGATGGCGGCGTGGCCGATTCCATTCCCAGTGCTTGGCTGTTTGCGCAGGGGTATGACCGCAACGTGGTGGTGCTGACGCAGCCGGCGGGCTTTGTAAAGCAGCCCAACAGCGTGATGCCCATGCTGCGTCGTGTGTTCCGTCACTACCCGGAGTTTGTCGCAGCGCTTGAGCATCGGCATGAGGTCTACAATGCTACGCTCGATGACCTGGCACGTCGCGAGGCTGCCGGCGAGATCTTTGTGGTGCGGCCGAGCGAATCGGTGAAGGTGCCGTCGCTGTGCCGCGAGCCCGATGAGCTCGAGCGCATCTACCAGATCGGCCGCCACGATGCGGAGGCGACGTTGTCCGCGCTGGAGACCTACCTGGCGGGGTAGAGCGGCGATGGAAAGCGCATCCCGGAATGGAGGTCCAAACTGGGATGCGCTTTCCATTGCTGAAGATATGAAGCTGCGAATCGGCTGCACGGCTTATGCTTATGCCTGCTGCCAGGTGTCGACGAGCTCCTTGGCTGCGGCGTGGGGGTCGTCGGCACCGCAGACGGCGCTCACCACAAAGAAGCCGTCGACGCCGGTGGCCTTGAGCTGCGGCAGATCGGCCGTCTTGACGCCGCCGCCCACCACGATGGGTACGGGGCTTGCCGCATGGAGGGCTGCCAGGTCCTCAAAGCTCTTGGTGATGATGGAACCGTCGGCCGCGCGTCCGCAATCGCGCTTGGTCTCGGTCTCGTGGAGCGGGCCTATGCCCAGGTAGTCGACCAGGCTCATGTCGGCGGTCTTGACGTACTCGAGCATCTCCTCGCAACGGGCCGAAAGACCCACGATGGCATCGGGGCCCAGCAGCTTGCGACAGACCTCGACGGGGATGTCGCTCTGACCCACGTGCACGCCGTCGACAGCGATGCCCTGCTCGCGCGCGGCGAGCACGCAGTCAAGGCGGTCGTCGATCAGCAAGGCGACCTGACCGGTCTTGCCGGCTTGAGCGATAGCCTGCGCGGCGTCGTCGGTCAGCGCGATGATCTCGCGGGCACTTGCCACCTTGGAGCGCACCTGGATGCAGGTAAAGCCGGCGTCGAGTGCCTGGGCCACTACATCGCCCACGGGGCGCCCGAGCGTGTTTTCGGGGCCGAGTACCAGATAGGCCGAGATATCAAGGTTGTCGCGGATGCTCATCGTGCTTCCTCCTGCTTCTTGATCTGTGCTTCCATGCGCTCGAGTTTGCCGGTCATGGTGTCGGTAAATCCGGGTCGAATATCGGCTTTGAGCACGACTTCGGTGCGGATGCCCTTGCTCGCTAACACAAAGGTTGCGTCGCGCACGACCTGCATGACCTCGTCCCAGTCGCCCTCGATCTCGGTGAACATCGAGGTGGTGCGGTTGGGAAGGCCGCTCTCGCGAATGACGCGCACGACCTCGGCGACCTCGGCGGACAGCTCATCGCCGGTGCCGCACGGGGCGATGGCCACGGCGACGAGCGTGTTCATGCCGGCGTTGGTTGCGGGTTCGGACATGGCTTATGCCTCCTCGAGCTCGAGTCGGTTATCGGCGATGTCTTGGGCGGTTGCGCGGTAGAGCTCGTCGATAAAGGCGACCTTAAAGCTTGCCGGGGCATCGGCGACAGCGGCGGCACGCGTGCCGGCAACGTTGTAGACGGCGGCGCCGCAGATGGCTGCCGTAAACGGG
>CABVBR010000010.1 GCA_902496645.1 uncultured Collinsella sp.
TAGCGGCTCAGCTGCCGACTGGGCAGGCTGAGCTGGTATCCTTATGCGGTATTGTCTCGATTCGTTAGGATTGCACGTGAGAGCTTCCGCTGTCCTTCGTTCAGTTATATGTCGCACCCTGGCCGTCGCGCTTGCTGCGTTCGCCGTACTGAGCGCCGTCATACCCGTCCCCGCCTTTGCCGCCGACTCTGACCAGCAGGTCAAGACGGTCCGAGTTGGCTGGCTTATCAACAACGAAGGCTTCCAGGACGGCACCCCCGGCGAGCGTCTCTCGGGCTGGGGTTATGACTACCTGCAGACGCTGTCATACTACACGCCGGGCTGGCAATACGAATACGTCCCCGGCACCTTCACCGAGCTTATGGACATGCTCGAGGCAGGCGAAATCGACCTCATGCCCAACATCTCCTACTCCGAGGAACGCGCCCAAAAGCTGCTCTTCTCCTCGAACCCCGAGGGCGCCGAGCGCTACTACATCTACGCCAAGCCCGATCGCGACGACCTGGCCAAGGGTGACCCTCAAGCGCTCCAGGGCCTTACCATCGGCTACAACCCCGGCGTTATGCAAACCTTCGTCGGCCAGCAGTGGCTCGCCAACGAAGGCATCACTTGCACCTATAAAGAAGTCAGCACTGGCAGCGCCCTTTTTGACGCGCTCGCAAACGACGAAGTCGATGCCGTCATCATGAACGACACCATTTCGTCACCCGATGCGTCACCCATGTTCTACGTAGGCTCGAGCGACTACTATTTTGCCGTTCCCAAAAGCCGCCCTGACCTGATGAACGACATCAACGCCGCCATGACGACCATCGCCCGCGATAACCCGCGCTATAACGAGGAAGTCAAATCGAGTTACTCGACCCAAAACAGTGGCTCGTCATCGCTCACCGGTACCGAGACCACCTGGCTCAAAGAAAACGGCAATACCATCACGCTCGGCTATCTTAAAAACCAACTTCCCTACTGTACGCAAAATGACGACGGCGAGATGGAAGGGTCGCTCGCCTCGCTTGCAACGACGTTGCACGACAAGTTTGGCATTACGGTCAAAACAATCGCACTCTCGAACAACAAGCAAATGATCAAAGCCCTTTCCAACGGAACCATCGATGTCGCCCTGCCGTTGTTTCGCGACTACTGGCTCGCCGAGCAGACAGGGGTCATCCAGTCAAACTCGATGGGAACGGTTTCGCTGACCGCCATTCACAGTGGCAAAAACCTGAACAGAGACCTTAAGAACATCGCTTGTACAAAGAGCACAATCGTTAACCGTTTTGAGCTCGAAAGTCTCTTTCCGAACGCAACGGTAACCGAGTATTCGAATGACGGCGAGGTGCTCAAAGCCCTCAATGAGGGGAAGGCACGTTGCATCATTGTCCCCAGCACGCGCCTGGAAACTCTCCGCGACATCTACGACATCGAGGATTTCGAAACACAGGAACTCACCAACACGGCGCAACTATCGTGTTTAATTTCGCGCGGCAAGCCCGAGCTGCTGGGAATCATCAATAAGGGCATCGTCAATGCCGGTGAATCGCTCTCTGCAAACAGCTATTTCCCCACATCGTACTCGGCGCAAGAAGCGGATGCGTTCCGACTTCTCTACCGCAACCGCATCGTCATTGCGGCAGTTGTCATCTGCATTTTGCTCACCGGCATCGTCATCCTTGTCTGGTCGCTTTACCGCGCACAGGAGGAACGGCAGAAAGCCGATGCCGCCAACGCCGCCAAAACCGCTTTCCTCACGCGCATGAGCCACGACATCCGCACGCCGCTCAACGGCATCCTGGGCCTTATCGAAATTGAGGAATTGAAAGACGGCGATATGCAAGTCGCCCGCGAAAGCCGCGCCAAGGCGCGTGTTGCCGCCAATCACCTGCTCTCGCTAATCAACGATATCCTCGAGATGGGCAAAATCGAAGACCGCAAGCTAACACTGGAACATGCTCCTTTTAACCTCAAAGAGCTCTGTGACGATGCGCTGGTGCTGTGCAAGCTCCGCGCGTCCGGTAACGGCATCACAATGCAGGACAATAGCCTGCCGTACGCCACAGGGCCATACGTGATCGGCAGTCCCACCCATATCCGACGGATCATAATCAACCTGCTAGACAACAGCATTAAGTACAACAAGCGCGGTGGCTCCGTCACCTTTAGCTCACAGACCAAGCCACTCGATGATGGGCGCGCGCTCTTTTGCTTTAGCGTTTCGGATACCGGCATTGGCATGGCTCCCGAGTTTTTAAAGCATATCTATGAGCCGTTTGCCCAAGAAGGCGACGATGCACGCAGCAAGTTCCAGGGAACCGGCATGGGCATGCCAATCGTCAAGTCGCTTATTGACCTGATGGGCGGCACGATTGAGATTTCGAGTGAGGTCGGCGTGGGGAGTACGTTCAACGTCCAGATTCCGCTCGATATCGACAAGAACCCTCAGGCAAGAGAGCGTGCGGACGGCCAGGCAAACAGCTGCTCGCTTGCCGGCATGAACGTCCTTTTGGCAGAAGATAACGAGCTCAATGCCGAGATTGCCCAGGCCCTGCTTGAAAGCGAGGGCATCGTCGTAACGCGCGCCGCCGACGGCAACGAAGCGGTCGACCTATACGTTGGCCGTCCCGCGGGTAGCTTCGATGCGATTCTAATGGACATCATGATGCCGGGCATGGACGGCTACGAGGCAACCCGCGCGATCCGCCTGAGCGAAAAGGCCGATGCGGCCGACATCCCCATCATCGCGCTCACCGCCAACGCCTTTGCCGAAGACGCCAAGGCGGCACACGACGCCGGCATGAACGCCCATCTGCCCAAACCGCTCGACTTTAACAAGCTCAAAAACATACTCGCCTGTATCAAGAAAAACGGGGCTGTTTCGCTATAGTTTGTGCTCAACCACCATGCGCAGTAGAAAGGAAGCCAACGATGTTTAGGCCCTTACGTCGAAAGAAACGCGCCATCACCGACGAGGATGCGCGCGAACTGCTCGCTACCTGCAAGCGCGGCGTCTTTGCCGTCAACGGCGACGATGGCTACCCGTACGCCATTCCCGTCAACTACTTCTTTGACGCCGAGCACGACAAGATTTATTTCCATGGCGCCAAAGCCGGCCACAAGGTCGACGCACTCAAACGCGATGACAAGGTCTGCTTTACCGTTTACGGCAACGAGTGGCACAAGGACGGCGACTGGGCTCCCTACGTTATGAGTACTGTTGTCTTTGGTCGTTGTCGCCTGGTAGATGAAGCGCCCGCGTTTATCGAGGACAAAGTCCGCCAGCTCGCGCTTAAGTACTACCCTTCCGCCGAAGAAGTCGAGGAGGAAATCGCCAAAGACATCAAGGGCGTCCAACTCTACGAGATTTCGATTGAACATCTTTGCGGCAAGCAGATACATGAAAAGTAAGCCCAAAAGCAGGTCTCGCAAATAGCAATATGGCCCGGTTCCAACCCACCTTGGAACCGGGCCATATGCTTATGAAGCGTCGGCGGCTATGTGCGCAAGCGCCTCAACGAGCTCCTGCGAACTCACTGGTTTACTCAGGTGCGCGTTCATGCCCGCCTCACGCGAAAGCCTGCGATCGTCGGCAAAGGCGTTGGCGCTCACGGCGATAATCGGCGTGGTCGCGGCATCCTCGCGATCGAGCGCTCGAATCCGACGCGTGGCCTCAAGGCCATCGATACCGGGCATCATGATGTCCATCAACACCACGTCGTACTCGTGCAGCGCGCTCGCGGCAAACATCTCGACGGCAGACTCACCATCCTTGGCATGCGTCACGACGGCACCGGCACGGGCGAGCGTAAACTGTGCAATCTCGGCATTCAGGTCGTTATCCTCTACGAGCAAAACGCGCAAGTCCTGGAGCGCATCGCCGTCGCCCGCGTTCACGCGCACAGCCTGAGGAATCTCGGAGCGCTTGCATTTCTCGAACGGCAGGCGGATGGTAAACGTCGTCCCCTGCCCCAAGATGCTCGTAAAGCTCATGGTTCCGCCCATAAGCTCGACCAACTGTTTGGCAATAGGCGCACCCAGGCCAGTTCCCGATGAAGCGCCTTCCACCTGCTGCTCCTCGCGACAAAACGGCTCGTAGATGTGCTGTTGGAACTCCTCGCTCATGCCAATACCGTTATCGGCGATCGTATATTCATAGACGGGGACGCCATCTACTGGTTCCACCTCGCGGCACGCCAGGTGAACATAGCCGCCCCGGCGATTGTACTTGACGGCATTACCGGCAATATTGAGCAACAAACGCTTGAGGTGCGTCACGCTCACCCGCACATAGGGATGATTAAGCGTCTGCTGATCGCAGATAATTGTCACCAGGCGCTCCTCGGCCTGGCGCTCCAGAATATCGCGCACCTCGTGGTTGAGGGTCACCAAGTTTGTGGGAACAAGCTCCAGGTCGACCTGCCCGCTCTCCAGGCGACTCATATCGAGCGCCTCATTCGCAAGGTCGAGCAGCAGTCCCGATGCCGTCCAGATCTTTGAGCGGCACTCGGTCTGCTTTTGCAAGTCGTCTACGTTGGCATTGCCCACCTCGACCATACCGCGAATGCCGTTGATGGGCGTGCGCAGATCGTGGCTCATGCGACGCAAAAACTCCGTCTTTGCCGAGTTGGCAGACGAGGCCTCACGCGCCGCCTTTGCCAGTTTGTCGCCATAGCCGCGCTCCTGCAACAACAGGTCGGTCAAGCGTTGGCGCTCGGCGCGGCGGCGCGCCAACACGACAGCGGCTATAACACCGCCGTAGAGCGCCAACACGCTGGCAACAACAACGGCGACGACCTCGAAGTAACGCTGCGCGGACGCATAGGTGTACACGTAAAAATTGCACGCTTTACCAAATGTGCCCAGATACCACTCTCCGTTGGCATTGACCAATCTGACCTTACCAGCCAGGCAACGCTCCTTAATACCGTCAACTATGGTGGTATCTGTCACAGGCAAATCGAACACGCCCGATATGGTGGGTTCAACGGCATTGGTCGCAACGACCATGCCGTCGTTTTCGATCACGATACTGCCGCTATCGATGGTCTCATAACCATCGAGCAGGCTCTGCAACTTGAGCGTATTGCTCGCAACCGCCTTGGCGCTCTGGTGCCTCACCGCGACAACGATGCCTTCACCGTCCCGCCGGGCCACGCAGCCAATGTCTGCGACCGAATCGTCCGCAAGCGTAATGCGAGCGGTATAGGACTTAAGCGGATGGGCTGCCACCTCCAGCACGGGCGTCTTTTTGAGATTCGCGGCGAGCGACTCGTAGCTCACGTTATCTGTCGAGGACTCGGACACCAAGTTGCCCGATGTGTCCGTCACGATCAGCGCTGTCACATTAAACTGGTCAGCATATTGCTCCAACGTCGCGTTATCCACCGAGCCGTCGCGCTCCATATCACGCGCCGCCTCTCCGGCAATCTCCATAACGCGAATCAGGTTTTTGGTCGCATAGGCGTTGTTGAACGCATCGTAGGAAAGGCTCTGCGTCGCCACGTAATTGACAGCGTCGGCAAAGCGCTGCTCGGCCTGAGCTGTCGTGTAGCTGTAGCTCATCACGCCGGCAACAGCCGAGAGCGCTATCCCCAACAGGGCGGCAAAGAGCCATACCCGGGCCGAGCGATCGTCCCGCTCGTCTGCGGTGTGGTCGGGTGCATCAATCACGACAGGCCCTCCACATTCAAAAATGGCGAAGGGTCATCAAAGTACTTTGACACCAGGCGTTCCATGGTGCCATCGGCAAGCATTTCTTGGTAGGCATGGGCAAGCTTAACGTCAATGCCGCGCGCGTCATTGATATCGAAGGCGGTGCCCAAACCAACCTCTAGCAGCGGCTCATCCAGAATACGATACGTCACGCCATAGTCTTTTTCGTAGGCGAGCAGCGAGGACTCGTGCGCGGCGATGGCATCGACCAGACCCTCGACGAGCGCCGGGTTCAGGTATGAGCGGTCCGAGAAGCTGTAGAGCTCCTTAATCTGCGGGACGTTTTCATTGGTACGATTGAGCAGAATCGATTCGGGCTTGGTGGTGGACTGGACCGCCACGACCTTGTCCTTAAGATCGGCAAGCGTGTAGATATCGCTCTCGGGATCGACAGCAACCACCTGGCGGCTTGCAAGGTACGGGCCGGCCCAGCGATACTCGTTTTCGCGGCCCGTCATACTAAAGCTGCCCATGACGCAATCGAGCTCGCCGCTCGCCAGCAGTTCTTTGTTCTTTTCCCAGTCGATCAGCTGGTACTTTGGCTTGTAACCAATGCGGCCCAAGGCCTCGGTCAAAATATCGACATCCAGTCCAACAATATCGCCGTACTCGTCGCTATACACAAACGGCGGATAGAGGTCGCTGCCAACGTTGAGCGTCTTGAGGTTATCGTCTTTGGCCCGCGAGCCTGCCGTGCCTTCTGATGCAGATGTCGAGGCTCCGTCATTCGAGCCGGAACAACCAGCTATCGTCACGACAAAGGCGCCCACCACTGCAAGCGCAACAAACAACGATATGGCAAGCGAGCGACAAGGCCTTTTCATCGAGCTCCAGACAATCCTGTTTACAGACTCAAGTGCAAAAAATAATAGCAGACGGAACCGCGCTCGCGTTCACTGGTTAACAGGCGCTTTACCATATGGGGCCTTCCGACCAGCCTGGCAGAAAAGCCCCACGTGCAGCGCTCACTTACCGTGCATTAAAAACGTAGCGGTCCAGGCGCTCGCATGCTTCCCTTACACGCGAAAGCGGCAGTGCCAGATTCACGCGAATGTGGCAAGGTCCATGGAATGGACGGCCGTCCTGATAGCCCACGCCCACACGCGCGCCCTCGTCGAGCAGCCACTGAATATCGTGGCCATGATCGCGGCACCACTCGGTGCAGTCCAGAAACACCATGTACGTGCCCTGCGGACTCGAAAACGCGACGCCCTTCCAATGTTTTTCTGCATACGTGCAGAAGTACTCGATATTGCCGGCAAGCACCTGGTTGAGCTCGTCCACCCACTCGTAGCCTTGCGGCTGGTAGGCACCGATAAGCGCATGCATGGAAAGGACATTCATCTCGTTGTAGTGGGTCTTGTTGGACACGGCGCACACGCGATCGCGCAGCGTCTCGTTGTAGATGATGTGGTAGCTGCCGACCAGGCCCGCCAGGTTGAACGTCTTACTGGGCGCATAGAGGGCAACCGTGCGCATGCGGGCGTCCTCGCTCACCGACTGCGTCGGGATATGCTTGTGACCCGGCAGGATGATATCGGACCAAATCTCATCCGAGATCACCACGCAATCGTGCTGACGATAGATGTCCATGGCACGTTCGATCTCGTCGCGCTCCCATACGCGGCCGCAAGGGTTGTGCGGCGAGCAGAACACCGCGGCATGGATGTGGTTTTGAGCGAGCTTTTGCTCCATGTCCTCAAAGTCCATACGCCACACGCCTTGGTCGTCGAGCTTAAGCGGGCTGTGGACAATGCGATAGCCCGCGGCTTCGATAGACTTGGTAAAGCCGATGTAGGTGGGGCTGTGGACCAGCACCGCATCGCCCGGCTGGACGTACGCGCGCAGCGTCGACACGACACCGCCCAGCACACCGTTTTCGTAGCCGATATGCTCCGGCGCCAAGCCCTCAACGCCGTTGCGACGGCTCTGCCATTCGATGATGCGGTCAAAGTACTCGTCGCGCGGATCGAAATAGCCAAACATGGGATGCTGGGCGCGCTGAATGATGTGCTCCTGAACCGTGGGCACCGTGGCAAAGTTCATGTCCGCTACCCACATGGGGATGCGGTCGAAGCCCTCGTCGGGTGCGTTCGGAGCCATACCGGGGATCTCGCCCCAGGAGTCAACGGCGATGGAGTCCATTCCGTGGCGGTCGATAAGCGAGGTAAAGTCGTATTTCATGCTGAGCTCCCGTGCAAAGCGGATTGTTTTGGTAGGCGTTATTGTCCACCAGCGTGGGCGGTTTTGGCATGGGGCTTGGCGCTTAATTTGACGGGTGCGGACGAATGGCTGGTTAGTCTTGCGCGTCGGTGATGGCGGTTATCGTCAACCTGGTTCCGTCGACCGTAAACGATATGTCGAGCCCAGCGTAAGCCAAATGGTAAATGCGGTTTGGCTCGTGCTTGCTGCCCGCGCGGCGCGGATCCTGGCGAAGGACCTCGACCAAGCCGGGGAGCTTTGCAGGCGGGACCGTATCTTTCAGCGCTTGCGGGAACTCAACATCGAGCTCTTGCCACGGCGCGTCCTCAATCCAGCCGCCCGTCGCATCCGGGTGACAGTCGGCAAATGGAATGTAGGGCTTAATGTCGTAGATGGGCGTGCCGTCGCGCAGATCGGCCCCCAGCACATGGATGATGGGACCATCGTCGGTAAGCTCGACACGGTCGAGCTTGACGCAGGTGAGGCCGATGGGATTGGGGCGAAACGGACTGCGCGTGGCAAACACGCCCACGCGCTCGGCTCCGCCCAGACGCGGCGGACGCACGGTCTTCGACCACTTGGCGTTGGCACCGGACCTGTCCTGCGTTTTGGCATCGACGGCGATGTCTTCCGCCGTGCCGCCGGGCGTTCCGTTTTCAAAACGCCACAGCAGCCATAGGTGAGAGAAAGAGTCCAGGCCCTCAACCGCTGCATTGGAGGCAAATTCCGGCTCAAAGATGATGCGCCCCTGCAGATGGGGCGCCAAAAAGCTGTTGCGCGGGATGCCGAACTTCTGCGGCAGGTCGGTATGTATGTGTGCGATAGGTTCCATGTCGGTCATTGTACGGCATGAAGGTGTGGGGCGTTGTGCGCAATTCTTTGTCGCAGTCCCCCGTCGCGCAACCAGCGGTTGCTTGGAAGGGCGCCCGCCGCCGCTTATGCTTAAGCCATCAACCAGCAGAAAGGAGCCGTTATGGCCTTTGCAGAAAAGCTCATCGCCGTCCGTCGTGCCCATCACCTTACTCAGGAGCAGCTCGCCGCCAAGCTCTTCGTCACACGCCAAGCCGTCAGCCGTTGGGAGCGCGGCGAGGTTACACCGGGCATCGACATGATGAAGCTCATTGCCGCCGTGACCGGCGAGCCACTGTCTCATCTGCTCGAAATGCCCGAGCACTATTGTCAGAGCTGCGGCATGATACTCACGCCCGACGACTGCGGTACCGATGCTCACGGCGCCACGACCGACCATTACTGCAAGTGGTGCTACGACCACGGTAAGTACACCTACGACACCACGATGGAGGCGATGATTGAGGATTGTGCCCCGCGCCTGGCACAAAACACCGGCATGTCGCTCGACGAAGCCGTCTCGCTTATGGGCGCTGTCCTGCCGCAACTGGAGCGCTGGCGTACCGTGCAGGAAAACGAGGAGCGCTACGGTGCTGAGGCGCGGGCGCGCTATGGCGACGAGGCCGTCGATGCAGCAAACGAGGCACTGCTGGACATGGACCCCGAGACATGGAACGACATGAAGGAACTTGAACGCGCTATTCTGGGCCAGCTCTCGATCGCCATGGGCGACAGCGAACCGGATGGAAGCGAGGCGCGCAAGCTTGTCGCAATGCACCGTCGATGGATTGGCCTTAACTGGGGACACGAACCCCAAGACGAAGCATACCTGGGCCTCGCCCACGGCTATCTTGCCGATCAGCGCTTTATCGACTACTACGACAAGCCCTGCGGCACCGGAGCCACGGCGTTTCTGGTCCATGCCATCGAGTCGTCGTTGACGCGCGCATAGACTGCGGCGGCTTTGGGTATCTCAACCGAAACCTCAACCGATTGGAGACTTATGGCTACTGATCACAAGCTCGAGCTGTACGTTATGACCGGCTGCCCGTATTGCATAAAGGTCAAGCACTTTTTGGCCGATAACGGTGTGACCATCCCCGAGCGCAATATCTCGACCGACCCCGATGCCGAGCAGACGCTCATCGCCGTCGGCGGCAAGCGCCAGGTCCCCTGCCTGTTCATTGACGGCGAGCCACTCTACGAATCGAGCGACATCATCGCCTGGGTACAGGAGAACCTGCTCTAGCACTCATTGGGGACGTACTTAAATGAGTAGTTTCACTCATTGGGGACGTACTTAAATGAATAGTCGCTAAAGAACGTCTCCGATGACTAGTCCCCCACCGAATCCAAACATGTACGCCAGCATCCAAAGTCGACATTTTTCGACATCTTCGGATGCTGACGTACAGCTTTTTGTGGGCAGTCGTTGGGGACGTTCTTAAATGACTAGTTGTTTGAGACGGCCTTTGGATTATGGCTGTTTGAGGCCATCCGACGTCTCTGGAAAGGGCTCCTTAGAGGACCGTGTTCAAAAAATGGCAAATATGAGTACTGCTACTTGTTTAGTAACAGCGATTTTAATCATTTCAGGGATCATTCAACGCCCCAAGCGTCCGCAGACGGCGTTATTTCTCCCCATATGTTCAATAAAAGAGACACCTAATGGTATTAAATCTCATCAGGGACCTTTTTTTGAACAAAATAAATGCAACCATAATGGCAACAGTACTCATATTTGCCCTTTTTTGCACACAGCCCTCCAGAATAGTCGTTAGGGACGACTCAAAATAGCAATTCCGGCACTTAGACGCTCTCTTCTTGAATGACTAGTTGTTAAAGAACACTCAGCGACTACTCCAATTCGCGACACACTGTGTCGCGAATTGAGCTGTTCTCACCACCGAAGACCGGTGAAAGCTCCTGGCCAGAACCTCGATAGTTTGTTAAAGTGCCCCCTCTGCAGGTTCAATGAGCGCTCATGTTCCAACCTGGAAAGTGAAGAAATATCGAAGCCATCGATGCCCATTTCCTATCGAAAAAACTAGTCAAAACACGCTAATTAGCTTGATAAGCTGCTTGTATTTTTGTCTACAAAACTGTATACAAAAAGAGATTCCGAGAACCAGCGCTCGACATTATGTCGATCGATAGGAGGCGCTATGGATGCTAAGCGGCTCGAAAAGATGATGGGGTTTGCACCCGGAGAGTTGGAGAAAGCCGCGGAGGAATACGAAAAAGATGAGTGGCCGAAGGGTCGCACCATCAAGCTGGGAAGGCCGTCGATCTCTGATGAGCCAAGCGTTGTTTTATCGGCACGTGTGGGTGAATCGGTTCTTGAGGCGTTTGACGCAAAGGCAAAGCGTCATGGGCAGACACGCACAGAGCGGCTCAGGGAGCTCATTACCCTTGACGCAAGGATTGCCTAGTCCCCCGCCGAACCCAAACGTGTATGTCAGCATCCAAAGTCGACATTTTTCGACATCTTTGGGTGCTGACGTACAGCTTTTGCAACATAGTCGTTGGGGGCGTTCTTAAATGACTAGTCGTTAAAGAACGTCCCCAACGACTAACTAGCCGTGAAAGCGGGCTATGGGCGCAAGTGGCTGCTCGCGAAAGACGCGCTCGACGGCGGCGCGGTATTCGTCGACCTTTTTGGTCTTGCGCACGATCTTGTGAACGGTAGCGGGATCGGCGAAGGCGCACTTGGCGTAGAACCACCACTCCTTCATGCGAAAGACTGCATTGCCGCCAATCTCATCCGCATAGGCTGCGAACAGCGTGTCGTGGAAGCGCTGCAGCTCAGCTGCCGTGGCAGCAGGACCGCCCTTAACCATGCGAGCCAGTGCGGGGTTCGCAAGCAAGCCGCGCCCCAACATTACGTGACGCGTTCCGGGATAGGCCTCCACCAGCGCATCCATGTCCTCAAGATCAAAGATGTCGCCGTTATAGGCCACGGGAAACGGCGCCCACTCCAGCGTCTCGCCGTAAAACTCTTTGCGCGGCGAGCCCGTATAGCGGTCCTTTTGCACGCGCGGATGCACGATCAGCTCCGCCAGCGGCATGCGGCAATAGATGTCGAGCACGCGCTCGTACTCCTCGTCGTTCTCCAGTCCCAGCCTGGTCTTGACCGACACCGGCAATGGCGAGCGCTCGCACACATCGCTTAAGAACGCCTCGAGCTCATCCAAGTTGCGCAGAAAGCCCGAACCCTTCCCCTTGGCGACAACCGTGCCCGAGGGACAGCCAAGGTTAAGATTAACCTCGCGGTAACCCATGTCGGCGAGCACCTGCGCCGCCCACGCAAACTCGTCCGCGTTTTTGGACATCAGCTGAGGCACCACGTTAAGCCCCTGGTTATTGACAGGGTCGACCTCTTTAAACGCCTTACCGCCAAAGCGGTTGCCCACGCGCGGCGGCGGCAAAAACGGCGTGTAATAGCAGTCGAGCGCACCAAAGCACTCCGCATGCACGCGACGGAACACATGCCCGGTAATTCCCTCCATGGGGGCCAGCGAAAGGATCATCTACTCTTCTCTCATATCAACGAATGTGACAAAGGAACCGCCCCTTTGTCACATGCATTATGCCTTGTGCTTCAGATGATTCACAAGGCAGAGGTAGCTACTTGACGATAATCACCCTTCCATCCGTCGCCTCACGCAACGAAGGTGAATGCTTTTCCGCGAAGTGAACGAGTGAAATCGAGCCCCCGAAACATCGACACTTTTGGAGAGCCATTTCCTGCGGTTTTGTCGCTCAAATCCTGCGGTTTTTGCATCCAAAAGTGCGAATGCTTCAGGGGTCCAGAATAGGATGTTCACTTCTCGGAAAACCATTCACCTTCGATTTGCTGGCGCACACAAACAGCGAGAGGCTGTCCCACGATAGCCCCCTTGCGCGTCATTCGCCCCATGATAGCGGCTTCATGCTCTAAAAGATGGCGCCCACGATCAAGCGACCGCCAACACCACGCCGTTGACACCATGTTTGAATAACAGGCGCCCTCCACTCATCTATACTCAAGAGCGTGTGAGTATCGCCCGAAAACGATGAGAGTCGAGGCCCCCATGCAGCAGCTCACCGAACAAGAAAAGAAACGCATCCAGCGGTACTGTACATACCCCAAGATCGCAGCGACCGCACTCGTCATGTCGTTCGTAGCATGTCTGCTCATGCTGCCGCTCCAAATGATCAACGATATCGCGTTCCACCAAAAGGAATTCCAACCCGCGGGCATATATACCGCCATCGCACTCACCGTAATCGAACTCGCCATCTTTTGCTATTGCGCCCTTGCACCGCGCTTTGGAATGCAGGGCAAACAGTGGAAGGAGCTGCAGAGCAGGCTTGCGGTGGCCCAGACCAACAAGGACCGTTCCGCGGAGGTCGCCGGCGTGCTCGCCACGCAAGCTGCCGGCCGTCTGCTCAAAAACAGCGATAACGATGCTGCGCGCAACCTGGGCGGCGCCGCGGAGGTCGCCGGCGCCGTAGGGGCAGTCGCCACGGCGGCAGACGTGTTAGCCGAAACCTCGAGCAATGCCGAGGCCATGGCAAACGCATACGGCGTGACGATTCCAAGCGCCAAAAAGCAGGTCATAGCTCTCGCGGTGGTGCCCGCCATTGTGCTGCTTGGCGCCTACATCCCGCAGTTTGTCCAGGGAAATAACGAGCTTCAGGCAAGAAAGGCTGCAGCCGCCGAGCAGCTCGCCATCGCGCAAGATGCCTTGGAGCCCGTGTGCGAACGCGTCGCGGTAGACGACCCATATGAGTCGTATCACGACTACGGCTACCGCATTATCGGCTATCTGCGCGATAATGACCTCGGCGCTCAAGCAGCCTATGTCTACCTTTCTTTTGATGCAGACGGCATGCTCACGGACGTCGATTACACCAGTCAGATCGAACCCGAGGCAAGCCTTGCAGACAACCTCGTCCGCGCCGAGCAGGACATCGCGACGCTCTGCGCCCCGCTCAACGGGCTGGACATTTCCGTTGCCACACCGGGCCTCCTCACGCCATGCAGCCTGTCGGATGAATTTAAACAGGCATTTTTAGCCGGATCCCTATATGAAGAAATCAGCATTAAGACGGAGGATGAATCTATCAAGTCGTACTTCACCTTTGACACCGAGCCCAAAGAAGAGTTCGACGAGTACACTCATCCGGAAATTAGGCTTATGCTCTCTGCAAAGAAGAGCTAAAGGCTTACGTTCTGATTTCCGCTCGCGAACGCCGCCAATATAACGAGGTCTAATACTTTTCCAAGAAGTGAACGACCGTTTTTGGACCCCCGAAGCATCGACATTTTCTGACGCCAAAACCGCAGGATTTAACAATCAAAACCGCAGGAAACCGCCTTCAATGAGTGTTAGCGCTTCGGGGGTCCATTTTGACTCGTTCACTTCTCGGAAAAGTATTAGACCCCGATTCCGCAAGGCCCTCAATGTGACAAAGGGGCTGTCCCTTTGTCACATTATTCGGAGCGCAGGGCCTCCACGGGGTCTTTCTTGGATGCGCTACGGGCCGGCAGCAGGCCGGCGACAACCGTCAGCAGCACCGAAATCGCGATGAGCACCAGCGCATCCTGCACGGGCAGGCTCATCAGGTTGGGGACCTGTTTGGCCGCAAGCGCCCAGGCATTGACCGGGAAGCTCACGAGCACCACAACGACAATGGCAAAGACGCCGGCAATGAGGCCTTCAATAAAGGTCTCGGCATTGAATACGTTGGCCACGTTGCGCTTTGACGCGCCGATCGCGCGCAGGATGCCAATCTCCTTTTTACGCTCCAGTACGCTGATGTAGGTGATGATGCCGATCATGATGGAGCTGACGACCAAGCTGATGCTCACAAATGCGATGAGCACCAAGCTGATGGTGTTCACGATATCGGTCACCGAGCCCATGATGATGCCCATGTAGTCGGTGTACGAGATGGCCTGTTCGTCGTGGCCGGCGGCTTTGACCTGCCTGTTATAAGCATCGATGTGATCGAGCACGCGCTCCTTAGCCTCAAAGTCGCGCGGGAAAATCTTGACCGAGATGGGGTCCGCCTCGTCCGCATAGCCCAACGTGGTCAGATTGTTATCGTAGGTGAGCTTCGAAGCCTTGGCATAGCTCATCATGAGCGAACTCAGGTCCTCGGCGTCCATGTTGAAGTGAATGGCACGAGCAAAGGCGCTCGCATCCACACGCATAGCGCTCGCCAGGTTGGCAAAACTGGATGACACCTGCGTCGCCATCTGGCCCATGAGCCCTGCCGCGCCCGCCTTGAGCTGAGCTGACACCGTCGCCGCAATCTGATCGCTGATTGTCTTGGTCACCTGATCCATAGCCTGCTGCAGATACGGAGCCAGCTGCTTTTGCACATAGTCGGTCATCGCCTGTTGCAGGCGCTCGGCCAGGGCATCGCCTCCGAGCGCCTTGAGCTGGGCCAGGATTTGCTGGGCTGCTGCATCATTCTCAAGATACGTCGAGAATGCGGCAGCGAGCTTTGACGCGTCCTTAAGATCTTCGGGCGACAGCGCCTTAAACTGATCAGACTGCAAAAAGCCCTCAAACAGCTGGTTGGCTAGTGTTCCCACCTGCTGCATTTGCTCGGGCGTAAGTTCCAGACCGTCAAAGATACCCGAAAAATCTGGGGTTGGCGCTTTGGCCATGATGTCGCTGAAGTCGATGTCCTTCCCAACGCCCGAAAGGTCAAGGTCCAGCCCGGATAAGTCGATACCAGAAAGGTCCATACCGCCAGCAGCGCCCGAGAGCGCAGACGCATCGAACGAGAACGCGCTCTTCAGCGCCGCCTCATCCACGCTGAACATGCTGCCCAGATCCACGCCCTGTTTGGCCTCGCCTTGCAGCTCGTCGAAGGTTTTGCCCGTAAAGACATCCGTCTCGGGATGGGCAAGTTGCTCTTGCACAATCTGCGAATCGGCGGCACGCTCCATAAGCTGGCGAGTCAGTGCATGCGTATAGGCAATGCCCGGAGACAATGCACTCGCATTGGCCGTCTCGTTAGGTCGCACCACGCCCACAATACGCACGTCAATGCCGTCGGCAACCTTGGCCGTCATAAAGTCGGCGTCGCCAGACATGTCGGTCCACATGCCGGTCTCTTCGTTTTTACGATAGGCATCGGCCGGCGACAGCACCTTAAACGTCGTGGACAGCGCATCGTCGTAGGTAAAGTCGCTGCCGGTCTTGGGCGTCTCAACCTTGCCATCGGCCGTCATGGCGCTGTTAACCAGGTCGTTGAGCTCATCGATATCCAGCGCACCGATGCTGTAGAGCGTGTAGTCGCCCACCGTGCCGCGGCTCGAAAGTACCATCACGGCTTCGTTGGCAGACGTGGGCCAATGGCCGGCGACGACATCGTACTGGCTGTCGAGCAGGCTCTGGTCGTCAATCATCTCGTTAAAGACCGAGGTTCCCATGGAATCCATGCTCACCGTTGCCGCCGAACTTGCGCCGCCGCTCATGGCCTCGGTCATAGCGTTGGGCACCAGCCGGACAGGCTTCTCATCGCCCTTGCCCGCACGATAGACAACCGGCGTCACGCCGTAGCCGTACTGGATAGCGTTGACCTCTTTATTGATACCGTCGCCGTCGTCGTCAAGCCATGCCTTAAAGCTTGTCATATCGTTAGATTTAACACTTGCGAACATGTCCTTTACGGCTGTGACCACAGGGATCTTGTCGGTTCCCTTAGCTTTGCCACCGGTAGCGTCATCGGACGAGCCCTCGCCCTTGGACGCCTCCTCATCGGTAGCCCCATGGCCGCCCATCATGGACGACAGGTCGTAGTCTTGTTTGGAAATCGTCAGCGGGTAGCTCGAGAGCGTGTCCTCCTCGACCTTTTTGATGTAGTCGTTTACGCCGTTGGACAGCGCCAGGATCGCCGCAATGCCGATAATGCCAATCGAGCCCGCAAAGGCCGTCATGGCCGTGCGACCCTTCTTGGTCATGAGGTTTCGGGCAGAAAGCCCCAGCGCCGTCACAAAGCTCATCGAGGTTTTGCGCGTGGGCTTGGCCTCGCGACGCGCGGCCTCGGCAGCATCAAAGGGATCTGAATCGTCGGTGATCTTGCCGTCCGCCAGGGTGACGATGCGCGTGGCGTACTTGTACGCCAGCTCGGGATTGTGCGTGACCATGATGACCAGACGGTCGCGCGCAACGTCCTTGAGCAAATCCATGACCTGCACGGATGTCGTTGAGTCCAAGGCGCCGGTCGGCTCGTCAGCCAGCACAATCTCGGGATCGTTGATCAGGGCGCGGGCAATAGCCACGCGCTGCATCTGTCCGCCCGAAAGCTGGCTCGGACGCTTGTTAATGTGCTCGTCCAGGCCGACTTTCTCCAACGCCTCGCGCGCACGCTGGCGACGCTCGGCATGCCCCACGCCCGTGAGCGTAAGCGCCAGCTCCACGTTTTCCAAAATGGTCTGATGCGGAATGAGGTTATAGCTCTGGAACACAAAGCCGATGCGGTTGTTGCGGTAGGCATCCCAATCGCGATCGTGAAAGTCCTTGGTCGAAATACCGTCGATCAGCAGGTCGCCAGAATCAAAGTGGTCGAGTCCGCCGATAACGTTGAGCAGCGTGGTCTTGCCCGAACCTGAGGGACCCAGAATGGCCACGAACTCGTTATCGCGAAAAGCCAGGCTTACGTTGTCGAGCGCCACCTGCGTAAACGACTGCGTAACGTACCTTTTGCAAATTCCTTTGAGCTCCAGCATGGACGGCAACCTCTCCTGCGCAGGCACCCCGCCCGCTCTCCTCCGCCGTTCGTATTCGACGCGTTTGTCCTACTCTATCTTGTCATTGTCATACACGCCGCTCAAAAGGCCTTACTTTTCCAATCCACACGGCATCACGTTATCGCTACCGCGATGGTCTTTAGTCACAGCAGCAAAGAAGCGATAGCCACCCGAGAAGTTATAGCAGTCAAAACCGTACTGAGCGAGGATGCGGCAGCCAATGTAGCTGCGAAGACCACTTTGGCAAATAACATAAACAGGCTTTGTCACGTCAAGCTCCCCCAAGCGAGCACGCAAGTCATCGACGGGAATGTTCACAAAGCCGTCGATATGTCCGCGGTCATACTCGCCAACCATACGGACATCGAGCAGCTGCACACTACCATCGCGCGGCAGATCCGGTTCCTGCTCCCAATGCCACTGCTTGAGCATGCCCGAGCCCACGTTTTCGATCATAAAACCGGCCATGTTCACCGGGTCTTTCGCCGAAGAATATGGCGGCGCATACGCCAAATCCAAATCCTTGAGCTTATCGGCCCGAATACCGGCCTGAATTGCCGTCGCCAGCACATCGATGCGCTTGTCCACGCCATCGATGCCCACAATCTGCGCGCCCAGCAGACGCAAGGTTTCCCTCTCAAACACAACTTTCATGGTCATGGGCGTGGCCCCGGGATAATAACCCGCATGCGATCCAGGTGACAGCACGACGTTCTCGCAATCGATTCCCGCCGCACGCGCTGCCTTCACAGAAAGGCCCGTGCTCGCAGCTGTCAAGTCGAACACTTTGATTACCGAAGAACCCAGCGAGCCCTGATAGCGACTGCCTAAGCCACAAATCACGTCGGCGACGATACGTCCCTGCTTATTAGCGGGGCCTGCAAGGGAAATCACCGCGTCTTCGCCCGTCACCTGATGCTTGACCTGCACGGCATCACCCACGGCATATACGTCAGGAGCAGACGTCTCCATGCGGTCGTTCACCACAATGGAGCCCTTGATGCCCAGTTCGATACCAGCTTTCTTTGCCAAATGGCTCTCGGGCGCAACGCCGATAGCGAGTAGCACCATATCGGCCATAATGGAATCATCGCCCGCCACATGTGTGACCACACGGCCATCGGCCTCCTCAAAGCCCGTAACGTCGGCACGAAGGCGCAGGTCAATGCCATGCTCGCGGACCTCTGCATGAAGCAGCGTCGCCATGTCGTAGTCCAGGTTGTTCATCAGCTGCCCGGGGCGCTGCAAAAGCGTCACCTCGAGACCCAAGTCACGCAGGTTCTCGGCAGCCTCAACACCGATAAAGCCGCCACCGATCACCACGGCACTCCTCGGCTCATGCTCTTGCACATAACCATGAATGTGCAGCGTGTCCTCTACCGTTCGAAGGCTAAAGATCTTATCCAAATCGATTCCCGGAAGAGCGGGGCGAATGGGATGCGCGCCTGGCGAAAGAATCAGCTTGTCATACGTCTCGACAAATTCCTCGCCGGTGAGCAGGTCGCGAACGTCAACCGTATGCGCATCGGGATGAATGGCGATCACCTCGTGGTTCGTCTTCACGGCAATGCGGAATCGATTCCAAAAGCCCTCGGGCGATTGCAGCGTCAATGCACTCTCTTCTTCTATCACGCCGCCAATGTAGTACGGAAGCCCACAGTTGGCATACGATACAAAACCCGTGCGCTCAAAGATGACAATTTGGGCCTGCTCGTCGAGCCTGCGCAAACGTGCCGCCGCCGATGCGCCGCCCGCGACGCCTCCAACGATAACCACCTTCATAGCTAACGCACCACCTTTCCCGTATAGCCGCTTATGCCGCCGATATTCTTGACACTGCCATACCCAGAACGCTTAAGAAAACTCACAGCTTGGTTGCTTCGCGCACCACTCAGGCAATGCACGAAAAGCTGCGTGCCCTTGTCTGGATACAGCTCAAGCACCTGGTTGATACGATCGAGCGGAACGTTGACGCTGCCCGGAATGTGGCCCTGTCCATACTCGTCAGCACTCCTCACGTCGAGCAGCACCGCCCCCTTAGAAGCCTTCCATTCCTGGACGCCCACATTCATGTCCGGTCCTGCAAACAAATCAAACAATCCCATAGCGCACTCCTTTGCTGGTTGCTTTGGGCAAGTATGCCAAGGCACTGCGGTCGCGTTCTGTGACCAAGTCACCAAACGGAAAATATGTTGCCGACGGCAGATACAGCTGCGCGGTAGGTCTAGGCCAACCGTGCCAACCCATCTACATCACGCACGATAATCCGTCCGCGCCTAACCTCGATGAGCCCGTCCTGCGCAAGACGGCTCAGAGCGCGCGTCACCGCTTCGCGCGCAGAGTTGATGTCGCGTGCAAGCTCGTCTTGCGTTACGGCAACTTCTGCTGTGCCCGCAACTCGGCAATGCTCGAGCACGTAGCTGGCGACGCGCTGATCGAGACGCTTAAAGAGCATCTGCTGCAGCACGCATACCACCTGGGAGTAGCGCTTCACCTCAACCTGGAGCATAAAGGCCTTAACGTAGACATTATCGCGGGCGAGCTGGACGCACACGCTCGCAGGCACCACCAAAAGCGATGACCTGCGTGCTGCAACCACCATGGTGTCAAATGAAATCTGCTCGATAACGCACGAGGCCGTGGTGACACAGCACTCTCCGCAGCCAACCCTAAACAGCGTGACCTCCTTGCCTTCCTCGGAAAGCAGGCTCACGCGAATGTCACCTTCGATAATAAAGATAATGCCGGTGCAAGAATTTCCGCTGCTACCGATTATCTGCCCGGCATCAAAGGATCGCAGCGACGAGCGCTCTGCCACGAGCGTCTGCTCATCGGATGTAAGTTGTCCCCAAAACGGCAACCGCTCGACCATGCTGCCGACCATAGCCGCCCCCTTTCGACGTATACCCATGATGCTACCCCGAAGCAGAAAAAAAGAGTCGCTGTTTCCAGCGACTCCCCTTCAGTTGCCTGTCCCACGAATCTACTGTTCGCTCTTCGCGAGTGCTTGATCGATCAGTTTATTGAGCGCCTCGCACTGCTCAGCGGAGTTGATGCCGCCCATGATCGGCTCTCCCACAATGTTACCGTTCTGGTCGATCACGTACGTGGTCGGGAACGAGTACAGGTTGGAGGTGAACTTGCCGGCCTCGCTATCCGACTTGAACCAGATGTTCTTGTACGTCACGCCCTTCTTGGAAAGTACGTCCTTGGCGTCTGCCACCTCGTCTTTGTTGCCATCGAGCGTAAAGGAATTAACGCCCACGACCTGGCCGCCCTTCTCGGCAAGCTCCTGATTCAGTTTCTCAAGATCGCCCAGCTCGCCCACGCACGGCTTGCAAGTGGTGAACCAGAAGTTCATGACGGTGACCTTGTTCTTGGAGAACAGCTCGTCGCTGTTTACATCGTTGCCGTCCAAGTCCTTGCCCTTAAAGCTGGGGAACTTCGTCTCCCCGCTCTCGCCGTTGGTCATGCCTGCGGTCGAGGCATCGACGCTCTCTCCCTCGCCGGGCGTGCTGCCACATCCGGGAAACTCCTTCTCCAGCGCCATGAGCTTATCCTCGATCTCCTTGACCTGCTGCGCGCCGGCCTTAAGCGTCTTGAGCTCGTCAGCCGTAAACTGATCCTTGGCGCCCTCGATGGTATCAAGCAAAAAGTCGCCGTAGTTCTTGCCGTCCTCAATCATGGGAGTGTCTTTGTTGGCCGCAAGAAACACCTTTTCCCATAGGGCGTTATCGCTCGCAAAGATCTCGTTTTCCTTTTGCAGCAGCTGCTGGTACAGCTCGGCCGCCTCCTCGGCGCTCGACGGCTTTTGTGCCACAAGCTCGGCGATTTGCGTATCGCCGCTCGTGGCATCCTTTGCGTCGCCCTTGGGGGCAGAGCACGCTGCGAGAGTCAGCGCCAGCACGGGCAGCATCAACAAGGCCGCAATTTTTGACAGTTTCATGGTTCCTCCGTTTATATCGAAGCTTATATAGATACCTATTTGTTTTCGCAGGCTTGCGCGGGCTGTGCGGGCTTGTCGCCCGTCACACCCAGCCCGTAGCGAAAGCTAATAGCATCGACGGGACATGCGCCTATGCACTTGCCGCAGCGAATGCACTCGGCATGGTTGGGCGTGCGCGTAACGTCCACGTCCATCTGGCACACCTTGGCGCACTTGCCGCACGAAACGCATTTGCACTGGTCAACGTTGATCCCCAGCAATGACACCTTGTTCATAAGCGCATAAAACGCGCCGAGGGGGCAGACCCATTTGCAGAAGGGGCGGTAGAACAGCACGCTCAGCACCGCAACCGCTATAAGAATCGCGAGCTTCCAGGTAAAGAGCTTTCCCAGCGCGGAGCGGATTCCCGTATTCATGATGGACAGCGGAATCGCGCCCTCGAGCACACCCTGCGGACAGATGTACTTGCAAAAGAACGGGTCGCCCATGCCCAAATCGTTAACCACCAAGACAGGCAGCAGCACCACGGCAAACAGAAGCACGGCGTACTTGATATACGTGAGCGGCTTGAGCTTTTTTGTCGACAACTTTTTGCCGGGAATCTTGTGCAGGAGCTCCTGCAGCCATCCAAACGGGCACAAAAAGCCGCACACAAAACGCCCCAACAGCACGCCAATCAGAATGAGCGTTCCGGTCACGTAATACGAAAAGCTGAACTTAGACGAGCCCACCACCGACTGAAACGATCCGATGGGGCACGCGCCCGAAGCCGCTGGACACGAGTAGCAGTTGAGTCCCGGCACGCAGACGGCCTTGCCCGCCCCTTGGTAAATGCCTCCCTTGGCAAAGTTGGGCAGATGAATATTGGTCGCAAGCGTCGCCGCCGCCTGAATCAATCCGCGAAATCGCGCCAAAAGATGCGATCCGGTGTTTTTTCTTTTATCCAATTCCGATACACTCCAAGCACAGCCTGATTGCCTTGGCCAGCACGGCATCCGCCTCGCCGCGCATGACGCCAAAGCACACCATGGCAATCCCGGCGATCAGCAAAGCCACCTGCGCCACAGGTTTAATCGCTTTGAACAATCTGACCACTCCTTTCGTTTCGCGACCCATTGGACCATACCGACTATAAAATCCGTGTTAAGCGCGAATGACTATGCAAGGAGAACGTTATGCGCATCTTGGTCGTCGAGGACGAGCGGGCGCTGTGCGATGCGATCGCACGCAGCCTGCGCAACTTGGCCTACAGCGTCGACTGCTGCTACGACGGGCAGCAGGCGCTCGACCTACTCGATGTCGAGGCCTTCGATCTTGTCGTGCTCGACCTTAATCTTCCCCATGTCGACGGCATGACCGTGCTTAGGCAGCTCAGGAAAACCGATTGCGAGACCAAGGTGCTCGTGCTCTCGGCACGCGGCGAGGTCGCCGACAAGGTAGCGGGGCTCGATGCGGGCGCCAACGACTACCTCACCAAGCCGTTTCATCTTGACGAGCTGGCGGCACGTATCCGTAGCCTCACGCTCAGGCGCTTTACGCAAAGCGATGTTGTCCTGACCTGCGGATCGCTGAGCTTTGACACCAAGGCGCGCGTCGCCTCCGTGGGCGACGAGGCTCTATCTCTTACGCGCAAGGAAACGGGAATCTTGGAATACCTGATGCTTAATCAGGGGCGTCCGATAAGTCAAGAGGAGCTTATCGAGCACGTTTGGGATAGCAGCGTGAACAGCTTTAGCAACGTAATCCGCGTTCACATCTCGTCACTCCGCAAAAAGCTACGCATCGCTTTGGGGTACGACCCGATTCGCAATCGGATTGGAGAGGGCTACGTTATGGAGGATAGCGAATGAAAAGGCTTTCGCTGCAATGGCGCATAACGATTATGACGGCACTGCTCACGTGTGCGGCATGCGTGCTGACGAACTGCCTGGTCGGCTATACGGGCATGCGCTACATGGATGCCATCGGCAGCAACATCTCGGCCTTTAACGCAACCGGCGAAGATTCGCTCCGGGCGTTCGACCCAACGAAAGCAGCCCTCGATGACAAGGTCACGATCGTCGTAAACGACGCACAGGAGTCTTTTGGCACGACAGCCTGGTACATCACGGCTGGAGTCACACTCCTTGGCGGAGCGCTGGCATACTTTGTGAGCGGCCGTGCACTCAAACCGCTACGGGCTTTTGCAGCTCAGGTTGAGCGTGTGCAACCTGACAACCTAAGCGAAATCAGACTCAGTGAAGATGTGCCCACCGAGCTACAACGATGCAGCGCCTCTTTCAACGACATGATCGCTCGTCTTGGCGAAGGGTTCTCTGCACAGCGTCAGTTTACCGGCAACGCCGCACACGAGCTGCGCACCCCGCTCGCCCTTATGCAAGCACAGATTGAACTATTCATTTCCGAGCGCTCCGGTTTGCAACCCGAAACAGCCGAGCTGCTCGGCCTGCTACAAGAACAAACCGAGCGCATGTCGCGGATGACCAAGGTGTTGCTCGAGATGAGTGAGCTGCGCAGCGTTCCTTGCGAGGACGATGTGGAACTTGGTCCCTTGTCCGAAGAGGTCCTCACCGACCTTGCGCCACTTGCCGAAAACAAGGGCATAGCCCTCAATTGTGCTGGAGACGCTTTAGTAATCGGGAGCGACACGCTCCTCTATCGGCTGGTGTTTAACCTGGTCGAAAATGCCATCCATTACAGCCGCCCCGGCTCGACTGTCAACGTCTCCATCTGCGACAACGACAGCCACGTGTTCCTGCGAGTCGAGGACCAGGGTCCGGGAATACCCAAGCAGTACCGAGAGAGCATCTTCCAGCCGTTCTTTCGCCTGGATAAATCCCGCAGCAGGGCATACGGCGGCGCAGGACTCGGGCTAGCGCTCGTTTGGGAGATTGCAGCGCTTCACGGTGGCGCCGTAGAGGTCGAAGAAAGTTCCGAGGACGGGACCGCGATGCTCGTGACCCTCTCAAAGGGGGCCACCACGTGATCCGACTGTCCAGGGGTCCCACTCGGCATTGTGAAACGCGTCCCAAAACTTGGACATGAGAAATGGGAGGCAGTTCGCATCTATGCCGAGGACGAAGTCCTGGCGGGGATTCAGGATGCGCAGAGGAAGCTTACGGCAGAAAACCCCGACAGAGTCGTGACCGTCGGCGGCAACTGCATGGTGTCGCTTGCCCTCTTCGATTACCTGCACGGGAAATACGAGAACGTTGGAATCGTCTGGATCTATGCGCATCCGGATGTATCCACGCTGAATGATGGCTACCCCAACGCTCACGCCATGGTACTTGGCAGCCTTTTGGGAGAAAGTCATCCTGGTCTTCGGCGGCAAATAACGCGAATGTCCGCAGGCAGACTCCAACCTGTGCGCGGAGAAGCTGGGCGACGCAAACAAGATTCCTCGACTCGAGCAAGGAGATGAATCCGTCTATCAGTCTCATCGTATACTCAGAGGAGGATGCCAGATATAGATCCCATTGGGTAAAGTCGCCGTTCATGAAGGGAATCACTGCATTGCGCTCGGCGACTCTCAAGGCACTCAGGCTTTCTTCTATTTTCTCAGCTTCTTGTTTGAACTGTTCGCTATCCAAAATGCCCCCAAATGCCGGCTTCTCAACAAATCAGAAAAAGCAAGAGAGACAGAGATTAGGTTCATGCTCCACTGAACCCGCGCTTCCAGCCGAGGTACTCCTCCAAAAGTTCGACAAACGTCTAATAGTACGACATCCGCCGAACAGTCGGGGGTACATACCACTACAGAAGGCCCACGGAACGGGGGGCGAGATGGTTGGCGACGGGTTCAAGGCACTCTCCGGCCCCACGCGCCGCCAGGGAGGGCGTCGGGAGGGAGGCCGTAATGGGTGAGAAGGGCGAGCGGCCGGAGCGGGTGTTCCCCGGCAGGACAGACCCGTGGTTCATAGCGGCCATGGTGATTGTGGCGGGCGGTTTATCCGCGGCGTGTATCGCGTGTTTCCTGAGCTCGAGTCCCGCGCTCCTATGGGGCTGGCTCGCGCTGCCGCCCATCCCGGCCCTCGTGGCCCTGGCTGCCCTTCCCGTCCGCAGCAATCGCCTCGAGCTCTACGGCGACCGCCTCGTCGTCGTGTACGCTGGGACGCGTTCGGTGATACCCTACGCCCACGTGCGGGGCGTCCGGCGCACCAGGACGCTCTGGGCGGGGACGGCCAACTCGCTCGACCGCGTCTACATCGAGGCGCCCTACGACGGCGACGCCATCGTCTCGGTCAGAGACAACGACGCCCTCGTGGCGGAGCTGGGACGCAGGTGCGGCCTTGGGCCCGGCGCCTGACGCCCCGAAAGGAGGAGAGGATGGACGTCCCGCACTGGCCCTACTGGAGGAAGTATTCCCTCGGCGGCACGCAGGTCTGGTACGCGGACTGGGGCGACTGCCCCTTCGACACTGGGCTACATGAGCCCAGTTGAGTTCAGGAACGCAGGGCCGTCCCTGTAAAAATTGTTTAAGCAACCGTTGCAAATCCATTCTCCCGCGCGGAGAGCCCCGGGTAGGCCGAGCTCGCGTCGGGCATGTAGCCCATACGCCTCCGGGCGGCGGCAAGCCCGCGCGCGCCGCGCTCGCCGAACAGCTCAACCGAGCCCGAGCTGGGGCTGGCGGTGCCAGTGACGATACAGATGAGCGTTGACTTCCCGGCGCCGTTCTCGCCGATGAGCCCGTAGACGCGCCCCGCCTTGAGGGCGAGGTCGATGGGGCCGAGGACGGTCCTCCCGCGGTACGCCTTCGTGACCCCGTGAAGGTGGAGAGGCACGGCTGTCGTCATTGCGTTCTTTTCTCCTCGGATGGATTTTGGGTATGTGTCATGGGCCCCCGCGCGGCGCTGAGAGCGAATCGGCGCAGGCTTGAGACCAGTTGCGCTGGAGCCGAGGTTCGGGTTTCGCCGCCTTACGCAGCTTGGCGGACGGAGCGCCCGGGCTCGCCGCCCCTAGGGCGCGGTGGGGTCCGCGACGTTGGAGGTGTCGATCTCGCCCAGATTGGCGAGCTGGCTGATGAACGGGATACTCTCGTGTTCGTCCACCTCGACGCCGCCGAGCACGATGGTGCTGTCGCGCGTATCGATTTGGGTTGTGAACACGGCCGGATCGAAGCCCGAGGCGATAAAGCCAATGCCCGCGAGGACAACACCCGCGGCAACGAGCCCGCCCGCCACAGCGAGGTAGATCTTCTTCGCGCTGGTCATGGTACTCACTCCTTTCTACGCTGCGAGATGCGCGGCAGTGCCGCCCTTCTCGCCCTTACCCTTCCAGAAAGGCGAGGCGGCCTTCCTCGCCCAGAGCGCCGAGAGGCGCGCAATTTGTTTTGAGGCGGCCCAAGCACCAGCACCAACGAAGATCGCCACGCCGGCGAGGCCGAGCCCCACGCCCGCCGAGGCGAGGGCGTACGGGAAGTGGCCGATGGTGACGCCGCTTACGGCAAACAGGAGCCCAACTACGCCCGCGCCCCCGAGTGCCGCCGCGACGATCCACACGCAGAGCGCCAGCACCCAGATGCAGATATAGACCGTGACGGCCACGGCGGCGAAGGCGGCGAGCAGCGGCACCCACACCGGGGAGCCCACGATGGTCAGCACCCACAGCAGCGCGGTGCTGCGCCGGCGCGTCCTCGCGATCGCGCGCGGCACGGCGGGCAGGTCGTCGAGCGTGGCCTCGGCAACCTCGCCGGGGGCGCCCATGGCGGCCACGGCCTCCTCCTCGCTCATGCCGTCCTCCATGCGGTCGGCGATGGCCTCCGCATAGAACGCCTTGGTCTCCTCCACCTGCTCGGCCGGCAGGCAGGCGAGCAGCTCGCCCAACCGGCCCAGAAACTCATCGCGCGTCATGGTGCGCCCCCTCAACGTATGCGTAAATCTCCCGTACGGACGGCCACTCGGCCAGGAACTCCTCGATGCGCGCTCGCCCGTCGTCCGTGATGCGGTAGTACCGGCGCAGCCGCCCGTTGTGCTCGGCGGAGCGCGCCGTGATGCACCCGGCCTTCTCCAGGCGCTTGAGCAGCGGGTAGAGCGTCGACTCCGTGAGCCCTATGCTCGCCGGCACGTCCTTCACGATCTGGTAGCCGTAGGACTCCTCGCCGGAAATGGCCGCGAGCACGCAGGCCTCCAGGAAGCCGCGCTTCATCTGGGCCTCCATCCGCACACCTCCTCTCGTCATATACTATGCTATACACACTATACGATGCAAGGTATTAGACGTCAACTCTCATCGCGAAGATTCTCCGGCCCCTGCGCGCTGCGAACGTGATGTTGCGGGGCGGTTGGCATTATGCATGAAACGTCAAGTAACGCTCTTTTGACCCACTTCCACTCGGCCCCATATGCCTTGTACAACGCCCCCTTCGACCTCGGGTTCAAGAGAGCCGCTAGGCTGGACGTGCCGGACGGTAAGGTCCTGGACGCCATGGTGGACTTCTCCGATACCATGCGGGTCATGGGTCTACGTCGATGGAGGCCCACGCACGCGGCAGGGCTCGCCCGTCACCGCTGGTCGCCGGACGGTCCCCACGCCCCGCTCGCCAACGCGCAGGCGACAGCAGCAGTCCAGCGCTGGCTGGAGACGACGGAATGCCCAGAAGATGCGTTTCCCATCGCTGCGGCAGAGCTTTTTACAGGGGTGGCAATTATTCCTAATGTCGAGGTCATCTAGGCTTTGGTGGCCACCTTGGGAGCATCGCCAATAGACTCTTCCTTTATACGTTCGGCATAATCGTAGGCGATACCCACAAATTCCAGTCCCGAGCAACAGGAGTACAATTGCTGCTAATGTTGCCACCTGATGGGAGATGGAAGATGGACTGCGATGGCTACCCATGCGTTCCCATGCCGTTGATGTGTACCGCCTTTGTGCCGGGGCAGATTGACGCTGCGGTTGCAGGCATTTCCGACCCCGATTCGCGCGCCATTGCCACGGCAGAAGCGCTGTACTTTCGCGGACAGGCCACCCTCGCCGCCGAGACAGCACGCCCCCATCTTGACGCCACCGACCCCGCACTGCGCTATTCCGCATGCTTTATCTGCGGATATGCCAGTCTGTCGCTCAACCGTATCGCCGATGCCCGCCGTTGCCTTGCGGGCATCCTCGATACGCCAACTGACGAGGAATCGCCCGCCGTCCACGCCACGCATATCCTGTTCGCCTCGGCCGCGAGCGTCCTTCTGCACTTGCCTTCCCCGTATTCCGCCGAAGAGTTTTATCCGCTTGCGGCGCATCTGCCCGAAGGCCTGCGCCTGTTCGCCAGCTATGTGATGGCGCATGCCCTGTACCTGCGCGGCGAATATGGCCGCAGTCTGGGCATGGCGGAAAACGCCCTGATCATGAAACAGGGAAGTTATCCGATCTCGGAACTGTTCCTGCACCTGGCAGCTTCCATGGCATGCATGAGCCTCAAGGACATCGACGCCGCAAAAACGCACTTCG
This sequence comes from uncultured Collinsella sp., assembly GCA_902496645.1. Taxonomy (GTDB): domain Bacteria; phylum Actinomycetota; class Coriobacteriia; order Coriobacteriales; family Coriobacteriaceae; genus Collinsella. The sequence goes on from CABVBR010000010.1 coordinate 28,902, forward strand.
GAGCCGCTTGGGACATTGCGCGCCCCGACGGCCTTATCGAGCTCATCGGCGAGCACCACGGCCTTTTGCAGGGGCTTATCGAGGCATGCCTAAAAACGCAATACCCTGACGACTTCGCGCGCATCATCGAGATCACGTACCGCTTCAGCTACGGCTGGCGGCGCATCCACAACCCCGATTCGGGCGAGGATGTGGCCGACGATCTAACGACCACGGAGTTCACCATGGCCATGCTCGCCTGCCGCGGGTGGACCAATGCCGAAATCGCTCGTCATATGGGTGTGTCGCCGGGCACCGTCAAAAACCGACTATCCGGCGTATACGCAAAGCTTGGCATCGGCACACGCGCCGAACTGGTCGCGCATATGTTGCGTTAGCGACCGGGCTGCCAAGCGCATCGAACGCGCTCCGGGGCCTGGCGCTTTCGCGCGCTCAAATTGGACATTTTGGCCATCGAACGGCACTACCGCCACGGGGCACCTTCTCGCAAAATTGGATTATTTCCTCCGATGTTTGCGGGATGGGAGCCAAAGATGCTTGATCGCCGTTCGTTACTTGTTGCCGGAGCGTCCTCGCTGGCGAGCATTATGTTGCCGCGCGTGCCGGGAAGCGCAAACGCCTTCATATTGCCGTTCGCGCCCACCGCAGCCTATGCCGACGAAAAAGATCCCTTCAGGGTGCTCGTTCTCTCGCGCACCATGTTTGGTGTGGTCGTGGTCGACGTCGCCAATAAGAATACGCCCATCGCAGGTGCCCAGGTCACGCTCGCATCGCGCTATGCCGCAGACAAGCAGCTCACCGCCACGACCGATGACGAGGGCACGGCCATCTTTGAGGTCGCGCCGCTTTCGGAAGGCTACGTGGACGAGGCAACGCTCCTTGACGCGTACGACTTTAACGGCGGCATCTCCATTAGCATGGCGGGCTACCGTGATGTCGAGATTCCCCTTGCGCGTATCCAGGGCGGCACCGCCATAACCGCACCCACGCGTCCGCTTTCCGACGGCGAGCCGTACTTCCGCCAGCTCACGTTCGACGAATGGGACATCCAGTACGCCGACGCCACGTTTATGGCAATGCCAGCGGACGAAGCAGCAAACGACCAACCCGACACGCACGCCTTTACCGTTCAGGCACATCTGCCACAGGGCGGGCAGGCAACATTGCATATCAATAAAGTGATGCCCGCTGCGGGCAGCTCACCCGAAACCGTCACGCAGATTGGCCAAGTCAAGGCCAGCGCATCGGGCGCGGATAATCTGGCGACGTTCACGCTCGAAGACAAGTTCCTCGATGCAGCGTCGAGCCTTCTGGAAGAAGGATGCAAGTTACGCTTTGTCCTCGACTACCAGGGCAAGACCTATACACTCTCCTCCCCCATGGCCGTTGTCACTGCGCCGGCCGCAAAGGCGGAATCGGGCTCGACCACTATCGTCCCCACTACCATGGACCAAGAGATCACTCCGTTTGATTTCCCCGCGGCGTTTCCCGGCATCGGCGGCAATAAGTTCACGTGCTGGATGCCCACATTTCCAATCCTCTTCGATTTCTCGTTTGCTGGATACGTGCTGTTTGGCGGAGGATACAAACCAGCCAGCTATATGAACGATTCGGGCAACCCTGATCCGGAATACTGGAAGAAATCGCCGCGCGAGTCGGGCGCCAAGCAGGCAAACCGCTACCTCGACGAGATGGAGGGGAAGTGGAATCAGTACAAGAGTATGAGTGCCGGTTCGGGTACCGATCCAAGAAACACCAAGCTCCTTCGCCACCATTGCACGCTGCTGTTCACGATGGATATCGCCACACAGCTGTACGGCTCGCTTGCCTTCGATTGGGTGGGCAAAACCTGGGGCGACAACAACGACCCCGCATACGGCAATATTAAGGCCCTCTTCCAGGTAAGAACCGACCTCAATTGGACCGAGCAGTTTACCCTAGGACCGGTGCCGTTTTTCCTAAACGTCAACCCCTGGGTGCTGGCAAAACTGGCGCTCGCCGTGGGTGCCCACACACACGGCAGCGGCGCGGCGTTTTTTAAAAACATTTCGCTCGACTATTCAAACACGTCGGGCTCGTTCACCATCCAGATCGGGCTTGCCGTCACCTTTGGCGCCGGCGTTGCAGGCGTCGCTTCGTCTGCCGTGCGCGGCGCCGCATCCCTCACGCTGTTCATTGGGTACGAGAAGGCAGATGGACACCAGCTTCCACGACTGCGCGTGGGTGCGGACGTTGATGTCGATGTGATACTCCAGTTTGTGATGTTCAAGTGGACCACCAAGGCTTGGTCGGGGTCGTGGCCCACACTCCTCGATTCGTGGAATATGTCGGTGAACAATGGCAACCAGTATGTGCTCCAGCGCTCTGAGCTCGCATTGGGTGGAGATACGCCTTACACGTTGGATGCCTGCTTCGGCACGCCCGGCAACATCGAGGCGGGCGGCGTGCCGCAATTTATCGCATCGGCCACCATCGTCACCAACGCCGAGCTGCTCGCACGCGCCGAGGTTAAGGCCACTGCCGTAAACGCCGCGCCTGTCGTGCGCGATTGGGATCAAGCGGTCACGCGCATTGAGCTCGAGGCGGATGCAGAAAGCGACGACACGGGACAGATCGAGCATTTCGTCCATGCACTGATAGAGAACGACGAAAACGCCGCGCCGATGTATGCGTACACCCATATCGGGCAGGCGAAGGACGCCGCTGCGGACCCCAACGCCAATTCTGCCGGCGTGTCGGAAGACGAGCGTGGCGGTATCAAGCCCTCGAACGACAACGTGCTGTTTACTGGCGTGCTCAGCGAAGCTCACATGAAGCTGGCAATGATTGCCGGCGTAGAATGCCTGTTCCGTATCGCCTCGGTGCGCTACGGCGACAATGGCCGCTCGCGCCTGGTGGTGCACACAAAGGCAAACGGCACGTGGTCCGCTCCCGCGCCCGTGGACTTTCCCCTTGGGTTTGGCGAGGGCGACGTGGAGCGCGACGGCATATACGATTACGACTTCGACGTGGTGGAATATGCGGACGGAAGAGGAAACCGGGACGCCTACGTGTTGCTGGTCTCGGGCGAGCGACGCGACGGCGATAGTACCCTTTTCGATACGGCAAGCACATCCGGCATACTGTCCGTCGTGCGCCTGCGCATAAGCAACGACGGAGTTCGCGTGGTGTCGCATACGTCATGGCGCAGCATCTCGCGCGGCCGCTTGCAAGAGGATGGCTACCATTGCCTGCAGTGCCCGCGTATCACGGTGGGCAAGACGCTGGTCGACGGGCGCCTGTCGGGTGCCTACCTCCACCGCCGCGGAACCACCGCAGAGAAGGCGCTGGGCAGCGAGGCAGAGGTCGCGCTCGAATGCTTTACCCTGTGGTCGGATGTGTCGGGCGACAGCCTCACGTTCCGTCAGGTTCTCCGCTTTCCGCAAGCACCGTCGAGCATCGAGTTGGGCGCACCCGAGAACGTCAACGGCAAAATGGTGGTACCCGTTGCATACGAAACCGCAGAGGGCTGCGGTTGCGCATCATACGCCGTCATCGGTCAGTCTATTGCGGGTTGGGGCGTCATGCCGCCGGACGCCACGGTGCCGCGCGTGGTACCGTGGCCGCAGCATACGGGCTTTTTGGCAACCGTCGACGAGCGACTGCAGCATGTTACGTGGACGCGAGGCGCATCGGCATTTGCAACGACACCCATGGGCGCAGCTGGCTGCGGCCCGGCGTCGTTTAGCATGAGCAACAACGGCAGGTGCGTGCTATACGTCGAGAACACCGACGGCAAAGTGGGGCAAACCTACGACGAAGAAGGCAAACCGGTGGCGGTAATGGGCAAGCATTTCCGCATCTTCGCCAGTACGCTGATCGACGAGCTGTTCACGGAGCCGTTCGTGCTCTGCGAGCTGGAGCACCCCATCGATCAGATAACGACGTTTTTGACCTCGGGTGGCATGCTCTCAGCGCTTGCCACGCACATCGTGAGCGCCGAGCAGAGCAAGGCAGAACTGCACGGCATCGAAGTGCCCTTGGTGGCATGCGCCACACCACTAGGCGCGATAGCCAACCTGGGCGCCGTGGTGCCCGGGGCGGCAAGCGAGTCGTTTACGGTAACGGTGCGAAACGACGGCAACACGCTGCTGACCGCAGGAACAGTCGATCTGTACCGAGAGGGCTCCAACCAGCCGTTCTCCAGCGCTTCCATCGGGTTCGGCGCGAACGCACGCATGGCATCGATCTACGATCCGGAGCTTGCCGAGGACGCTTCGGCCAACGACATGGCGCACGTGAAGTACGCAGTCGAGACGCTGGGCCAGCGCTTTGCCGCGCACCCGTTGGTAGCCGACAACGGCAACGCCGTGCTGGCACCGGGTTGCACGGCACAGTTCCGTATGAGCTTTGCCATCCCGGAGAGCTGGAGCGACGAGGTGGGCAAACGCGTCACGCTCTACGCAAAGGCGCGTGACCTGGTGGCGCTCGACCCCGTAACGCTCGAGGAGATTCGACCGGGCGCAAACTCCGCGCTGGGCGCCGTGCTGCACGAGCTCCACATTCCCGACGGGGCATGCGAACGTGCAGAGGTGCTGGTGGGCGTAAGCAGCAACGCGGATACGACGGG
>CABVBR010000011.1 GCA_902496645.1 uncultured Collinsella sp.
CCCGCCGTTCGTCAGAACGGCGGAACCTAAGGGCGCAGCGTCGACCGGTCCGCCGTTCGTTAGAACGGCGGAACCTCTAGAGCAGGGTGACGCTAAAGCTGCGGACGTCCGTCTCGCCCGGCGCCAGCGTAATGGTGTTGACCTTGTGCTCAAAGACGTCGTCCTCGGTGTCCATGGTGGTGTGGCCAGTCCAAGGCTCGAGCGCCACAAACGGGGCGTCGTTGGCGGCAGACCACACGCCGATGTACTTAAAGCCCTCAAAGTCGATCTTCACGCCGTGACCCGACTTGCGGCCGCGCAGCGTGAGCGTGGAGCCCGGAGTATCGGTGAACATGATGGCATCGTTATCGAAGCTGCGGTGCGTGATGGGCAGCACGTCAGAGTTATCGGGCGCCTTGTAGCTGCCCTCGAACGTCATGAGGCCATCGGGCGTGATGATGGGGGCCTCGTTGGTCCAAGCCTCGGTAAATGCCAGCTCGTAATCCTCGAATGCCTCGTCCTCGGCACCGGGGGCGGGCACGTTAAATGCAGGGTGGCCGCCCACCGAGAACGGCAGGTCCACGTCGCCGGTGTTGGTGACGGCAAAGGTCTGGGTAAGCGTGGCGTCGCCGGTTAGGGCATAGGTCATGTTGAGCTTAAAGTGGAAGGGGAAAGCCTTGAGCGACTCGGGCGTGTCGGTGATCTCGTACGTTACCGAGGAGCCGTCCTCCGAAACCTCGACCAGCTTGTGCTCGACGATGCGCGCGAGTCCGTGGCGCGGCATCTCGCAGGTGCCAGCCGCAGACGTCGCTGTGTTGTTGCGCAGCGATCCCACGATGGGGAACAGAATGGGCGCGTGCTTGCCCCAAAAAGCCGGGTCGCCCTGCCACAGATACTCGTTGCCGTCGAGGGCAAGGCTCGTGAGCTGGGCTCCCATGGAATCGATGGCCGCGGTGAGGCCGCCGCGCTTGATGGTGGTGACGGTAGACATGCTACTTCCTCCAAAAGTAAACAATAGTGTCGAGGGCTATTGTGCCACTCTTGGCGGCAAGGAGAAGCGGCAGGCGCAGTTATTGAGCGATTGCGTAAAGGTCGAACCCGCCCTGCGGCGTGCTGTCGACCGTATCGGGCGCCTGCGAGTTAAAGCTCACGGGAACCATGCGCTTTGAGGCGCGGAAGCGCGTGCCATCGGTGGCGACGGGCGGCTCGTCGACGGTGAGCTCGTAGTCGCCGGGCTTGAGTTCGATGCCGTCGCCAGCGGAGTTGACATATTGATACTCGTCAATCGCCTGCCCCCTGAGCGTGCGGCCCACGATATGGATGAGCATCTGGCTGTCGCCGCGCGCGGTGTCCCACGTCGCGCCGTCCTTGACCTCGACCGACACATGTACCGAGCGCGTGCGGCTGAGCGATTGTTCGACAGACATCTCGACCTTGGCTGCGTCTTTTCGCTGCTGCTCGACATGGACCCAGACATTGCCGATCGCCGAGCAGGCAATGACGCCGGCCATAAAGGCGATGAGGATGGGACCGAGTGGTGAGCGGCGACCCGCGTCTTCCTCGCGGGCCAGATTGGGACGATGCGTGGGCGCGGGCGCTTGGGCACCCTGCGAGGGCACGTCGAGGATACTGAAGGATGCCGTGCTGCCGGGGTCGATGTTGTGGCGCGGCTGCGGCGTCTTTGCCGGCGAGATCGACATGTCGGCCGGTTCGCTGAGCGTGGCGGTAGCATCGGCCTTCGCCTCGTCGGCCTCGGCCTGGGCCCAGGCTTGTTCGAAGGTTAGGGGTTCGGCGGGATCGGGGGCAGAGTCCGGCTCGACGTCCTCGGCGCCAGCAACGGCATCAGCCTCGTCGCTCGACACGTCACGCGGCGCGGGCTCGTCCCACTCCTCGTCCGGAGCCTCGCCCTCGCTATACCACCATTCAAAGTTATCGATATCCATACGGGGCGCCCCTTAGGCCTCGCAAATAAACACTTGCTAGCTTTATACCCTCAGATGGCACGGCGGCTCGCATGGAATGTGACAAAGGGACTATCCCTTTGTCACATTTTGCGTTTAGCCGAGGGCGATCTTGTTTCTCAGCAAGAAGTCGACCGCCCCTACGATTCTGATGCCGTCGATGTCTGTTGGATGCTCACCATCCCTGACAATCAGGATTTTCTCGTACGAATCAGGTATTTTTCCCAGCATGTTTAGCTTGAGCGGTCGCAGCTCGCGCTCTCTGGTCGCCTCGGCATCGATCCGTTCGGTAACCTGGATATATTTGCGGTCCGATCCCTCGCCAATTGCGACAAAGTCGATTTCCCCCGCGCGCAGATGGCCGCAGAACACTTCGTATCCTTCAAAGACAAGCTGGTTGTAGATAACGTTCTCGAGCATCCTTCCGCTATCGCTACCTCTATATCCGTCAAGATAGCTGCGGATTCCCGTATCGGCTATGTAATATTTACCTCCTGTCTTGAGAAGCCCCCGCCCCTTGACGTCATACCTTTTTACCTTGGTAAACAGGTACGTCTCTTCCAGAGCGTCAATATACGCCGACACCGTCGATGCGTTGGTCTTACCGCCCGCCGATTCGTTGAGCGTCCCTACGATTTTGTTGACCGAGGTTTGATTGGAGATGTTGTCTGCCAGATACGCACAGAGCCGCTCGAGAACGTCGCGCTTGGTGATAGCTCCGCGACCTCTACGCGTCGCACGCAATAGGATATCGCGCGCGACAATCGTCTGATAGAGGCTACGGATGTAGTCACGACACGCCTCGCGTCTCGGCTCGTCATGAGCCAGAAACGGCATGCCGCCATAGGTTATGTACTGCTCGAGCACGGTGTTTGAATTAAGGCGATCGCCCGTCTTGGAAACGAGCTCAACCCTCTCGCCAAGCCCTTCGGCGACGACCGCATCAATCGAGCGAAAATCAAGATACTCGCCAAACGTGAGCGGCTGCATCTTGACCTCGATATACCGGCCCGAGATAAGCGTTGCAAGCTCGCTCGATAGCAAAAAGGCATTGGAGCCCGTGACATAGATATCGCACGGCAAATCGATTCGGAGCGAGTTAACCGCCTTTTCCCAGCCCTCGACATTCTGGAGCTCGTCAAAGAACAGGTAGGGACGATCGACACTGTCAACGCGCTCCCGAACCATGCGATAAAACGTCAGGTAATCTGTAATCCCCGCATACTCTAGAGATTCCATCTTAAAGGTCAGCAAACGCTCGGCCGGCACCCCCTGTTGCGCCAGGTGCTCCCTCATCATGTCCAATAACGTGGATTTGCCGCAACGGCGTATACCCGTCACGATTTTGATGAGGTCGGTATCCTGAAAAGCAATGAGTCGATCAAGGTAACGGCTTCGGCGAACGATGTCCATAGAGCCTCCCTAGCGCCCGTCCAGACATGAAATCTTATAAACTTGCATTATTTGCAAGTTTATAAGATACCACCTTAGAAACTTGCAGATTTTGCAAGTTTCTAAGAAATGGGCGTGGATGTGGCAAAGGGGCTATCCCTTTGTCACATCGAAGTTGCGGTGGAATAGTTCCCGTTTGTGCGATTACTCGGGCTATTTAGGAACTATTTCACCGCAAGTTATTTGAGGGCGACGGGGATCTGGATGCAGCAGAAGTCTTCTTGGTGGGACTCGTCGTAGCTCGTGGTATCGAGGTAGCAAAAGTCGAAGGCGTTGCCAACGGGCTGGAGCGCGTGCTCGTCCATGCAGGCCACAATGGCGCGGATGCCTTCGGGCTCGTACGGCATGCCCCAGCGGCTGATGCACAGGTATGTGCCCTCGGGCAGCACTTCGATGCCGATCTCTGCCAGCTCGGCAGCGTCGCTCGGCAGCAGCTCCTCGGCACCGCGCGGCAGCACGGCAAAGGAGCCAGCGCCGGCGATGGGATCGTCGGAATGCAGCGCCTCGCGACGCAGCATGGCGCCCCAACCGCGCATGGGGCGCGTGCCCGTCAACGTGCGCATGCGCAGGATTGCCCGCATGAGCGTGGGGTGAAGCATCGAGCGACCGCGCTCGATATCGCCCGGAAACTCCTCAAAGACCACGTAGCGGCGCTCGAATTGCTTGAGTTCCGGACTGCCCTCGCGCTCGCGCCAGTAGACTGCCTCGTCGTAAAAGCTCAGGCGCTCCTGCACACTCGCGCGCTCAGCCTTGAGCCCGGCAATCTGCTTGTCGAGCGCCTGAACCCGCGAGCGCAGGTGATCGGTCATCTCGCCAATGTCGAACGTCGAGGTCAGACGGTCGACCTCGTCGAGCTCGAGCCCCAGATCGCGCAACATGCAGATCAGGCGCATGAGCGGGATCTGCGTGGGCGAATAGAAACGGTAGCCTTTTTCGTTAACCACGGCGGGCTTAAACAGGCCGATCTTGTCGTAGTAGATGAGCGTTTGGCGCGAAACGTTAAACAAGCTCGCCATCTCGCTAATCGCATACATGCCCGTCTGCATAGATCCTCCCGACACATCCTTTTTGCGCACAAAGCCCGCCACCCACAGGGGCAGCGGGCTCAAACACTACTCGTATCCTACCCTAAAGACGCTTATGACCAGCGCTTATAGTTTGCGCATGACACGCCGACGGCCTCGAGCGCCTTGGCGGCGATGTGATGCACCGCGTCGTCGAGCGTGGCGGGGCCGTTGTAAAACGTGAGCATGGGCGGCATGAGCATGACGCCCGGTACGCGCGCCAGACGCGCCATGTTGTCGACGTGAATGGCGCTGAAGGGCGTCTCGCGCACCATGAGCACCAGGCGGCGCTGCTCTTTCATCTGCACGTCGGCCGCACGCAGCAGCAGGTTTTCGCTGTAGCCGCTTGCGATGCCGGCGAGCGTCTTCATGGAGCACGGGGCCACGATCATGCCATCGACCGGATAGGTGCCGCTTGCGATGGCGGCGCCGATGTTCTTGTTGTCGTAGACCACATCGGCATGCGCGGCAAACTCGTCGAGCGTCATGCCGAGCTCCTGCTCGATGGTGATCTCTCCCCCACGCGTGACGACAAGCGCCGACTCGGCACCGGCCTGACGCAGGCACTTGAGACACTCGAGGCCCAGCGCAGCGCCGCTGGCACCAGAAACGCCAACGACAATGCGACGGGGACGAACAGAAGACTCAGGCATGACAACTCCTTGACTACTTGGTAGGGCTACTTACTAGAAAGCAATCTCCTTGGCCCACTTGTCCTTGTCGATCTCCATGAACTGCGAGCGGATGAAGTTCTTCTTGAGGTCGAACGGGACCGTGCAGTCGAAGATGGCCTTGCAGGCGATGCCATGCTCGCGGATCGTGGGGTCGAACGCGGGATCGTTGGACGGGTCGAGCACGTGGCAGTGGCAGCCGGGGATGGTGATGAGGTCCACGTCGGCCTGGAAGCGCGTGGTCATGGCCCACATCACGTCGCTCATATCGAAGATATCGACATCCTCGTCAACAAGGATGACGTGCTTGAGCTCGGAGAATGCCGAGAAGGCGAGCATGGCGGCGTTGCGCTGACGGCCCTCGTCATTTTTGCTCGACTTCTTAAACTGCATGATGGCAACGAACTTGCCGCCGCCGCAGGGGGCAGCGTGGACGTTGAGCAGGCGGCCCGGGATGGCGGTCTCGACCATCTTGTAGATGGAGGCCTCGGTGGGGATGCCGGCCATGGAAACGTGCTCGTGCGAAGGGCCGATGCAGCTCTCCATGATGGGATTGACGCGCGTGGTGACGGCGGTGATCTTGATCACCGGGCAGACCTTGGCGCCGCCGGTGTAGCCGGGGAACTCGGGCATGGCGTAGCCGTGGCCGTTGACGTCCTCGTTGATGGTCTCGTCGTGCATGAGGTAGCCCTCGAGCACATACTCGGCATTGGCGATGCACTTCTGCGGAACGGTGACGCAGTCGGCAAGCTCGACGGCGTGGCCGCGCAGGGCGCCGGCGATCTGCAGCTCGTTAAAGCCGAGCGGCGTGGTGGGCGCCTCGAAGCCACAGCACATGTACACGGCGGGGTCCAGGCCGATGGAGATGGAGATGGGCATGTCCTCGCCGCGCTGGCAGTACTCGTCAAAGAACGCGCCCAGGTGACGGCTACCCGGAGTGATCCACATGGCGAGCTTGTCCTTGTCGACGCAGGAGAAGCGGTGGATGGTCACGTCGGACTGGGAGCCGTCGGGGCTCGTGCCGTAGGCGAGGCCCATGGTGATGTAGGGGCCGCCGTCGACGGGCGTGTTGGTGGGAGCGGGGACGATCTTGCGCAGGTCAAAGCCCTCGTCGGTCGCCTTGTACACGACCTCCTGGCAGTCGACATGCTTGCCCTCGGCGATCTGCTCGGGCGCGATCAGGTTCTCGAAGCGCTTGCCGATTTCGAGGCCCAGGTGCTCCTCGTCCAGGTCGAGCAGGGCGGCAACGCGCTTGCGGCTGGCAAGCATGCCGATGCAGACCTTGGCATCGTCAAAGCCCTTGACGTTGTTGAAGACCATCGCCGGGCCCTCTTTGGTCGGGCGCATAACGGTGCCGCCGGCACCGACGTGACGATAGACACCCGAGACCTCGGCGTCCGGGTCGACCTGAGTGTCGGTCTCGAGCAGCTGGCCCGGCATCTCGCGCAAAAAGTCGAGCGCGGAGCGCAGGTCGTGGATCTGGGAAGCATCGGTAGTGGACATAGCATGCTCCTTTCGGGAGAGCGCCCGGCGGCGAGGATGCCGCCGGGCTGGGTAACGTAGTGGGGCCGCGGCGCTCATAGATGGGACGCTCGGCCACTCGCAGTTCGAGCACTCGGCTGCTTACAGCCCAAGCGCTCGACCGCTTACATCAGGCCAAAGAGGTGGAACCAGGCGGCCTCGACCAGCACGACGATAAAGACGACCACAGTGAGGGGAATGCCCATGCGCATAGCCTCTTTGGAGGTGTAGCCGCCGGCGTCCTTGCCTTCGCCGATAAGGATCGGCAGGTTATGGAACGGCAGGATGTAGTGGATGTTGATGGACGTGAAGACGATGAGCGCCACGGCGAGCGGGCTCACGCTGGAGCCGGCCGCGAAGCTGATGAACGCCGGCACGCACACGCCGAGCACGGCCATGACCGAGCCCATGAACATATGGATAACCATGGAGAGCGCGGCGACAAGCAGGGCGAACAGGAAGATGTTCTCGGGCACGGAGCTGGGGAGCACGACATCGGCGATCCAGGCGTTCATACCGGTGGCACCGCCCACGGAACCCACGGCCATGGCGGCCGTCAGGAACATGAGGGACTTGATGTCGACGGCGTTCCAGCTGGCGGGGGTGAGGACCTCGCCGATGATGGGCATGGCGAGGCAGACGCCGATGGCCAGGGTGACCCAGCCGATGTAATCGCCCGAGACGGTGAGCCACAGCGCGATGGCGATGACAAGCCACACGATGGTGCGAATCTCCTTGACGGAGAGCTTGCCGAGCGCGGCCTGCTTGGCCACGATCTGCTCGCGATCGTAAACGAGCTCCTTGCTGGGCTTAAAGAGGAAGAGGCCCAGGAACAGGGTGCACAGCAGCGCGACCAGCATAGGCACGCTCATGTACAGGAACCAGTCGACGAAGGACGGGCTCATGCCGCCGGCCTCGGCGCTGTACTGCGCGACGAGCGGGTTGAGTGTGGAGTCGCCCGTCAGGAAGAACATGGAGCCCGGGGCAGCAGCGGCAAACACGAGGAAGCCGAGCTTACCCTTGTCGTCGTCACCGTAGCCGGCGGACTCGGCGATGACCGAGACGACGGCGAGGATGAGGAAGGCGCGGGGGAACGGATGCGGGATCAGCAGCGACAGCACAAAGGTGAGCGCGAAGATCGAGATGATGAGCGACTTGGCGTCGCGCACGAACTTGAGCATAAACGCATAGGCGATGCGCTCGCCCAGGCCCGACTCCTTGACCGCGCTGGCGATGAGGTAGGCACCAATGACGAGCCACATGGTGGCTTTGGTCCAGGAGCTAAACGTGGAGGCGACTGTCGCCGAGATGCTCGCGGCGCCCGTGTCGTCCACGCACACCTTGAACAGAACGAGCAGCGCGCAGTAGAGCAGGCCCACAAAGCCCGGCTGCGCCACGCCACATGCCCAGAACACCACCGTGGCGAGCGTCAGTGCCAGACAGGTCTGACCGCCGACCGTAAGCTCGACCGTCGAGCTCAACTCCGCCAAAGGAAGAAACTTCACCAGCAAAAAGACAACGATACCCAGCACAAAGCCAATTTCGCGCTTGGTGATCTTAAACGCCTTCTTTTCCGCTTCCATCTCCCCACCTTTCTTGTTGGGGGCGCTCCGGATTCGCAGCCACGTTGCCACTTAAAAAGGGGCGCCCGTTATCGGACACCCCTTACGTTGCGCTGTGTTGCGGCAATACAGTCAAGCGGGATTTTTGGATGAGAAGCGATCCTCTGGGCAAAAACCGTCACAACATTCGACGCTTTTCCTCGATTTCGAGATTTTCATCGAATGTTGTGACGGTTTGGATATGGCAAAGGGGCTGTACCTTTGTTACATAGCGAGGGCCGTACGGATGGATGGGTCGCTGAGGGCCTCGCGAAGCCAGGGGGCCAGCTGCTCGGGGCGACCCTGCAGGTAGCCGTCGAGCTCGGACGGGGCCACGCGGCGCACCTCCGAGATCTCCTCTTGGTTGATGCATAGCTCGCCCGGCTCAACATGGGCTGCGAACACCTCGCACCATTCGCACTCGCAGCGGCCGTCGCCGTGGTCCTCACGGTACACCACGTGTCCGAGGTGCTTGAGCTGATCGGGATCGCGCGTAATGCCAAGCTCTTCGTTGATGCGGCGCGCCGTGGCGGCCGCGACGTCTTCCCCGGGGAGCGGATGGCCGGCGCAGCTATCGGCCAGCACCCCGCCCCACAGGCGCTTGAGCGGACTACGGCGACAGAGCAGCAGACGCGCGTCTTCGCCCCGGCCCTCGACTAAAAGCGTCAGAAATGCCTGATGCAGGATGCCCTCGCCGGTATGGGCCTCGATGCGGTCGACGTGGCCGAGCACCTCGCCGGTCGCGGCATCGACCGCCACGACCTCGGCACCTGCACCGCCCTCATCCCAGCCGGCGCGCAGAATGCGGGCTGCGGCCTCCTCGAGCGCGGCGATGAGCTCTTTGGTGGTGTCGAGCACGCGCTGCAGGTCGTCCCCGCTCGCCTGTTCAACATGAAAACCCGTGCTTGCAACTACCGGCACGCCAAAGCGCGTGGCCAGCGCCGCCGCGATATCGTGCGCCGGGATCTCGTCTCGATGGCACGGAACGGCCAGGATGCTCACGGTCGCCGTGCGACCGGGCTCAGGGCGCGGAATGGCCTGCGCCGTGGCGCCCAGGTGCGCGAACTCGGGCGAGCAAGCGTACACCGCCATGCCCCGCGGCGTCACCGTCAGCTGGGCCTCGAGCGCAAACTTGCCCTCGCCCACCGCAATCTTTATCGTGTGCATACCCATGGGATCTCCTGTCACCCGCGATGTGCCTGAGACCATCTTCGCCTGTATTGCGACTATACAGGCAAGCGCAGCCTGCGACAAAGGGGGGCAGGCACCTGACACATTCTGCTAGAGTTGCAGGGATTGAATCCCGCTTATTCATGCGACATTGGAGTGACAACCTTGACCGCCGCAACCACGTCTAAAAGTAAATCAACCGCCGCCGCGCTCTCCCCCGCGCGCACCAAGCTCTGCCTGGCGCTGCTCGTGCTGTTGGGATTCTCGCTCGGCTGCTCCGAGTTCGTGGTCATCGGTATCGAGAGCGACTTGGCAACGGAGCTCGGCATCTCGCTTGCCACTGCGGGCCAGCTCATCAGCGTGTTCGCGCTCGTCTACGCCATCGCGACGCCGGTGCTCGCGCTCAGCACGGGGCGTTTTCGCCGCTACCAGCTGCTCGTGTGCTATAGCATCGTCTTTGTGCTCGGCAACCTGGTCATGGCGTTGGCGCCCAACTTCCAGGTACTGTTTATCTCGCGCATTGTCCTGGGCTCTGTCTCGGGTGCGCTGCTCGCCGTGGGTGTGACGTACATCCCCGAGCTGCTGTCCCCGCAGCAAACCTCGCTTGCCATCTCGGTCGTGTACGGTGCGTTTTCCGTGGCAATGGTCTTTGTCACTTCGATCGGCAAGTTTGTGGCCGACACGCTCGATTGGCACGTGGCCATGTACGGCACGCTGACCTTTGCCGTTCTGATCTGCGGAGCGCTCGTGGCGTTTATGCCGCGCGCTGGGCAAACCGACGAGCCTGCCACCTTTCGCGAGCAGGCGGGGCTTCTACGCGAGCCGAGCATCATCACCGGCATGCTCATCTTTTTGTTTGGCGTAGGCTCGGTCTATGTGTTCTACGGCTACGTGACGCCTTATCTTGAGCAGGTGCTGGGTATGGGCACCGTTCAGGCGAGCACCACGCTTATGGCCTACGGCGTGTTCTGCCTGATCTCGAACATCCTGGGCGGATGGATCGACGCGCGCTTTGGCATGAAGGCGCTGCTCGTGACGTTTGTGCTGCAGGCCGCGGCGTTACTCGGGCTGTTTGCCGTGGGCGGCACCATGCCGCTCGCGCTGGTCTTTGTCTTTAGCTTGGCGCTGCTCATGTACCTGTTCTCGGTGTCATGCATCACGCACTTTATGGACGTGGCTCGCAGCCGCCATCCCAAATCGATGGTGCTCGCGAGTTCGGTTGAGCCCATGGCGTTTAACGTCGGCATCTCGTTTGGCACCGCAGTGGGCGGCGCCGTGGTAAGCAGCATTGGCATTGCGTACGTGGGCGCCGTGGGCGCCGCGTTCTCGCTTGTGGCCTGGGCGCTTACGCTGGTGACGATTAAGTTGGCTCGCTGGGAGCGCCACCGCTGGTAGCGCAATTGCAGCCAAAAGCCGCAGCACCGCCCACCATCTTTTGACCGCCTGGCGCTCGCTCCTGCAGCCATGCAACACGTCGTCTGCTGCCCAAGTCAGCATCTTTCCCGGCGCTATTTAACCACGCAAAACGCATCCTGTTAAGATTATCGCTATCGTTTTTCGCAATCTGAAAATCGATAGAATCGCAGGTAAAGCTTTCGTAGTCTGAAATGGTCAATCCACACGAAAGGGGTTTACCACATGGACAAGAAAGCAGTTGTAATCGCCGGGGCCGGCAGCACCCACACTCCCGGCATCATCCAGAGCCTATTGCAGAAGAAAAACGAATTACCGCTGCGCAAACTCGCCCTGTACGACATCGACGAGAAGCGCATGCATCTCGTCTACGACATCATGAAGCAGTTCATCGAGCAGGAAGCTCCTGACATCGAAGTTGTCGTGACGACCGATCCCGAAAAGGCATTCACCGATGTCGACTTCGTCTTCGCGCAAATCCGCCAGGGTGGCCTTCAGATGCGTCGCCAGGACGAGCGCATCCCTCTCAAGTACGGTTGCGTGGGACAGGAAACCTGCGGCGCCGGCGGTTCGATCTCCTATGGCATCAGGTCCATCCCCGGCGTCTTCGACCTCGTACGCTACGCCAAGAAATACAGTCCAGACGCCTGGATCCTCAACTATTCCAACCCCGCCGCAGTTGTCGCCGAGGCCACACGTCGCGAGTTTGACAACGACCATATCCTTAACATCTGCGATATGCCCACGGCCATCTTGCTCTCGTACTCTAAGATGCTCGGACTTCCCAGCTGGCGCGATATCGACCCCATGTATTTTGGACTCAATCACTTTGGCTGGTTTACCAAAATTTACGACAAGCAGGGGCGCGATCGTCTGCCGGAGCTCCGTCAGATGATTCTCGAGCACGGCATGGCCGTGAGCGACAAGCATCACAAGGACAAGGACTGGATGCACACCTGGGGTCAATACGTCAAGATTGTGAAGGACTATCCCGAGTATCTGCCCAACAGCTACCTGCAGTACTACCTGTACTCCAAAGACATGGCAGATGACATGGACCCCAACTGGACGCGCGCCGACAACGTCATCAACGGACGCGAGAAGGAGATGTTTGCCGAGCACGACAAGTACCTGGCAGATCCCGCCAATTACAAGAGCCCCGTACAGAGCTTCACGGTCTTTGGCGACTTTATCGTCGACGCAGCCGCCTCTATCGCCTACAACAAGTGCGAACGTTATCTCGTAATCGTCGAGAATAATGGCGCCATCCCCAATCTGCCCGACGACGCCATGGTCGAGGTCCCTGCCTACCTGCGCTCTTGGGGCCCCGAACCCATCAGCCAGCCTGCTATCCCCACCTTCTACAAGGGGTTTATCGAAGAGCAGAATGCCAGTGAGAAGCTCGCCGTCGACGCATATTACGAGCATTCCTACCAGAAGGCGCTCGAAGCCATCGCAATCAACAAGACCGTCCCTTCGACTACCGTCGCGCGCCAAATCCTCGACGACCTGATCGAAGCGAACGGCGATTATTGGCCGACCCTGTCCTAACTCCCCGCGCATCGAAGGAACATCATGAAAGAAAGCAAGCTCTACAGCGAGTTCCAGAGACTCGGCAAGGTGCTCATGGCGCCGGTCCTCCTCCTGCCCGTTTCCGGCATTTTGGTCGGTCTGGGCTCCGCCCTTTCCAATGCTAACCTCATCTCGCTCTGCCCGTTTTTGGGCACCGAGCCGATGGTGATCTTTAGCACGCTCATCAAAGCAGCCGGCAACGTTATCAATGGTAACATCTCGGTTCTCTTTACGATCTGCATCGCCTACGGTTACGCCAAGGCCGAGAAGGCGACCGCCGCACTCTCGGGCTTCATCGGCTACATGACCATGAACACGATCATGGGTCAGCTGCTTATCCTGCTGGGCACCATCGATCCCGCCAACCTGCAGACCGGTCAGAACGCCATCCTGGGCGTAACCACACTCGACACCGGCGTATTCGGCGGCATCATCATCGGCTTGGTAGTCGCGTGGATCCACAACCGATTCTATAAGGTGCAGCTTCCGCCGGTGCTCGGCATCTTCAACGGCACGCGCTGCGTTCCCGCCCTCACCGTCGTTTTCGCAAGCCTGGTGGGCGTTGCGCTCGCCTTCGTGTTTCCGTTTGTGCAAACCGGCCTAAAGGCCGCCTCGACACTCATCGATTCCACCGGGGTGTTTGGCGCGTTCATCTATGGCTTCTCCGAGCGCATGCTTCTGCCCTTCGGCCTGCATCATTTCATCTACCTGCCGTTTTTCTTCACTTCTCTGGGCGGTAGCATCCAGGTTGACGGCCAGACCGTCGAGGGTGCTGTCAATATCTACAACGCCATGCTCAACACGCCCGGCATGATGTACGACATCGACATCTCAAAATACGTCATGAACGGCAAGGTGCTGTTCGCCATGTGCGGCCTGCCTGCGGCGGCGCTCGCCATCTACCACTGCGCCCGTCCCGAGAATAAAAAGAAGGTCGGCTCTCTCATGATCGCCGCCGTTATTCCGGCCGCCATCATGGGCATAACCGAACCGCTCGAGTACTCCTTCCTCTTTGTAGCGCCCGTACTCTACGTGGTCCACGCCCTGCTGTGCGGCATCGCGTATGTACTCACCTACCTAGCACAGTTCAATGTGCCCGGACCTTCCGCCTTCGGCGGACCGCTCCTCTCGTGGATCTTCAACGGCATCATGAACGCCGATAAAGGCTCCAACTGGTTCTGGCTTATTCCGCTCGGCATCGCTTACTTCGGGATCTATTACGTGCTGTTCCGCACCTTTATCAAGAAATTTGACCTCAAAACCCCGGGCCGCGAGGATGATGACACGCAGGCAGCGGATGACACGTCGGCCATCGACTCCAAAGCACCTGTCCAGGTAAGCGAGCTCATCCCGCAGATCGTGGAAGCCGTGGGCGGCGCCGATAACATCTCGGGTGTCAACGCCTGCTTCACTCGCCTGAGGCTCAGCCTCAAAGACACCGCCCTGGTCAAGGACGATAGCGTCTTCACCAAAGACCTCGGCGCCAGCGCCATCGTGCACGTTGGCGGCGGTGTTCAGATCGTTTACGGCAATAAAGCTTCTGTCTACAAAGTCGAAATGAGAGAATACTTGGGCATGGAATAAATCCGTCCCATAGCTTCACCACAATGCCCCGGAGACGGCATATCCGCTCCGGGGCATTATTGTTTGGAGTGATTTGAATGTCGATGTACGAGGTCTATTCGAACCTCAGGTCTTGTATCGAAGACGTCGAGAAGGGCGGCAGCCTTGACGCCCACATCGCACTCTACGCCCTTTCCCATCACGACGAGATCCCAGAGCTCTCAATAGAAGAACTTGCCCGCGCGTGCAATACATCGCCCGCGACCATCTCGCGCTTCTGCAGGCGCGTGAACGGCTCGAGCTTTCGATCGTTCAAAGAGCAAGTTGACGACTTCAACGCTTGGCTCCAGCGTGAGACAACCGAGGCAAGGGCTCATAAGCAAATCGATATACCCTGGTATTTCGATATCGTAGAGACCTCTTTGCTTGAAACAAAACGTCTGCTCACCGAGGATCGACTCGAGCAGGCCGTTGACTGGCTTCTCGATGCGCAAAATGTCTACGTATACGGAAGCTCATTCTCCAATCTCGCCGCCCGCTCACTCTGCGAAAAGCTGAGCCGCGTAAACCGACTGTGCTTCTCATTCGGCTCCGTCAAGGGACAGGAGACGTCGCTCTGTCTGCTCCAACCCGACGACCTAACCATCTTTGTATCGTTCTCAGGGAAGACGAGCCACATCTTCAATCTTTACGTTGAGGCCAAGCGGCGAGGTTGCCGCGTTATTTGGATATCGAGCAACATGGCATTCGATAACAACGGGGCGCGCGAGCTCTTGCTACCCGTGAGCGCGGAGTCACTCAGCGAGTACTCGACCGCCTTGGTTGAGGGCATGAGCCTACAAAGCGCGGTTAACGCTCTGTATATCAGCTGTGCAAATCGACTTCGGGCGCAGCGCTAGCCGCAAACACGCTAGAACCGAAAAGAACGCACCTCACCGTCACAAGGCGTCCGAATACACGATAGGCAGCGCCAAAAGAGAGCAGCGAGCACGTCATGTGCTTGCCCATTCACCCCAAAACAGCACAGGTCGGCGCCCGATTGAAGGATCGGACGCCGACCTGTATTAATCTTGATTGTGTGTTTGAGTCGTTTACTCCATACCCAGCAGCTCGCGCATCTGAGTTGCGTAGTTAGATGCCATGTTGCCGTAGACAATCTGCACGCCGCCGTTAACATGCACGATGCCACGCGCTTCGAGCTTTTCGGTAAACTCGGCGTCATCAACTACCTTGTCACAGTCATTGAGCTGGATGCGCAGACGGGTGAAGCAGGCCTCGACAGACTTAATATTGTTGTCGCCGCCCACTGCCTCAACGATGGCGGGAATGAGGTCGCTGATCACAGTCTTGGGAGCCTTTGCGGCCTCATCGTCGGACTCTTCCTCGCGGCCGGGAGTCTTAAGGTCCTTCTTAAGAATGATGAACTTGAAGACGAAGTAGTACACCACGAAGTAGATGGGGCCGAGGAACAGGATAACCTGCCAGTTGGAGCCCTTGGCTGCACCCATAATGCCGTTAAAGATTAACGACAAGAGCGGGCCGCCGAAGGACGCGGAACCGGCCACGTTGAACTGCAGGATATAGGTCAGCGCATAGGCAAGACCAGCCATGAGAGCGTGGAACACGTAGAGGATGGGCGCGATAAACAGGAAGGAGTACTCGAGCGGCTCGGTAATGCCGGAGAGGATGCAAGGCACCACGATGGCGATCATGAGCGCTGCGGTCTTCTTCTTGTTCTTGGGAAGCGCCGTCTTGTAGAAGGCGAGTGCAGCGCCAGGTAGGCCGAACATGGCGAAGATAACCTTGCCGTTCATGACAAAACGGCTGACCTCGATGTTAAACGGCGTGCTGGGAGAGCCCAGGATCGCGTTGTAGATATTGATAGCGCCCTGAACAGTCTGGCCGTCGATGGTCTCGACGCCACCGAGCGACGTGAAGAAGAACGGCAAATAGACAAAGTGATGCAGGCCAAAAGGCAGGAGCATGCGCTCGCCGGCGCCGTAGACAAATGCACCAAAGGCACCCGTAGTCTTGATGAACTCGGACAGCGCACCGAGAGCGTTCTGAATAAACGGGAAAACAAAGGACATGACCAATGCGAGGATGCTGCATGAGAGCAGCGTCACCGCCGGGATAAAGCGCGTACCGTTGAAGATGGAGAACACGGCAGGCAGCTCAATCTTGTAGTAACGGTTATGCAACCATGCGACGATTGCGCCCACCAGAAGACCGCCGATAACGCCAGTGTCGAGCGTGGTGATGCCGAGAATCGTGCTCTGGCCCGTCGTAAGATTCGCGGGATCGATAACGCCAGTCGCCGTAAGGAACGTGCCCATCACGGAATTCATGCACATGTAGCCCAAAAAGCCACAAAGCGCCGCGGTAGCCTTCTCGGACTTGGCGAAGCCATAGGCGAGACAAATCGAGAAGATAACCGGGATGTTGCTCATAACGATGCCGGCAGCGGCCTTGAGAATCGAAAAGAAAATCGCAAAGCCCGGAGCAGCAAGCCAGGGAACAGCTGCCGTAAGAGTGGGGCTGGTAAAGGCATTACCAAAGCCCTGAAGGATGCCGGCAATTGGCAGAATCAGCACGGGCGTCATGAGGACTTTGCCCAGGCGCTGGAACTTTGCCAGCAGCTCATCTTTGTTCATGGGATACCCCTCTTAAAGAAACGGGGCGTGCAGCTCTACAGCCCACACGCCCCATAACAGTTATCAAGCGCTATGGAACTAGCTACTTAAGCTCCGGCCAGTAATCCTTATTGGCCTCGATGAGCTTGTCGAGCACTTTGCGAGCCTTCTTTGCGTCACCGACCAGACGATTAAGCGTGAGTGCCTGCAGGGCCTTCTCGTAGGAACCCTCCATCCAAGCCTCAACAGTCAGGCGCTCATAGGCGTACTGGTTCTCCATAAGGCCGCGATAGAAGGTGCCGATCTTACCGACAGCGTAGGGATGCGGGCCATTGGAGCCAACGCTCGCCGCGACCTCGACCATGGCGTCATCGGGCATGCCCTCGATAATCCCGTTGTTGGGAACCATGACAATGAAGGTCTTGTTGGTGTTGCGATAAATGGCCGACGTGATTTCCACGATCATATCGCCATGAGCATCGTTCTGCACAACCGAGGAGTTCTTTGCGGTGCCGACTTTGGCAACGCGCTCGCACTCGGCGAACACGCGCTTCTCACGACCGTTGATAACCTCGTCGGAGCGAGTGTAGTCGGGGTCGAGGTGAGCGACCTTGTACTCGGGATACAGATAGTACTGCAGATAAGTGTTAGGCAGATAGTCGGGGAAGTCCTCGAGCATGTCCTTGACCATGGCGTAGGTGTCGAGCCAGGACTGGTCACGCTGCTCGGCATCGGCAGGAAGGAAGCCGTTCTTCTCCGTGTACTCCTTAATCTGCGGGACGAGGTCATGGCCCTCTTCATCGTAGATGTGCTTGAACCAACCGAAGTGATTGAGGCCAAAGTACACGGGCTCCGTCTTGCTCATATCGCGACCGAGCAGGCGACCGTAAGAGCGCATGAGGTTGACGGGCTGATCGCAGATGTTGAGGACGCGATGCTCATCGGGCAGGACGCGCTCGAGACCATATGCCACAATAGCAGCCGGGTTGGTGTAGTTGATAATCCACGCCTCCGGGCTATGAGCGCGAACGTCGTTGACGATCTCAACCATGTCATGCATGGAGCGCATACCGTAAGCCATGCCGCCAGGGCCCACCGTTTCCTGGCCGATGATTCCCATATGCAGCGGAATCTTCTCGTCCTTGCTACGCATCTCGTAGCCGCCGGTACGAATCTGGCAGAGCACAAAGTCGACGTCGGTGTACGCCTCGTCCTTATCGGTGGTGTAACCAAACTCCACACCGGGCTCCTCCTCGGCGAAGAGGATCTTGCCAAACTCGCCGATCGGACGCTGACGCTCGGCATCGATGTCATAGAGCATCACGCGGTTCAGCGGCAGAATGTCCATGTGCTTGGTCAGGGCTTTAAGAATGCCAGGGCACCACGTGGAGCCGCCGCCAACGATCACAATATTGAGCTTATCCTTCATGTTCCGTCCCTCCAGGGTTGGCTGATCGGTGTTCTCGAAGACCTTGGGCTCCGCGGTTGTCCTCGGCTTGCTTCGTTTCGATTGATATTTTGCGACATAAGGTCATTTGAGAGTCCCCGTGTGGGCCAATGCGAAACGGGGACACATGATTTCGCTCACGACACAGATATGTGTAGGCAGACACGCACATTTGCCCAGTTCATGGGCAATAGGAAATCTTGACCGATTACCGATTTCTCACCTGGCTACACAAAGCGGTACCATATGTACGGCAAGGTGCGAGGGGCTGAAACATCTTATGAAAGATCAAGAATCTTTTTATGATCATGTGCGGGCTGGCGAGAGCAAGCTCAACGATCTCGAAGGCGAGATCATGCGCTACATCATCGAGCTGCGTGATGATATTGACGATGTCACGCTTAAGAGCGTTGCTGAACGTTTCTTCGTCGCTCCCAATACAATCGTCAGGCTTGCCCACAAGCTTGGCTTCTCGGGGTTTACGGAGCTCAAACAATCGTATTCCGCCTCGCTCGACCGCAATCGATTCACTATCGAGGCACTTCCTCTCGACACCCAGCTCGTACAGACCAAAGATTTGCTTAACGACCGGGTCATCGATTCGGTTGTGAGTCTTATCCAGGACGCCTCGCATATCGTGTTCTTCTGCTCGGGCTTTTCGAAGTACCCGTGCCTCGAAATGGCTGAAAAGCTCAAAATAATGGGCAAGAATACCGATACGCTCAGTGAACGCCACGTCATGAGGCATTACGCAGAGCTCCTCGGCAAAAACGACCTGGTCTTCAGCGTTTCCGTAAGCGGCGAGACGCAGGTGTCTATTGACGCCACATCGATAGCCAAAACGCGCGGATGCAAGGTCGTCACGCTCACCGGGTTTTCTCGAAATTCTCTCTCGAAACTAGCCGACTACCCTATCTACACCGTGCAAAAAGAAATCCGCTTGGGCAGCATGGACCTCGACAGTCGATTGATGTTCTATTACGTTTTCGAATTGATATTTGAGCGCTACTTCAAACTGGCCAAGAAATAAAACTTGGCATGCGCCCGGCTTCGACTCTTTAGCAGCCTTCTATATGAAAGGTATCGTTCTATGCAACGCGTACTGTTTATCTGTCACGGCAATATCTGCCGCTCGACGATGGCCGAGTCGGTGTTTACCGAGCTGGTGCACCGCGCCGGGCGCGCGGGCGAGTTTGTCATTGATTCTGCCGCGACCTCGACCGAGGAGATCGGCAACCCGCCGCATCACGGTACCGTTGCCAAGCTACGCGAAGTCGGGATTCCCGTCGTCGCACATCGTGCACGTCAGGTGCGTCGCGCGGAGTATGGCGACTGGGACCATATTGTCTATATGGATGCTGAGAACGCGCGTGGCCTGCGTCGCATCTTTGGCGACGACCCTGACGGCAAGATCTCGCGCCTGCTCGATTGGACCGATCGCCCCGGCGACGTGGCCGACCCCTGGTACACCGGCAATTTCGACGCCACCTACCGCGATGTGCTCGCCGGCTGCACGGCCATGCTCGAGCAGCTGTAGGCAATCGAGGTCGCGGGCCACGCCTTTGTCACATCCGGGACTGGCCCTAGACCGGCTTGACCTCCAGCTTTATCCCCTCGGCGCAGGAGTCGCCCAAAACATCCGAAAGGGCCCAGGTCGCATATAGCGGCAAATAGAGAACCGCTCCGTTGCGCTCAACGTTGCCTCTCGAGAAAACAATCCCGAGCCTTACGCCATATTCAGCCGTATCAAGCACATGACCGAGCGCAGCGTGCGCGTGGTAATAGGAGCCCGATTTAACCTCGATCGGAACAGCCGTCCCATCCGGCCCATCGACCACAAAGTCCACTTCACCGCGCTTTTTTGTCTGATAGTAGTAAAGCTGGCGATTTTGGGCAGCCAGCTGCTGGGCCACCACGTTTTCGTAAATGCCGCCCAGATTGGGCTCCTTGCTATCAAGATACGCCGCTTGGGCGACTCCAACGGGGTAGCGCGCCATCAACATGCCCGTATCCGATTGATATAGCTTGAACTGCGATGGCCGTGCCGTCTTGAGCAGGGGCGATTTTGGCTCGGTTACGATATCGGCTTTGAGAGCAACGCCGGCATCGACAAGCCATACAAAATCTCGCTGATACTTCTCGTAGTGAGCCTTGGGGTCAATGGAATTGAGCACGAAGCGCTTGTTTTCGCCCTCGAGCATAATAGGGAGCTGATCGTAGATGCTCTGCACCTGAAGGGCTCGCCCGCTTGCATACTTGGAGATATCTCGCCGGTACTGTTCGTTGAGCTCTGACTGTAGCTGACGAACAGAGGCAAGGTCGCCCTGCGTGTCAAGGAAACGCTGCACGACCTCCGGCATTCCGCCGACAACGGTATAGGTCCTGAAGTTTGCCATCATCGCGTCATGAATGTAATCAGGAACGGGCCTCTCGCTGATACACGCGTCACGTATCGTTTGGCGAGCCCCCTCGCTCACCCCGATTGCCCAGCAAAACTCCTCAAAATCGAGCGGGAACATCCTAAGCTCGTGAACATACCCCACGGGATAGGACCTGACGCCCTTGAACTGAGTCCCGAGCATTGACCCCGAAAACGCCCAGCGGCACCTCCCGTCCTCAACAAGGAACTTTGCCATCGTCATGATGTCGGGGGCCTCTTGGACCTCATCGATAAACACGAGCGTTTTGCCTGGTGCAATCGACTTTCCCGAAAGAAGCGTCACCCTGCTGATAAAATCATCGGCATCCCGCGCCTCGAGAAGAGCATCTTTTGCCTGGCGATTTTCCATGAGGTTAAGCTCGATGTAGGTTGCATGGTTGGCTTTGCCAAATGCGCGAATCGAATAGCTTTTGCCAATCTGGCGAGAACCCGTAATGAACAAGGCCTTTTGCTCGGAAGACTTCAGCCAACGCTCCAGCTCTGCCGCTATTTTCCTGCGCAGCATAGGCTCTCCCCTCGGTGTCATCGAATGAAATGCAAAGTTTTATATGCTTGATTATCGATGAAACGTAGAATTTTTATAACCTAAAATCAGATGAAATGCAGAGATTTGAGATTATAAGCAAAAGAAGGGGCACCACCGGCGAATGTGTCAAAGGGGCTGTCCCTTTGACACATTGCGCTCGACTACTCGTCAACGATCTCGGCGAGCCAAACGTTCAGCGTATCGACCTCGGGGCAGCAGAACTTTGCCGTGCCGGGCTCGTTGCCAGGCACGGTTCCGCCATAGCGCAGGATATCGATATAGGGAAAGCCCACGTGGCAGGCCATGGAGCACATCTTGCCGCGATCGCGATCGAAGTCGAAGACGTCGCCGGGCTTGTGACCATGGTGGCAGCGGCACGCACCCAACTGGTCCACGCAGCTCACGCGGATACGCGGCCGCTTGCCACGCGGCGCGCCGAGCGGCCTATTCTCGCCCGCAGGCTTGACGCCGCCCTCGCCAGCATTACTCATGGTCAATCACATCCAGGCAGGCCTCGATGGGAAGGCCGGCCGACTTGTCCTCCTGGTCGGCATTGCGCTCGATAAGCTCAGCCACCACACGCATGGCATCGGCCGTCGCGCGCTGCAGACTCCAACCGGCCATCGCGCGGCCGACGAGCACCGCCGAGAACGTGTCGCCCGTGCCCGGGAAATAAACCGGAATGAGCTCAAAGGGAATCGTAAAGTACTCCCCCGCCACATGGTCGTAACCGATAACCGCGTTCGTGCCATTGACTACGGCGCTCGTAATGACCACAGATTTGGCACCCAGCTCGCGCACGGCGTCCACAAGGTCACGGGCCTCATCGGGCGTAATTTGCTCGGCGATAGGCCTATCGGCAAGCAGGCACGCCTCAGTATAGTTGGGTACCGCGTAGTCTGCGCACTCCAGCAGGTGCCGCATAAGGCCAATCGTGGACTCGGGCACGCCGGCGTAGAGCTTACCGTTGTCGCCCATGATGGGGTCGACGAACACCTTGGTGCCCTTTTGCGCACGGCGGTGGCAAAAGTCCGAGATGATGCGCGTCTCTTCCTCGGTCACGATAAAGCCGGTCGAGATGGCGTCGAACTCAAAGCCGAGCTCCTCCCAGATGGCGAGGCTTTGGCGCACGTACTCGGTGGTGTCGTGGATGTAGAACTTGGGGTAGTTGAGCGTATCGGAAACGAGCGCCGTCGGCAGGTTATGGATACGGTAGCCCATGTGCGACAGCACCGGCAGCATGGCGGAAAGCGCGACCTTGCCGTAGCCGCACATATCGTTAATCAGCAGCAGCTGAGTATTCTTCATGAGTGTCCCCCTTGGATCGGGCGCAGCGCAACGGCGCCACAGTGCGACTAAGTGTAGCGCAGTGCAATCTAAGTCTTGCCTTCGGATGTAAGACCAAGTTTGGGCGTAATTTTGTTCTTAGAGTTTTTCTGACGCTTCTTATTACAGAAACTTGGCCTTAGAAGGCGCTATAAAATTCTAAGAACAAGTTTTGGCTCAAATTTGTTCTTAGGACACTAACGATGCTCGCACCCATCACACCCGGACGACAGGGAAACGTCAGGCACAACCTTTCAGGAGCCCTCGCCTATGATTCGTTTAGACCCGCCAATATGGATTCATTCTTTCCAATCAATTTATCCGCTGATTCCATGCGGCTTGTCTCCGATTGCCGCGCCATACTCGGCGAGGTTGAGGGCATGTCTCGCTTTGTTCCGAACATCGACATGTACCTTTCTATGTACGTTCGCAAGGAAGCGCTCTTGTCCTCTCAAATCGAGGGTACGCAATGTACGTTCGATGATGTTCTTGACCCGTCAAACGAATCCAATGCGAGCCGGGACCTAACCGACGTCGTCAACTACACTCGAGCGGTGCAGCAGGCGACCAAGCTCATGGAGGAACTGCCACTCTGTATGAGGCTGCTCAAATCCGTCCATGCCACATTGCTTGGAAATGGCAGAGGCTCCGACAAGACGCCGGGCCAGTTCAGGACGACTCAGAACTGGGTCGGACCAAACGGCTGCACGCTCAATGAGGCCCCGTATGTCCCTCCCAACACGGAGGATATGAAGGAGGCACTTGGCGACCTCGAGCTTTTCATCAACGAGCGTAACGACATCGATCCGGTCATCAAGGCCGCTTTGGTGCACTACCAGTTTGAAACCACACACCCGTTCCTCGACGGCAACGGACGCCTCGGGCGTCTGCTCATCCTCCTTTCGCTCATACATGATGGGGCGCTCACCAAGCCGGTCATCTACCCCTCGTATGAGCTCAAACGACACAGGAGCGAATACTACGATTGGCTTATGCGCGTAAGGCAGAAAGGCGATTTTGAGGGATGGGTTTCGTTTTTCAGTACCTGCTTGCTTGCAAGCGCACGCGAGGCACGGGATTCGATGCGGAAGCTTGTCGACCTCCATTCGGAAACCGAAAGGCTGATTCGCGAAAAGGCGGGAAGGGCTACGACGAACGCCCTTATGCTACTCGACCTTCTCGAGGGCAATCCGATCGTCGACACCGCCTTTGTGTCTGAACGAATGCAGATTAGCAGATCGAGCGCAAACAACCTTATATCCCAATTTACCGATTGGGGCATTCTTGTCCAACGCGATACGAGCAGGAAACGATACCGCACGTTTTCATATGAGCCATATCTCGCCATCCTCCGAACCGGCGACGAGCCGCTCTAAGTCCCGGAAAGCCAAGGGGGCGAAACCGGCAACTGTCAGTCTCGCCCCCTTAATGAACCCTATCGGAAACTCCGGGATACGCCGTGGCCCGCTGAATCTACGCTGCAAAGACTGTCCAAGATTCCCCTGGCACCGGCATCCCAGCACTGCCACAAAATCGATTCGGTACCTTGACAATCAGTTAGGTACCTCTAGAATCACTTAGGTACAAAACAATCTCTCTGCCTAGCTAAAGAAAGGAGCGAGGCTTAGATATGTGTGTTGAAGCACTCGTCCTTCCGCATGAGCCCGGCGGTGACCCGTCGCAACCGGTAGACATACCCGAAGCGGTCAGCGCCGAAGACAAACTCGCCAAGCGCATCCTGAGCGGCCTGGGTTTTTGCGGCCATTACATGCATTTTCATGGCGAAGGCGTGTCCGGCAAGGCGCCCATCATCTGCCTGCTGGCCAAGCAGCCCGGCGGCGAGATGTCGCAGCAGGAACTCGGCATGCACTTTGACCTCAAGCCGGGGTCGCTTTCCGAGATCCTGTCCAAGCTCGAGGTCAACGGCCTCATTGAACGCAGCCGTAACCCCAAGGATCGACGGCAACTCACCATTCGCCTGACCGAAACCGGCCGGGAAAACGCCCGCATCGACCAGGCGGCCCGCATTCGCTTTAGAGAACGGGCCTTTAGCGCGCTCACCCACGACGAGCGCGAGCAGCTCGCCGAAATGCTCGAGAAAATCCGTGTAACCTGGGAGGAACTGGATGATTAAAACCCTCATGGGAAGCATTCGCGACTATATGAAAGTCACCGTTGCCACGCCGTTGCTCGTGCTTGGCGAGGTGCTCTGCGAGATGCTGATTCCATTTATCACCGCCAACCTGATCGACGCCATCAAAGACGGCGCCACCGTAGCCGAGATGCTTCCCACCGCAGGCTTTTTGGTGCTCATCGCGCTAACATCCCTTGCTTTTGGCGCCGCGGCCGGCGTCACCTGCAGCCATGCGAGCTGCGGGTTCGCCAAGAACCTGCGTCACGACCTGTTCTACAAGATCCAGACGTTCAGCTTTGCCAACATCGATGAGTTCTCGAGCTCCTCGCTCGTCACGCGCCTGACCACCGACATCAACAACGTGCAGCAGGCCTTTATGATGATCATCCGTATCGCCGTGCGCGCGCCGCTGGTATTGATCTTCGCCTTTACCATGGCATTTATCATGGGCGGCAGCGTTGCCATGGTCTACCTGATCATCATTCCGCTGCTGGGCTTTGGACTGTTCTTTATCATCTTTAAGGTGCGCCCCATCTTCTCGCGCGTGTTCCACAAGTACGACGCCCTTAACGAGTCCGTCGAGGAAAACGTCACCGGCATGCGCGTGGTCAAGAGCTATGTGCGCGAAGACTTTGAGAAGGAGAAGTTCGCGACCGCCGCACGCGACGTCCAGATGGACTTCACCCGCGCCGAGAAGCTGCTCGCCTTTAACAACCCCATGATGAACATCTGCGTCAACGGCGCGTTTGTCGTCATCATCTACCTGGGCTCCAAGCTCATCATCACGAGCCAGGGAACGCTGTTCGACGTGGGCCAGCTCTCCTCGATCTTTACCTATGGCTTCCAGATCCTCATGAGCCTGATGCAGCTGTCGATGATCTTTGTCATGGTGACCATGGCCGACGAATCGGCGCACCGCATTACCGAGGTGCTGGCCGCCGAGCCCACGATCGCCGATCCCGCCGAGCCCGTGCTCGAGGTCGCCGACGGCTCCATCGACTTTGACCACGTGAGCTTTAAGTATTCCGCGCATGCGAAGCGCCAGGCGCTCGACGATATCGACCTGCACATTAAGAGCGGCGAGACCATCGGCATCATCGGCGGCACCGGCTCGGCCAAGTCCACGCTTGTAAACCTCATCGCCCGCCTGTACGACGCCACCGAAGGCACCGTGCGCGTAGGCGGCATGGACGTGCGCGACTACGACTTGGACGCGCTGCGCCACCAGGTCGCTATGGTGCTACAGAAAAACGTGCTGTTTAGCGGCACCATCGCCGAGAACCTGCGCTGGGGCGACCCGAATGCCACCGACGAGGAGGTCCGCGAGGCGGCACATCTGGCCTGCGCCGATGAGTTTGTCGACGGTTTCCCCAAGGGCTACGACACCTGGATCGAGCAGGGCGGCTCCAATGTTTCCGGCGGTCAGAAGCAGCGCCTGTGCATTGCGCGTGCCCTGCTGCGTCGCCCCAAGATCTTGATCCTGGACGACTCCACCAGCGCCGTCGACACCAAGACCGACGCCAAGATTCGCGCAGGGCTGGCAAGCTATCTGCCCAACACGACCAAGCTCATCATCGCCCAGCGCATCAGCTCCGTGCAGGACGCAGACCGCATCATCGTCATGGAGGGCGGCCGCATCGCTCAGATCGGCAACCACGATGAGCTACTCAAGACAAGCGAGATCTACCGCGAGACCTTTACCTCGCAAAACAAGATGTCTGCCGAGGGCGAAGGGGCCAGCGAGGCCGACACCGAGGCATCCGTAACGCAAGCTCAGACCCAGGAAGGAGGCGAGGCACATGAGTAAGGCAACGACCGCCGAGCGCGCGCTCAACCGCAAGGGCGGCACCATGTCGCGCCTCATCAAGACGCTCTTTGGCTTCTACCCCGTGCTTTTGCCCCTCGTCGTCGTCGGCGTGGTGCTCTGCGCCATCATCAACTCCATCGGCGCGACCTTCCTTCAGAGCGCCCTGCAGATTATTAGCGAATCGTGGCAGTCGGGCGATTGGGAAGCCGCGCAGCCCAAGATCGCACAGCTCGTGACCACCCTCGCCTGCATCTACGGCGTCGGCATCTTGTCCTCGCTCTTCTGGAACCGCGCCATGGCCATCGTCACGCAGGGCTCGCTCGAGAAGCTGCGCGAGAAGATGTTCAACCGCATGCAGGACCTGCCGATTCGCTACTTCGACACGCACCAGCGCGGCGACATCATGAGCCACTACACCAACGACATCGACACGCTGCGCCAGATGATCAGCCAGTCGCTGCCCAACCTGCTCATGACGACCATCGTCATCGTCACGGTGTTCTTTATCATGCTGTACTACAGCGTGTGGATGTGCCTGGTCATTGTGGCCGGCGTCGTCTTTATGACCTTTATGACCAAGCTGCTCGGTTCCAACTCCGCGCGTTTCTTTATTGCACAGCAGACCGAGCTCGGCGTGGTCGAGGGCCATATCGAGGAAGTCATGAACGGCCAGAAGGTCGTCAAGGCATTCTGCCACGAGTCTGCCGCCGAGGCCGATTTTGACGAGCGCAACGAAAAGCTCTTCGAGGTCTCGCAGAAGGCCAACATGTACGCCAACATCCTCATGCCCATCCTTATGAACCTGGGCAACCTGCTCTACGTGCTGGTCGCACTGGCCGGCGGCATTTTCCTGGCGCTGGGCGTGCCCAACCTGAGCATCTCGGGCATGGCGCTGTCCATCGCCGTCGTGGTGCCGTTCCTCAACATGACCAAGCAGTTCTGCGGACAGATCGGTCAGATCTCGCAGCAGATCAACGCCGTGGTCATGGGCCTCGCCGGCGCCGACCGCATCTTTGAGCTCATCGACGAGGAGCCCGAGGCCGACGAAGGCTACGTGACGCTCGTCAACGCGCAGGTGAACCCCGAGACATGGGAGTTCGAGGAGGCCGACCACCACACCGGCATGTGGGCATGGAAACACCCGCACCGCGCAACCGGCGAGATCGAGTACGTACCGCTGCGCGGCGACCTGGTCATGGACAACGTCGACTTTGGCTACACGCCCGACCACGAGGTGCTGCACGGCGTGTCCGTGTTTGCCAAGCCGGGCCAGAAGGTCGCGTTTGTCGGCGCCACCGGTGCCGGTAAGACGACCATCACCAACCTCATCAACCGTTTCTATGACATCGCCGACGGCAAGATTCGCTACGACGGCATCAACGTCAACAAGATCCGCAAGGCCGATCTGCGCCGCTCGCTGGGCGTCGTGCTGCAGGACGTGAACCTGTTCACCGGCACCGTGATGGATAACATCCGCTACGGCAACCTAGACGCTACCGACGAGGAGTGCATCGCGGCGGCCAAGCTCGCGGGCGCGGATGACTTTATCACCCGCCTGCCCGACGGCTACGACACCATGCTCACCGGCAACGGCGCCCAGCTGTCGCAGGGCCAGCGCCAGCTGATTTCGATCGCCCGCGCCGCCGTCGCCGATCCGCCGGCGATGATTCTGGACGAGGCCACATCGAGCATTGACACCCGCACCGAGGCTATCGTGCAAGCGGGCATGGACAAGCTCATGGAGGGCCGCACGACGTTTGTCATCGCGCACCGCCTGTCCACTGTGCGCAACTCCGATGCGATCATCTGCCTGGACCACGGCCGCATCATCGAGCGCGGCAACCACGATGAGCTGATCGCCAAGCGCGGCTACTACTACCAGCTCTACACCGGAGCGTTTGAGCTGGAGTAGGACCGGTTACTGACGGAGGGCGCCCCGGGGGCGGGCGGGGTATTTCCTCCGTGCTCAAACATTCTCGCTTCGCTGCGAAACTGCGCGCGGAGGAAATA
>CABVBR010000012.1 GCA_902496645.1 uncultured Collinsella sp.
GCGTCGCCGCCGGCATCGCAACCACCGGCCGCGTTGCCTTCGCGAGCACCTTTGCCATGTTTGCCGCCGGTCGCGCCTTTGAGCAGGTCCGCAACTCTATCGGCTACCCGCACCTCAACGTTAAGATCGGCGCCACGCACGCCGGCATCTCGGTGGGCGAGGACGGCGCTACGCACCAGTGCTGCGAGGATATCGCGCTCATGCGCACGATTCCGGGCATGACGGTGATTGTTCCCGCCGACGATGTCGAGGCCCGCGCCTGCGTGCGCGCTGCCTACGAGTTTGAGGGACCGGTCTACATGCGCTTCGGCCGCCTGGCGACGCCCGTTATCAACGACCGCGAGGACTATGAGTTCAAGATTGGTCGCGGCGTAGTCGTGCGCGAGGGATCCGATGTGACGATCGTCGCCTGCGGCCTTATGGTCGCCGAGGCGCTTGCTGCTGCCGAGGCGCTCGCCGCCGATGGCATCGATGCCGAGGTTATCAACATGCACACGATTAAGCCGCTCGACGAGCGCCTGGTTGTCGCCAGCGCAAAGAAGACCGGTCGTGTGGTCACCGCCGAGGAGCATTTGATTATCGGCGGTCTTGGCGAGGCCGTTGCCTCGGTGCTTGCCGAGCAGCATCCGGTGCCGATGCGTCGCGTCGGCGTGCGCGATGTGTACGGCGAGTCCGGCCCCGCGGTCGATTTGCTGCACAAGTACGGTTTGGATGCCGACGGCATCGAAGCCGCGGTCAGGTCCGTGCTGTAAGGAGGGTTTTCCATGGGATTTGTATCTGCCAATCAGGTGACAATCGGGCATGCCGCCGCCTCGCGCGAGGATGCTCTGCATTATTTGTCCGAGCAGGCTGTCGAACTTGGCTTTGCCGATGACGCGTCTGCCGTAGAGGCCGCCTTTATTGCTCGCGAAAATGAGGCCGAGACCGGTCTTGTCGCTGGCTTTGCCGTTCCGCATGCCAAGAGCGATGCGATTCATACGCCGGGCGTGGCCGTGCTCAAGTTGACCGAGCCTGTTGAGTGGCCAAGCTTTGATGGCGTGCCCGTCGATGTGGCGCTCGCGCTGTATGTTCCTGCGGGTGAGGCTGGGACCACGCATCTGCGTCTGCTTTCCAAGGCTGCCGTGATGCTGATGGACGCCGGCTTCCGCGACAAGGTTCGCGAAAGCGCCGATCCCGATGAGATTGCCGAGCTCATCAACGCCGGCCTCGTGGGCTAGAACGGGTTTTCCGTTCCATTAATCGATCCTTCTCCAAGGACAAAGGCCGCGATGCCATATGGGCATCGCGGCCTTGTTTGCTCACTTATGCTCAACCGGGATGCCACGTGGGACAAATTAATCAGTAGTTCTTGTCCCAGGGTCGCTTGCGGCAACAAGCTCGATGCAGCTTTCGAACCTGGGACAAAAACTACTGATTAATTTGTCCCGCGCCCCAACGCATCGGCTATCTGAAAGTTGCGGTGGAATAGTTCCTGGATTTGCCCTTGGGGCTGCAAAACAGGAACTATTTCACCGCAACTTAGGGGTGGGTGGGGTGCGAGTGCCGAAGAGTGGGGGTCGCAATTTAGAGAGACCTTGCCTGTCTCTCTAAATTGCTCTTTAAAGCGGAAGATGGTTAGAGAGACAGCTTTAGATAGCTTACCAGCGGACTCTATGCTCCTCTCTAAATATCTCTCTAAAATTAGATACTTATCTCTCTAAAGTTAGAGAGATATTCTAAAATTTAGAGAGACGAGCATACTGTTTTAGAGAGATGGAATGCTGATGCAACTAGACGAGCCTCTTAACCTTATTGTTGAGCGCCTTCGTAGACGGGGGACCGACGATGCTTCGGTGGAAGTTAAAGCCTGCACTAATAAACTGAGCGCAGATGTTTGGGAGACAGTGAGCGCTTTTGCGAACACTGCGGGCGGACTCATTATTTTGGGCCTGAACGAAGCCGAAGGATTTGTTCCTTCCGCTAACTTTGCTATCGACAGGGTGCGCGATCAGTTTGTTTCGGGCATCGGAGACGGGGGCTCAGTGGCAGTGGTGGCCCATGCGCCGCGGTATGAGCTTGATCGAGGCGAAGTCGACGGGCTCCAGGTGCTTCTGGTGCGCATCTTTGAACTTGAGCTTAAAGCGAAACCCTGCTATATCGATGCGCGCGGCGTACAAAACGGTAGCTACAAGCGTGTGGATGACAAAGATATCAAGATGTCGCCTGCTGAGCTATATGAGCTGCAGAGTGCGCTGCTTCCGAGCGATGCAGACGGAACGGTGGTTCCAGAGGCGACAATCGAGGATTTGGATCCAGATGTCGTGCGGTCTATTATCGCGAATCGCCGGCTGCAGACCCCACGCGTTTTGCGCGGGGCCGATACGCTGGAAAAGCAGCTGGTCAGACTCAATATCACCACAAAGGATGGCGCCGTGAAGCTCGCAGGGCTTCTTTCGGCGGGAATTTACCCCCAGCAGTTCTATCCCAAGCTGATGATCGATGTCGCCGTCCATTCCGATGTGGAAAAGTCTGCGCCCGGGCTACCCCGGTTTATTGACCGCCAGTTGTGCGATGGCCCGATTCCAGCTTGCATAGAAGATGCCCTCGCCGCGATTGGGCGAAACTTGCGCAAGATGTCGATAGTGCGAGGCGCTGGCAGAAGGGAAGATTGGGAGATTCCGCAGGAGGTTTTGCGTGAGGCCTTGGCGAATGCCTGCATCCACCGAGAATACTCGCCCATGTTTGTGGGGCAGGCCGTGAGTGTCGATATCTACCCCGACAGAATAGAGATCAAAAACCCCGGCGGGCTTTGGGGCGGAAAGACGGTGGACAATCTCGCGGACGGGGAATCGCGCTGCCGAAACCCAAAACTCATGAGCCTGATGGGGGCGACGCCGTTAGAGCATGCCGAGGGGGCTGTTGCAGAAAGCCAGGGATCTGGTATCCCGGCTATGATTCGCGAGATGGAGTCTCGTTCGCTTGGCAGGCCGAAGTTTATCGTTAAGGCCGATTCGTTTGCGGTGCTGCTTTCCCGGCACGGGGCGGAGCTCGCTGAAAATCGCATGTGGATTCAAGGGCATGTGGGCACCGAGCTGACGGATCGCGAGGAAACATTACTCATGTTTATGCGAGAGCATGGGTGCGTATGCGATGTTCAAAAAATACGAGAGGCTTTGAAGTGGGATTCGGATGACATTCGTCTGATCTGCGGGGGTCTTGTCGATAAGCATGTCTTGTCGAAATGTGGCAAAGACACGTTTGAAATAATCGATATGAACAGAGAGATGCCCACTTCGACAGCGGATAGGATCCTGGAGGCTCTCAGCGCCGGAGTGGATATGACGGCGCGAGAAATAGCG
The DNA here is from genome assembly GCA_902496645.1 of uncultured Collinsella sp. Lineage (GTDB taxonomy): Bacteria > Actinomycetota > Coriobacteriia > Coriobacteriales > Coriobacteriaceae > Collinsella. The sequence continues at coordinate 3,339 of CABVBR010000012.1, forward strand.
GTTGCATCGGGGGTAAAGGTTTCATCCGTCCGCTACCATTTGCCAAAAATGGCCGAGAAGGGACTTATCGAGGTCATGGGTTCATCAACGAGCCGCAACCGCCGTTATCGGAAGAAATAGACACAACGGCATTGCCTCTTGCTGCATCTCTCAAAAAGGGACAAACACTTCTGATTAATTTGTCCCACGAAGTATCCAAGGGGTAGGTGCAATTTGGCATTTCCCCAGATAAAACCTGCCAAAATAAACCTGTCCCTTTTTGGCAGGTTTGTTGCCTAAGTTGCGGTGGAATAGTTCCTGGATTTGCCCTTGGGGCCGCAAGACAGGAACTATTTCACCGCAACTTGGGGGTGGTGGGGTGCGAGGCGGTATTCTATTCTTTGTTGAGAACAATGCGAGAAAGAAGGCCCCTATGCCCGACATTATTCGTATCAGCGACGCTCGGCTCGAGGAGCTTATTGCCGAGGATGTTCCCTATATCGATCTGACGACGCATATTCTGGGTATCGGCGAGACGCCCGGCGCCATGGAGTATTACACGCGAGAGGGCTGCGTGATCTGCTGCACGGAGGAGGTCGCGCGCATGGCCGCCATGCTCAACCTGGAGGTCGAGTGGTTTGAGCCTTCGGGCACCAAGGTCAAAGCCGGGCAGTCCTTTATGCGCGTGAGCGGTACGGCCGCCAATTTGCATCTGCTGTGGAAGGTCGGCCTCAACATGTTCGACCACTACTCGGCTGTGGCGACCAAGACGCGCAAGATGGTCGATGCGGCGCATGACGCCAATCCCCTGTGTGAGGTACTCACCACGCGCAAGAGCACGCCGGGCAACAAGGACCTGCTGACCAAGGCAATTGTTGCGGGCGGGGCGTTCCCGCATCGCATGGGCCTTTCCGAGACCGTGCTCGTGTTCGACAACCATACCACGTTTATGACGGCGCCCTCGGGGGCGACGGGGCTCGATGCGTTTATCGAGCTATTGCCGCAAATCCGTCGCCGTTGCATCGAGAAGAAGCTGTTCGTTGAGGCAAATGCCGAAGACGCGCGCCGACTGGTGAAGGCCGGCGTCGATGGCATCCAGTTTGACAAGGTCCCGGTCGCCGAGCTGGCGCCGCTCGTGGAGGAGCTGCACGGGATCGACCCCCATGTCTCCCTGGTGGCGGCTGGCGGCATTCGCCCCGACAACGCTGCCGAGTATGCGGCAACCGGGGTCGACGGCTTGGTGACCACGTCATGCTTTACGGCAAAGCCCGTCGACATGAGCGTCAAGATGTTCGCCTAGCGCAACAGTTGAGGGCTCGTCAACAATCTGACGCCTGTATGCGGCTCTGCCGTTCGCGGAAATAATTTGATTCGACCATAACAATCTGTTTTGGAAGTCTGATGTATCTACCTGCGAAAATAGATGCATCAGACTTTTTGTTTGAATTGACTCGTTCTGCCGTTGACGGATTCGACCCTTTATTCTCGCGATAAATTATTCTCGACAAAATATAATGCCACAGACTATCGCCATATTGGCGAGATACTGGAGGAAGGAAGTGAGGGCATGACTAAATGCTCCGAGCGGGCCGGTGACGGCCCGGTGAAATGGAATTGGAAGGGAAGGTTGAGCTGCTTCGGTAAGCTTGCAACGGTTGCGGCGTTAACGGTCACCATGACTACGCCGACGCTTTTTGCAGGCGAGATTGCCTATGCAGAGACGCTGAACCAGGGTATGGTTGCGACCCAGGCAACTTCCGGCTCGGCGAATGACGAGGATCAGTATCGTCACGGCACCGTCCAGATTGATGCCGATGCTGCCAAGGACGGCACCGAGACCGGTGACTGGGGCAAGAAGTTCGACTTTACGGCCAACAACGGCACGGTCGACCAGGACACCCAGCTCTATGCCAAGTGGCATGCCAATAGCGAGACCGTCTCGCAGACCGGTGAGACCGCGCAGGCCTATCGCGAGGCCCAGTACGGCGAGCCGCCCGCGGGCGATACCAGCAACGCCGGCCAGCATGTTAAGGTGACGGTCGCCTTTGACGGCCCGGTTGCCGTTACCGACGAGGCCGCTCTCATCAACAGCCTCAAGTTCTCCGTCAACGGTGGCGACAATACCACGCTGACCGCTACGGCCGATGGCAATAATCTGGTGCTCGACGTGCAGCTTGGCTTTGCGCTTATGGCGGGCACGCTTAACGTCTCCGCGGTAAGCGAGGACGGCGTCCTCGAGGGCATCACCGTCGACGGCAAGGCCGTTAAGCTCGACAAGATCAAGACCTCGGTCGACACTGGCCTGACCTTTGAGGCCGTGAGCGTGGTCAAGGGAACCAAGGACACGCCTGCCAGCACCACCTACAAGGTGACTCATGGCGCCAACGTCCGTTCCATGAACCATATCGTGTGGCTTACCAACAACGGCAAGGGCACCAAGGGCAGCTCTATCCTCGCCAATGCCGCCGATTACTCGCAGTCCACGACCGCGCATCATCACATGTGGTTTAAATTCACCGCTCTGGATTCTGCTAACAGCATCGTGAGCAATGCATCTGAGTCTCTTGATGCAGCCGGCTACACCGTGACCGACAACGGCGACGGCACCTTTACCATTACCGCCAAGACGGCCAAGCAGGGCGAGATCCTGGGCGCTGCCAACTACACCGATTCGTTCTTTAACGAGACCGGCCTCAAGCTGGGCGATGACGTCAAGGACGTCGCTTTGCCCACCGATGCCATCTCCTATGATCTTGGTATGAGCTTCCCCGAGAAGGCTTCCCAGGTCTCCACGTCCATGGGTCGCTATCACGGCGGCAAGACCACGTTCTCGCTGACGCCGTCCGCAGATGCCCTGGCTTCCTATCAGGAGACGCATGAGGGCGCCGACGGCAAGTCCATGCTCAACGACTGGATCTCTAACATCACGTCGGTGACCATCGATGGCACCACGCTCGAGGGCAAGGCCTTTGACGAGTGGAAGGACCAGCTCACCAATGCGACCGATGACGCTGGCAAGCTCAACTACTACGAGCTCACTGCCGGTGGTAAGTCCGCTACGCTGACGCTGCCCATCGCCCTGTTCGACACGACGCAGGAGAAGAGCACCAAGAACGTCGTCATCGAGTCCAAGGGCTTTAGCACCGTGTCCGGTGACGTGACCTTCCGCAGCCTCAACTCCAACGAGGTCGTCGTGCGCATCCTGAGCGCCGATGGCTCCAAGGTCGAAAAGACCACCACGCTCACCATGGATCAGCTTAAGAACCTGCCGGTCCAGAGCGGCTACACCACCGCCGCCAACTGCGGCATGGCCGGCCTGCGCACCTACTACAGCGAGGGCGTCCTGCTGACCGACGTGCTCAAGGCCGCTGGCGTGAACTTCAACTCCGGCATGACCCTCAAGGTTCGCGTGAACGACCAGCTTCAGAGCAACGGCAACGGTGCAACGACCGAGGACGGTTATTGGGGCCAGTCCACCTGGACTTATGACGAGCTCATGGGTACCGCCCGCTACTACTATCCGTCCATGTGGGACAACACGACCAAGTACGACGAGCTGGGTGGCAAGACCATCTACGAGGTGCTCTCCGAGAACAAGAACGCTTGGAAGGGCGACGACGAGCAGGCGCAGTTCCTGCGCAAGAAGCTCGCCGAGACCGAGCAGCAGGTGAGCCCGATTCTTGCCTGGAGCTGGAACGAGAGCGTGCCGTACTTTGGCGGCACGAACCCGACGGGCTCCTATGATGGCTACAGCCAGCAGCTCGGCATGCGCTTCCTCTACGGCCTGAAGGCCGACGCGAACGGCATCCCCGTTGATGACAACACGACGTTTGCCAACACCTACGGCGTGTTCGGTATCGATATCCTGGGTGGCGAGGCCGTCTCTACCGACAACGGCAACGGCGGTGACCATAACAATGGTTCCAATGGCAACAACGGTAACCAGGGCAACGGCGGGCAGGCGACCCCGGGCGATACCAAGCCCGCATCTGTCGTCGCAAAGAAGTCTGCCGACAAGGGCACTCTTGCCAATACGGGCGATCGCACCTTTGCCATTGCCGGCATGTGTGCTCTGACCGGTATGGTTGTGATCGGCATTGTTGTGGCCCTGCGCCGCAAAAACGCCCGATAAGGGCATGACGATGTAGTCGGGGTGTCCAGACATGCCCCGATCACTGGAAAGTCCGGGGAGGTATGCCGTGCGGCATGCCTCCCTTTGGGCGTATATGAGAAGGAGAAGATCATGAGACGTATGGGACGAATCGGCCGCGTTCTGGCGGTGGCAATCGCCGGTGGTGCCCTGGTCGCCACGACGGTGCCTTCGGTTCCGGCGTTTGCCTATTTCAACTTTGGTACGGTTTCGGTTGCGCCGGGCGCCAGCTCGCTTTCGGTCGTCGCTGGCGGTACCGCATCGACCAACGTCTCGGTCTCTCCCTCGAGCCATGCGCAAACGCAAGGATGCGGCATGGCACAGTGTCCCCAGGTCTGCAACGGTGACGGCGCCATCGAGTCTGGTTACAGCTGCTTTGACGCCAACGGCCAGTGCACGTGCGCGGGTACGGCATATACGACGTACACGCCCAACGTGAGCTGTGTCTCGAGCAACGCCGGTGTTGCCAGCGCCTATATGAGTGGCAACACGTTAGTGGTAACTGGCAGATCTGCGGGCACTGCGACGATTTCCATCTCGGCATCGCTGCGCCAATGGTCGACGGGGTCGGCATACGTGACGGTCAACGTCTCTGCGCCTCAGCAGTCAAACGACGGTCAGCAGTCGAGTGGCAATCAGCAGTCCGGCGGCGCGCAGGGCGGCTCCGCCAAAAACGAAGGAACGGTCAAGGCTAACTCGGCGGGTATTCCCGAGGCGGCCAAGGCAACGGAGTCCAAGTCCGACGAGCTCAACGAGCAGACGGTTGAGTCCGAGGGCGGCACCGTCGTCATCGTTGAGAACAATTCCCATCTCAACACCGCCGAGGAGCTCAAAAAGATTGCGGGCAAGGAAAATGCCCAGCTGGTGATTTGGTCGGGCGCATCGTCCGACCAGCCCGATTATTCCTGGACGTTCCACGGTGAGGATGTGAACGCCGACGATCCCAACCTGGACTTCGACCCCACCATTAAGGTGTCCGAGCAAGGTGAGGGAACGGCTGCGAACCTTACCAAGCAGGCCAAGGATTCGCGTGTGCTCGACTTTGCCTACAAGGGCAAGCTGCCGGCGAAGGCGTCGATCTATGTCAAGGCCGGCTCCAAGTATCCGGACGAGATGACACTTTCGCTCTTTAGCTACAACGGCAAGAATCGCGTGTTTCAGAAGGCGCAGGACGACGGCTGCAAGGTCTCGAACGGTTACTTCTCTTTTGAGACCGATGAGGGCGCGATGTTCGCGGTTTCGACGGACGACCTCGCTTCGTATAAGGTGCGCCAGGAGAACACGCCTCAGGCCGCCAAGAAGCGGAAGGCTGCCGAGGACAAAGCCGCGGAGACCGCCTCGAGCAGCAAGACGCTTGTATATAGCGCTGCCGCCGTGGTCGTGGCGGCTATCATTGCCGTTGCGGCCGTAGTGCTGCGCCGCCGTAAAAAGCACGACAGCGCGCAGGTTAGCCCCAAGGACGCGCCCGCTCAATCGGATGCAGCGGATGAGGCAGCGGACCAGCCGCATGAATCGGAGAAGGGCAGTTCGAATGACGAGTAGTCGTCCTGCGGGCCCTTTTGCCCACGACATCTTCCAGGCGTTTCGCGCGGCGCTCCCGGTTTTACTTGCGGGGCTTGTGACGTTTTGCGTGCTGGTGCCCGTGTCGACCTCGATGGTCAACGCCTGCTCGATCTTCAACGTCAACTTTACGCATGACCAGCTTAAGTACCAGTTTTATGCGCAGCCGCTCGGCCCTGTGGTGGATGCGGCCTGCGTCGTGCTCGGCATGGCGCTTGCCCTGACACTCTTTCGCTTTATGCTCGAGAAGCGCTCGACGACGGCGTATTTTTCGCTCGGCATCGACCGCCGCGGCCTGTTTGTTTCGCGCGCCCTGGTTGGGCTTGTCGGCATCGCGTTTGTCGTTTGCGTCCCGTTTGCGGTCTCGCTGGCGCTCAACAACATGGCGCTCGGCGTTTACGAGGGGGAACTGGCGGATTTTGCCTACGTTGTGGCTGGCTATGTCGTCGTGGCGCTCGTGTCGTTTGCCGTGACGGCGATCGCGACCATGTTTGCGGGCACGCTGTTTGAGGCCCTGGCGTTTAGCGTCATCCTTTTGGGCGGCGTGACCGTGGTTTTGTGGGGCATCGGCGCCGTGAGCAAGTTCTTGCTGGTGGGCGACGCCATGGGTGTCACGTTGTACGACCAAGATGTGACGGTGGCGCCGTCGCTTTTGGAGTCGCTTTCGTGGGGCAACCCCGTCGCGTTCTTTTTGACGGAAGGTGCCAGCAAACAGTTTTTCCAGGCGGTCGATCCGGTGTACTACCCCAAGCCAGGATCTTGGCAGCTGGTGGCCGGCTGGGCCGTCGCGTATGTTGCGCTTTCCGCGCTCGGCGCCATGGCGCTCGTGCGTCGTTCGGGCGAGCAGGCCGAGATGGCGGGGAAGTCCCCGGCGCTGTCGCTTGTTGTGGTCTGCGTTATCGGTTTTGCCGTGGTCGCCGTGACGGTGATGGCGCTCGGCTCCATTGATATCGCGGTCGCCCTCGCGGCCGGCGCGGCGCTCTTTGTATTGGTTTCGCTGGCGCTGCTCTTTGGCCCCTTCCGCGGGCGTGCGCCGCGTCGGGTGGTAGTCGCCTCCGTCGCTGCGGAGCTTGCCGTTATGGCTGCGGCGATCGGTGCAATTGCGGCAGGCGGCTTTGGCTATGCGAGCTATATTCCGGCAACCCAGGACGTGGAGAGCGTCGAGATTTCGTATGACGGTTCGCCGAGCTATCTCTCGAGCAATTTCTCGGGCGTATCGGGCGGCACGTCCTATTACTTCACGGCCACGCGAAGCTATCGCGATGCGTCGACGGTCGAATCGATTCGCTCCATCCATCAGCAGCTCATCGATTCGGCTCGCGAAGCGTGGGCGACGGATGCCGAGAACTTTGAGCAGACGGTCGTGCCCTACGACATCTCGATCATCTACCATCTCAAAGATGGCGGCACCGCCGTGCGCTACTACCGCCAGGCGACGGTCGGTGAGCTTTCGGCCCTTCGCGTCCTCGATAACGATGCGCATGCCAAGGAGCTCCGCCGAGCCGTGGTGACGGGGGATACCGCAGCGCTTACCAAGGACGAAGTGTCCAGCCTGTGCGAATCGCCCTCGTATGTAGCGTATCGAAGCGGCGTGCTGTATGTCGCGGACGGCATTCTCAACCAGATTGTGCCGGTCGACCTTACCGCGGCCGATCGCGCCTCGCTCCAAAAGGCCATGGCCGACGACCTCGACCGCCTTTCGGCAAGCGACATCTATGCCCCCGAGTCGCAGACGCGCGCGGTGATTATGTTTACGACGGCGTCCGAGGTCGATGTCGCCTCGTTTGGCTATTCGTTTAACAATGCGCTTTCGTATGTGACCGATAGCTGGACAAGCACGATGGCTTGGCTTGAGGACCACGGCGTGTTGGCGCAGATTGGCGACGGTGAGATCGACCCTCGTGTCATTGAGAGCATGACGTTTGAGGCGGACGACCCATATGCTTCCGTAAACGCCGTCACCTCGCCGCAGGCCCGCTACTTTATGGGCTATCGCAAGGAGAACGCGGGCAGTTTTTGGGTCACGCAGGACTTTGGCGCGCAAAAGACGGTGTCGGACCAACAGGACATCGCGAAGATCGTGCCCAATCTTCGCATGGGGTACGGCATGGACGGCGGGTACCTGGTCCAGCTTAAGCTGCGCGGCCTCGAGGCGTATGTGTACTGCTATCTTCCGGCCGAGCTTGCGCCGGACGACCTGTAAGGCGGAGTGATGATCGAAGTCTCCCATATCTCTAAAAGCTTTGGGTCGTACCGGGCCCTGGACGATATCTCGTTTACCGTCGAGAACGGATCGGTGTATGGCCTGGTGGGCTACAACGGCGCCGGCAAGACGACGCTGCTCAAGATTATCGCCGGGGTCTATCGCGCCGATGATGGCACGGTGACGATCGATGGCGTCGCGGCCGGGCAGAACCGTACCTCCGAGCAGGCCCTGTTTATCGTGGCCGACGAGCCGTATTTTTTGCCGCAGGCGACACCGCTTACCATGCGCTCGTTTTACAAAGGCTATTATCCGGCCTGGTCGGATGAGGTCTTTGAGCGCCTGCTCGATATTTTTTCGCTCGATGCCCGTGCAAAGGTGGCGGGCTTTTCGAAGGGTATGCAGCGCCAGCTGGGCATTTTGCTCGGGTTTGCGACGGGTGCCCAGTCCCTGCTGCTTGACGAGAGCTTCGATGGCCTCGATCTTGCCAAGCGAAACTTGCTTAAACGCTTGCTCAAGCAATATGCGGCCGAAAAAGGTGCCAGTGTGATCCTGTCTTCGCACAACCTGCGCGAGCTCGAGGATGCGGCAGATCATTTGGGCATGATCAAGGAGAACCGCCTGACGTTTAACGGTAGTGTGGCCGAGGTCCATGCTCAGTATCCCGACGCTTCGCTTGAGGAAATTTTCCTCTCGGAGGGTGTGGGCGGCGATATCGATACGACCGGGCTGTTTGCATAGGGAGATTCACAGGGAAGGTGGCGCGATGGCGCGCAAAAACAGAGGGAAGTCGATGGCGGCGATGGCGCTGTGCCTCACGTTGGCGGGCGTTGTGAGCCTGGCCGTTGCGACACCGGCATTTGCCTATTTCAACCGCGGTGCGGTGAAGGTCGAGGCGGCTTCGGCATCGATGGAGCTTCAGGCCGGAAAGAAGGGGAGTCTCACCCTTAAGGTGACGCCGTCTTCGGATAAGCAGACCGAGGGCTGCGGTATGCCCAAGTGCCCGCAGGGATGCTCGGATAGCTGCTTTGACAAGAACGGGCAGTGCACCTGCGCCGGCAAGAAATACAAGACCTATCATGCTCAGGTGAGCGCGACCTCGAGCAATCCCGGGGTGGCGGTCGCGACGGCAGACGCCAAGGGCGTGACGGTCTATGCCAAGACGGCCGGCGAGACGACCATCACCCTTAAGGCATCGCTTCGCCAATATACGGATGCCACCTGCGAAATTGAGGTGCACGTGAGCGGAGTTGTGTCCGAGGCGGCCGGCTCGTCAGATGCCTATACCGAGATACCCGCGGCGGCGGAGGTCTCGAGTGAGGCTGTCGAGGATAAGCTCGATATCAATAAGGCGACGATTATGGGCCGCGCCGTTTGGCAGGTGCGCATCAATGGCGCCGCCGATCCCACGGCGCGCATGCGCGAGATGGCAGGCACCGACGGCGACCTGACCTTTTGGGCCGGAGACACGTACTTTCATCCCGACTACTCGTTGACGTTTGGCGGCAAGCATTTTACGGCCGACGAGGTGACCGAGACCGATCCCGCCATGACGGCCGAACGCACCGCGACGGGCGAGCTGACGCAACCGCTTGCCGGGCTCGACAAGTTTTTGGTGCTGCGCTTTGCCCAGCAGGGCGCGTTTTGCTCCACGGGAAAGGCCTATGTGCTCGCCGACGACCTGTTTGACGACAACGATGAGCTGGGACTCTTTACCTTTGATGCCGATACACAGACGTTCTCGCGCGTCGAGGATTCCGATATTGCGATGGTGGGCGGATACGTGGCGTTTTCGGTGAGCGAGGGCGGGACCTATGTGGTGTCGACGCGCGACCTCCAAAACGATGCATCGCAGGCGGTGAAGCATGCGGCCGGTGCCAAGAAGGACACGGCCGAGGGTTGCTCCGACATGATGGATATGGGGAGCACGGACATGTCTGATGCCGACGACGCGGACGCGACCGATAGCGGCATGCCGCTTGTCGCTCCCGCCGCCATTGCCGTGATTGTTGTTGCAGGCGTTGCCGTGGCACTTGTGCTGCGTCGTCGCAAGGGCGCTTGCGGTGTGGGCGCATCGGACGCAGATAGCCCCAAGCGAAAGGAATAGCCGGTGCTAGCTCGCCTTCGACAACTGGTGAGGCGCTTCGCCGTAGTGGCGGCATGCGTTACGGTTCTTGCATTGGCGGGAGTCGCGGGCTTTGGTGTGCCGATGGCGTTTGCCGATGGCATGGGCAGCATGCAAAGCATGGGCGGTAAGGCGAGCTCGGGCACCGCATCGAGCGATACGGCATCCCAGGTGTCCTCGAAAAAGAAAGCAAAGGGCACTATGCACGTCGCGGTCGGTTTGGACCGCCTGATGGGCACGAGTACCCCGGGCAAAGGCTCCAAGATGGACCGCGAGACCATGGGCCGCGTCTTTCCCGGCTTGCTAGATATCGAGACCGATCCGGTGTCGATTAACGTGGGCAAAGAATGCTCCATGAAGGATCTTTGCGGCATCGATCCTTGTACCTGCGGAAAGCCCGATGCGTGGGGGCATTGTGCCTGCGCGGGCTTTGAGGAAGTTGCGCCGACACTCTCTATCGAGTCGAGCGACGATGGCGTGGCAAGCGCGGAGGAGTTCGCGGGGCGCTCGTGGATCGTTCCACATGGCACCGGCACCGCGGTCATCACCGTGCGCGCTTCGCTGGTCCACTACAAGACGGTTGAGTATCGGTTTGCGCTGACGATTGAGCCGTTCGGCTTTATCGATGCGCTGCTGATTGCCGCCGCGCTTGCGCTTGTCGTGCTGGTGGTGCTGGCTGTTTGGCTGATCGGCGGTTGCCTGCTGCGCTGCCTTCGCCGCATGGCGCGACGCTGCGGCGAGCGTCGGCGCGTGGTCGCCCAGCTTAAGCACGACCATCCCGCCCGCTGGCGCGAGCTTCTTGCCGAGCGGGATGACGGCCCATTTGGCGGCAGGCGCTTTTTTGGGCGTGGCCGCCGTCCGCACCGTCCAAGGATGACGTTGCATGAGCTTGGGTTTGCCGCGCGCGATGCCATCCTGCCGTGCCTGGCCGCCATGCTTGTGCTGGTCGTTTTGGTGCCCGTTTCGACGACCGTGGTGCCGAGCATTTCTATCTTTAATATCGATTACACCCATGAGCAGCTCAAGTACCAACTCTTTGCGCAGGGCTTGGGCCCCGCGGTATCGGCTTGCTGCGTTGTCCTTGGTGCTGCGCTCGGCTTTGCCCTCTTTGGATTTGTGCTGGTGCGTCAGGCCGTGACGGCGCACTTTTCGGTTGGAATGGCACGCGCACGGATTTTCGCCGTGCGGTTTGCCGCCGGCGTTATCGCGTGTGTCTTGGCCATTGGGGTTCCCTTTGCCGCCTCGCTTGCTTTGAATATGGCCGCGCTCGGCTTGTGCCCCGGCGAGTTGGGGGCATTTGCATACGTCGTGTGCGGCTATGCGCTCACCGCCGCCGTATCGTTTGCAATCTCTTCCGTCGCGCTGTTGCTTGCGGGGTCGCGCGCCGAGGCTGTGGCATTTGCCGCTGCGGGCGTACTCGGCGTGACGGTTGTGCTTTGGGCGGCAGGCGTGTTGCTTCAGCAGCTGCTGCCCGGGTGCGCTTGGGGCGTCGCGGCGTACAACCAGACGACGCCGATTGAACCTTCGCCGCTTGCGTCCCTTGCGTCCTTCAATCCGGTGTTGTTCTTTGCCCAGATGGGGGCCGAAAAGCAGTTTTTTGCGGCGCTGCACCCGGTGTACTATCCGGTGCCCGGCAATATGCTGCTGCTCGTGGCATGGGGTGCCGTACTGGTGGCGCTTGCCCACCTGGGGGTCTGGCTCATGGAGCACCGCCGTGGCGAGCAGGCCGAAATCGCAGGCCTGGTGCCGCTTGCAACCTATGCGGTCTCCGCGGTTGCCGGTCTGGCGGCGTTTGCGTGCGCGCTCTCGTTGCTTGCCCATACGGACGCCCTTGTGGCGATGGCCGCGGCGGGCGTTTGCTTTGCGGGTATTGCGGCGGCGGTGTTGCTTGGTCCCCTGCGCGGCAAGATGGCCCCGCGTCGCGTCGCGAGCATTGTCGCAGTTGAGTCCGTGGCGCTTATCGCCGCGTGCGCCCTGACATGGGCGGGCTTCTTTGGCCTGGCCGAACGCCAGCCTGCGGAGGCGGACGTTTCGACGGTCGAGGTCTCGTACGTGGGCGCGCCGGCCTATATGACCGGTGAGTACCAGGGCGTGACGCACGGCGGTGCATACTATGCGACTATGTCGCGAAGCTATCGCTCGGCCTCGTCCATAAAGACCGTTGAGGCCGCCGAACGCATGCTGCTTTCGGATGCCCACGGGCATCTGGGAGACGATTGCCTGCCGCTTGACGTGACGATTCGCTATGTGCGCAAGGACGGGCGGGTCATAACGCGCTACTATGCCAAGGTTTCGCAGGGTGCGTTCGACAAGCTCGTCGCGCTTCAGGACGATGCCCATGCTCGCAAGCTCGAGGCGGCGGTCATTACGGCCGATACCACGGGGCTCAAGCGGGATGACCGTGCGACGGTCGAGGCGTCGCCGCTCTTTGAGGTTTACAAAACGGGTGACGTTGCGCTTGCCGGCGTCGATCTTTCGGATGCTCACGAGCTTTCGCTTTCTGGCGCCGACCGTGCCGAGCTTATGTCCGCGCTGGCCGAGGACGTGCGCGCCATGCCGGCCGCAGATCGCTATGACGCCACGGCTCCGATTCGTGCGACCCTTTTGGTGTCGACATCGCTCGAGCAGGATATGGGGGCGTGCGGCTATTCGTTTAATGCGTCGGTCACCTATCTGACCGACGCATATCGCAACGCGCTCTCGTGGCTGCGCGATCATGGCTATGTGGCTGATGATGCAAGCGCCGGCACCGATAGCGTGGGCACCGACTGGACCTCTGTTGCGCTTGAGCGCGATGCTGCAGCTCCGACCACGCCGCTGAGCAGGTACTTTATGGGCTATCGTGCCGATGGGGCCGATGAGTTTTGGTATGACGGTGTAACGGCGGCCGGTGGCACGTCGTCGCACGTCGAGACTGACGATTCCGAGCTTATGGCGCGTATTGCCCGCGCGTCCCGCGCCGGCTGCCTTATGGACGGCGGCTATCTGGTGCGCGCGACGCGTGCCGATGGCGGGTACACGTATCTGTATCTGCCGGCCGCCAACATGACCGCATCGCTCGAAAGGAGCATCGATGGCCTCTCCAAGTAATGCGTCGACACAAATTGTCGGCACGGTTGACGTGTCATCGATTTCTGTCGCCGGGACGTCACATGCGGTGTCTGCCAACGGGCAGACCAAGCAGGTTGAATCGGCGCGATTCGCCCCGCAGGAGCTCGGCGTGGCTGTTTCTCCCGCATCTATTGAGGTGGGAATCAGCTGCGGCATGCCCGACATGTGCGGTATTGACCCGTGCTTGTGCGGCACGCCCGACGCGTATGGGGCCTGTGCCTGCAACGGGCTCAAGACCATCACGCCTTCGGTGACCTATGCGTCGTCCCGTCCGGAGGTCGCGACCGTCGAGGAAGCGTTTGGTAAGGTGTGGCTCGTTCCGCACGGCAAGGGAAAGACGACGGTGACCATGACGGCAAAGCTCAAGCACTATCAGACGGCATCGGTCGAGGTGCCAGTGGAGGTCGCTGGTCCCAAGGCGGCCGACGGGCTGCTTGCCGGGGCGGTTTTGGCGGCGCTTGTCGGCCTGGTCGCCTTGGGCTGGGGCATTCGAAGGCTCGTGTCGCGCGGTTGCCGTCGCCCTGGTCGCGGGGCGGCGGCGAGCCTCATGGCCTTACTTTTGGCAACGGCAGCCGCCGGGTCGCTTTCTGCGTGCGGCGGTGCGTCGGTGCAGGTTACGGAGGCTTCGCCGGTGTTGTCTGCGGGCGAGCTTTCGGCCAGCTCCGATGCTTCGAATGCCGAGGCGTCCCAGGCTATCAAGGTTGTGTTAAAGGCTGAGCGCGAGCTTGCCGCGACGGGCGATGACGAGGACGTGGCATCCGATTTCTCGGTCAAGCTCAATGGGAAAGAGCTCGATTCCGATGCCATCAAGCTGACGGTGGGTGTGTCGGGCCGCGATGTGACGTTTACGTTCTCGCCGGGTAGCAAGGCCGCCGACGGCCCGGGCGCGGGCGGCGCGTATTTTGCCGTGTACCAGGGACAATTCTCCATTGCCGCTGCGCGAGATGACGGGGCGCTGCCGCATCTGTCCGATGCCGAGACGGGCGATACTGCCGTGCTGAGCGAAGCGGTGACGGGGACGCTGCCCAGCGGGGCGCAGATCGAGGTCGTCTCGTCGGATGCCGGGTCAAGCGTCGCGGGTGCTCCGGCGACGGCGACGTTTCGAGTGATATCGCATGCCCGCGTTCGCGCCATCACGTGGTTTTCACTCGACGGCGGAACGACGAAGATTCTTAAGCATAACCATCAGTTTGCCGACGATGACGCCGCGTCGTATGCGCAAGATTTGACCGCCGCGATAAACAAGGCATCCGAGAACGGGACAGCCGATGCGACGGGCGGCTCGTACACAGCGCGCGCAATGGGCGATACCGTGACCGTTCGCTCAAACGAGGTCGTAGACGGACAAATGATTGAGCCGATGGTTGCCGAGGGCTTTGGCATTGCGGGCGGAACATATACGGCGGAGGAGTCGTAATGGGCGGTGCAACAAAACAGCGCGTCTCACGCGCCGATGCGAGCGGGTTTTCTCAATCGCGCGCCGCCAAACGGCTGGTGCTGTTGGTTCTTGCGGCGATTCTGGTCGCCGGCCTTGCTTTTTCGCTCATCTTGGGCCGATATCGCATGGGGCTGGGGGACTTGGTTGCGGCGCTGGGCGGGGCCGACGATGCCGCGCTCAACGTTTTTTTGACCATACGCTTTCCGCGCGTTGCCTGTGCGATGCTCGTGGGCTGGTCGCTGTCTGCGGCCGGCTGTGCCTACCAGGGCATTTTTAAGAACCCGATGGTATCGCCCGACCTGTTGGGCGCATCGGCGGGAGCCTGCTTTGGCGCCGCGCTTGCCATTTTGCTTTCGGGCAGCGGTCCGGCCGTCGAGGTTGCGGCGTTTGTCTTCGGTGTTCTGGCGGTCGTGTGCTCCTATACGCTGAGCGCCGTTATCGGACGGCGCATGCGCGGCGTGCTCGTTCTGGTGCTCTCGGGGCTTGTGGTGGGCAACGTGTTTCAGGCCGGCGTTTCGGCGGTAAAGTTTTTGGCCGACCCTAACTCTCAACTTCCCGAAATCACCTTCTGGCTTATGGGTGGACTCGCCTCGGTGCATGAGGGCGATTTGCTCTGGCTCGCTATCGCCTGCGCGGTGGGTACGGTCGGGCTGCTTGCGCTGCGGTGGCGGCTGAACGTCATGTCGCTCGGTGACGAGGAGGCCGCTTCGCTTGGTGTTGATGTGCGGCGGACGCGAGCGCTCGTGGTGCTGTGCGCGACGCTGCTTACGGCGGCATCGGTGGCGGTCTCGGGAATGGTCGGCTGGGTTGGCCTTATCGTTCCGCACCTCGCGCGTTTTGTTGTGGGGTCGGACAACCGCTACCTCATGCCCGCCAGCATGCTGCTGGGCGGGTCGTTTCTCATGCTCGTGGACGATATCTGCCGCAGCGTGTATACGACCGAGATCCCGCTATCTATCCTGACGGCGCTCGTCGGCGCGCCGCTCTTTGTGTATCTAATCTGTCGCGGCAAGCAGGGGAGGCTCTGATGGCGCTTCTTGATGTATCGCGGTTGAGCTGCGGATATGGTTCGGTGCCTGTGCTTTCCGACGTCACGTTTTCGGTAGATGCCAGCAGCGTTCACGTGCTGCTGGGGCATAACGGCGTGGGCAAGACAACGCTCTTTAAGACAATCCTGGGCTTTTTGCCGGCGCTTTCGGGCACTATTGAAATTGACGGACGCGAGGTGCGGCAATTGTCTCGCCGCGAGCTTGCCCGCTTGGTGGCCTATGTGCCGCAGGTACGCGAATCGACCTTTGGCTATACGGTTCGCGAAATGGTCCTGATGGGGCGAACGCCCCTGATGGCGGGGATGGCGACAGCGCCGTCGCATGGGGATGAGCGCGCGGCGGACGAGGTAATTGAGCGGTTGCGGCTTGAACGCCTTGCCGACCGGGATGTGACGGAGCTTTCGGGTGGCGAGCAGCAGATGGTGCTTGTGGCGCGGGCGCTTGCCGCGAATCCTCGGCTGATTGTGATGGATGAGCCGTGCGCGAGCCTTGATTTTGGCAACCAGGCGCTGCTGCTGGCGCGGCTTGGCGAGCTGCGCCAGCAGGGGGTTTCGGTCCTTATGACCTCGCACGACCCCAATCATGCGTTTGCGCTCGATGCGGGCGTGACCTGTTTGGGGCGCGATGGCCTGGTGGCGACCGGTGCTGCACGCGAGCTGCTGTCGCCCGAGTTGTTGAGCGAGCTCTATGGCGTCGAGGTTGCCGTCGGGCAGATTTCTGGAGCCTCTGGCTCGCCCGTGTTGGTCAGTGCTCCGGTGGTCGGGCGCGCGGCGGGGAGGATTTAAACCGTGAGCATGTCGAATGGATGCATGTCGCGCGCGGCATTTGTGCGCAGGGCGGTCGCCGGCATAGCGATGGTCGCCGCCGGCATGGGCACCGGGACGCTTTCTGGCTGCGGGGCATCTGGCGGCTCCGATGGCACGCGCGTCGTTACGGATATGGCGGGCCGCAAGGTGTCGGCGCCGCGCAATATCGAGCGCGTGTTTTGCACCAACCCAATTGGCACGGTCGACTTGTATGCCCTCGATCCGGCGCTGCTCTGCGGCTGGAACTTTAAGCCGTCAGGGGATAGCCGCAGCTACATCCCAAAAAAGTACCTCGACCTTCCAGCGCTTGGCGTGTGGATGGGCTCGGGCTCGACCCCTAATGCCGAGGAGATTGCGGCACAAGACCCCGATGTTCTTCTCTGTTTTTGGACGGCCGACGAGGCCGGCGCCAAGATGGCCGATTCGATTGCCGAGGACACGGGGATGCCCGTGCTCATCGTCGATTACGATATTCGTTATTTGGAGCAGGCGTATCGGTTTGTGGGGAAGCTCGTGGGCGAGGAAGACCGCGCGGATAAGCTGGCGTCGTTTTGCCAGGGGTATTTGGACCGCGCCGTTGCCATTGCGGAGGCGGTGCCCGAGAGCGAGCGCAAGTCGATTTTCCTCGCGCAGGGCAAAGACGGGCTTACGACCGATCCGGTCGGCAGTATGCACGTGACCGATGCGCTCGAAATGCTGCATGTCGGTAACGTTGCGGACCTGCCCGGGACAACTGGCAAGGGCATGGGCATGCCGACGGTCAATTTGGAGCAGATTATCAGCTGGAATCCTGATGCCGTGATTGTGGCCGAGTACAGCATGAGTAACGCCGAGAGCTCCGATATCTATGGGGCGATCGTAGCCGATGCGCACTGGGCGAACGTGCCGGCAGTGACCGAGGGCCGGGTCTACCGTGTGCCCCAGGCGCCGTTTTCGTGGTTTGGGCGTCCGCCCTCGGTCATGCGCGCGCTTGGATGCCTCTGGCTCGTAAAGGTGCTGTATCCGGACTACGCCGCCGATATCGATCTTGCCAAGGAGGCACGGACGTTCTACCGTGAGGTTCTGGAAGTCGAGATCGAGGACGACCGCCTGTCAGAATTGCTGTCCACGGCCCTCTAACTGCAGAGCGCGGGCCTAGCGCGAGGATGCCACGTGGGACAAATTAATCAGATTAATTTGTCCTACGCCCCAACACATCGGCTATCTGTGAGTTGCGGTGAAATAGGGACTGTTTGGTGGTCTTAGGACGTTAAACAGTCCCTATTTCACCGCAACTTATTGGGGCGTTGTCTATTGGTTCATCGCTCCGTGGATGTAAGGGGTGACCTCGGGGGAGATGTCGCTGCAGCCTAGGTTCCGTAGGGCCGACTCGATGGCGGCGGGCAGCGGGGTTTTGCCCTCGGCATCGACTGCGGCGCCACCGAGGGCGGCAATCTTGGCGACGTCGGACGGCGCGGCCTCGATATGCATACAGCCACCGACCAGTCGCGCGCGGACCTGCGACAGGTCAAGATCGTGCAGGTAGTCCTCGCAGGCTCGAATCAGGTCGACCTTTTCGCGCGTAAGCTCCTCGCCCGTGGGGATGCGCGTGGCAAGGCAGGCACCGGCGGGCAGATTCCAAACGGGATAGTCCCATGTACGCAGCAGCTCGCGCTCCTCGTCCTTGGTAAAGCCGACCTCCATAAGGGGCGAGCGCACGCCGAGTTCCTCGGCGGCACGCATGCCGGGGCGGTAGTCGCCGCGGTCGCTCGCGTTGCTGCCGTCGATGACGGTGGGGAAACCCAGCGACTTGGCGTGGTTGACGATGGCGGTGAAGCCGGCGCGCTTGCAGTGATAGCAGCGGTCGGCGTCGTTGCAGGCTACCTGCGGAAGTTGGAGCTGGTCAACCGAAAGATTAAGCACCGGAAGCTTAAAATGCGGGCCCTCATCGGCTTGCCCGTCAACAGATCGCTCAAACGAAGCCTGCTCGGGCGTGCCGATGAGCGGCGTGGTGAGATGGACGAGAAGGGTGTTAGCGGGCATGATGCGAGAGCAGACGGCGGCCAAAAAACTGCTGTCGACGCCGCCGGAAAAGCCGATGGCGACGCGTCCATATGCCAAAAGCAGCTGCTCGAGCGCTGCGAGTTTGTTCTGAAGCTCCTCTGCGGGTGCGGTGTTGTCTGAAAGCATGAAACGTTCCTTACAGTTAAAAGCTCGGATGAAACTATAATCCTACCGAGCCGCTCGCCATAAGACATCTATCTATGTAACGAAAGTGCAATATGTATATACGTTATATACAAGTTTGTAAAGTGCGGTAGAGTAGCGGCAATGCAAGCCGATGAGGGGGAACGAAATGATCAAGGCTGTCATTTTTGATATGGACGGAACACTGGTCGACACCGAGCGACTGGGTATTAAGGCGTGGAAGGCGGGCGCTGCCGAGCTGGGACTCGCGATTGATGAGGCGCTGATTCATCAGTTTATTGGTCGCACGCTGCCCGATGTCATGGGCATTCTCGAGGAGCATTACGGCAGCCACGAAACTGCCGAGGCGATTTATGTCCGCCACAAGGAGATTCGCGACGAGATGGTCAAGACCGAGCTGGAGCTTAAGGCCGGCGCTGCCGAGTGCCTGGACGATCTTTTGGCTGCGGGCTATCACGTGGGCCTTGCGACGTCTTCGCGCCACGTTACCGCCGAGCGCAACCTTAAGTCGTTCGGTCTCTTTGACAAGTTTGAGACCGTGACTTGCGGCGAGGACGTCGTGCACGGCAAGCCCGATCCCGAGATGTACCTGCTTGCCTGCAAGCGCGCGGGCTTTGCCCCCGAGGAGTGCGCTGTGGTCGAGGATTCGCGCAACGGCTGCGTCTCGGGTATCACGGCCGGCTGCCATGTCTTTGCCGTGCCCGATATCGTCCCGCTGCCGCAGGACGTGGTGGACGGTTGCGACGCCGTGCTCGACACGCTGTTCGATCTGACGGCGGCGGTCAAGGCCGTGCGCTAGCGCCCCGTGCGCAACCTTTCTTCGTTCTAACGAACGTTGCGAACGCAAAAGAGTAAAGGGCCCGACAAGTACCTGCTTGTCGGGCCCTTTTTGTTTTGAGCGGCGGCCTGGGGCATCGGGGGTCTGTTGCTCGGTTCGGCTTTACAGACAGAAACACATGTAGAGCGGCAACCTGATAACGTCATCTTCCACAACCAACGGCTTGGGATGGAGGATATAGCTCGTCCCTACGCGCTTCCCAAATTTCGCTGAAAACTTGTTGAGTGAAGATGTCCGGTATCGCTTTTTCGATTTGACTTCGATGGGGGACACTCTCATGCGGCCAGCTGCATCGTCATATCCTTTGACAATCAGAAAATCAATCTCCATGGTGTTTTTAGGGTTTGAATCATCTCGAACGGAGTAGAAGTAAAGCCCATGTCCCGCGGCGGCGAGTTGCTGAGCAATCACGTTTTCCGTAAACATGCCCTCATTGATTTCGAGTTTATCGAGCAGTATGTCCCTGTAAACCTCATGCGGGGTTACCTGATTGTCGCGGAATGTTTGCGAAACCAAGAGACCCGTGTCGGACATGTAACATTTAAATGTTGAATCTTCCGCGCTAAGCGAGAGTCCGACCGAGGGGTCTGTAACGCTAAGGCAAGTTGCCCCTATGCAAGAGTCGGCAAGCCAAAAGAATGAGTCGGCATAGTCGCGACTTCGTGCATTTTTGTCTAATGCGGCGAGGCGATACTTTTTGTCATGCTTTGCAAGCTGTCCCGGCAGGGTTCTAAAAACGCGGCGGATCCTAGTGGCGTCCGTGCCTCCAAAGCGCTCGATATCGAAGTCATAGAGATTTAGAATGTCGCGCTTCACGACATCGACGGCACCAAAATCGTGCTTAGTGAGATATTCGTCGACCGCCTGAGGCATGCCTCCTACAAGCATGTATTCCCTAAAGAGCCGTTCGGCTTTTCTGTGGAGGGGAGGAGGCAATGGTTGCAGGCTCTCGTAGGAGGATCGAATTGCTTGGGCCAGAGGCCGTTCGTCGCACGCCCAGAGGAACTCTTCAAAATCGAGAGGGTGAAGCGTCATTGTGCGTTCTTCCGAGGGGACGACAATTCCCTCGATGTTCTTTTTTATCGAGATGAGCGAGCCAGTTTCTATGTAGTCATAACGGCCGTCGGCGACGAGTTGCTTGATAAATTCTCGTGCGGCAGGAAAACGCTGAACCTCGTCAAAGACTATGACGGATTGTCGTTTGGGAAGGGCCTTGCCTGTGTAGGCGGTCAGGTACATGAAGAAGGAGTCGATGTCAGATCGATATTGAAGGAAAAGCTCTTTAATGTCGTCAGAGACTTCTGAGAAGTCGAGCATAAGGCATGCTTCATATTCTCTGTGGGCGAATTCGCTCACGAGCGTGCTTTTGCCCACACGTCGGGCACCCTCGATAAGCAGCGCTCTTGATCCTTTGCATTCGTTCTTCCAGGCGAGAAGGCGCTGATACAGCTTTCGTTCGAACATGATGCTCCAAACAGCTTAAATTATCTGTGTAAACACGAAATGGAGAGTTAATTTAGCTGAATCATACACGAAATGGGAAGTTAAATACAGAGTTATTTACACGATATGGGAAGTTAAATACGCGCTAGTTTACACGAAATGGGAAGTTACGCTCGCGTGGGCATAGCTGAAACGCCCCGCCGTACCTAAAGATACGGCGGGGCGTTCGCTTACAAATACGCGCCGAGGTTGATGGCGGTGGCGTCGGTTTGGATGCTTGCCTGGGTGCTCGCACGTTCCAGCAAAAATGGGCGCACGATTTCCTGACGGTTGATGTCTTCGGTGGCGGTGACCGTTGTGACGGGGCGGGCGGCCGAGCCGACGCGGATGTGTTTGGTTTTGGGCGGTGTCTTTTGCTCGATTTGCTCCATGAGCAGCTGGACGCCCTTGCGGCCAATCTCGTAGCCCGGGGGAGCCACCGTGGTGAGCGAGACGGATCCGCTCCAGGCAAGCGGGTTGCCGTCGCATCCGGCGACAAGAATCTGGCCGGGGACAGAGATGCCCTTGTCGACCAACGCCGAAATGACGCCCGAGGCCAGCACGTCGGTCAGGCCGACGACAAAATCGGGGCGTTCCTCGGCCGGGCGCTCGGCAATCTGCGTGCCGATGCCGTAACCGTCCGCCGCGGTGTTCCATTCGCCGGCGTCGATAACTTCGATCTTAATGTCGGGACGCATTGCCAGCGCCTTGTGAATGCCAAGAACGCGCAGGGTGAGCTGCATAAATGCCGCTCGACCCACAACGACGATATGGTGTGCGCCGCGGGCGATGGCGAGCTCGGCGATAATGCGCCCCTGGGCCTCGTTGTCGGCAGCCACATAGTAGCCAGGCTCGGAGCAATGGATGTCCAAATGGACGATGGGCACGGGCATCTTAGTCATGGCCGGATGCCAGTCGGGCGATGCCATGGGCTGCACCATAACGCCGGACATCTGGGTGCCCATAAAGTAGCGCAGGTAGTGGTCCTCAAGAATATCGTCGTTGTCGGCGTTTGCGATAAGGAGGTCGTAGCCGTGCTTGCGCGCCTCGTTGTGGGCGCCGCTGGCAATCTGGAGCGAAAAGCCGTGGTCGAGGCGGGGGAGGACCAGGCCAAAGGACTTGGTAGTGCCGCCAGCCAGCTGACGGGCGCTTTGGTTGGGCAGGTAGCCTAGACGATTGATGGTCTCGTTGATGAGTTTGAGGGTCTCGGGGCGCAGCTTTTCGGGATGGTTGAGCGCGTTGGAAACCGTGCCCAACGAAACTCCGGCCTCGCGCGCGACGTCGCTGATTTTAACCTTTGCCATAACGGCCCCTTTGATGCGTTTCAAGTACAAGCCTGATTGTAGCATCGCCCGTCCCCGGGGTGTCAAAACCTGCCAATTAGGGACAGGTTTATTTTGGCAGGTTTTATCTGGGAAAACGCCGTTGCCCATACCACCACGAAGGGGACAGGCACCTTTGTGGTGGTTTTTGCTGCCTCGGCATTCAATTGTCTCGATCTGTAACATCTGGACGGTAAAACCGGCTCTACCTGTTACAGATTGAGACGAAGCGTCGGGGCCGGGCGGAAAATCTCGATCTGTAACAGTAAGCCCGCTTTCGGAGCCCTAGATGTTACAGATTGAGACAAATCGCCGGAACGGGTCGCCGTCCAAACCACCACAAAGGTGCCTGTCCCCATCGTGGTGGTTTGGGCATGTGTGTATCGGGTGGTATCTAAGTTGAGATACCACTTCTGGTATATCAGCTTGCGGTTGCGTGAGTACAATACTCGAACGTTATACGTCTCAGCGCCCCCTGTGCGTGGACGTCTTGCAGTCACGCGAACGAAGGGACTAGTCCTATGTGCGGAATCGTCGGCTATACCGGCTCTGATATTGCAAAGAATATCCTGGTCACAGGCCTTAAGCGTATGGAATACCGCGGTTATGACTCCTCGGGTGTCGCGCTCGAGGTGGGCGAGGGTGCCGCGGCGCACCTCGACGTCATTCGCCGTGTGGGCAAGGTCGCGGGCCTGGAGAGCGAGCTTTCCAACATCGACAGCGACGCTACCTGCGGCATCGGCCATACCCGTTGGGCCACCCACGGCAAGCCCTCCGTCGTCAACGCCCACCCTCATACCAGTTGTGACGGCCGTATCGCCATCGTCCACAACGGCATCATCGAGAACTTCGCCGAGCTGCGCGAGGAGCTGGAGGGCCGCGGCCATCACTTTAAGAGCGAAACCGATACCGAGGTTTTCGCCCACCTGATCGAAGAGGCATATGCCGAGACCAACGACCTGATGGCCGCCGTGCGCGAGGCCTGCACCCACGTGGTGGGCGCCTATGGTCTGGCCGCCGTGTCCGCCGACGAGCCCGGCGTGATCGCCGTGGCCCGTAAGGATTCCCCGATCGTGGTCGGCATGGGCGAGACCGGTGCCTATGTCGCCTCCGACGTCATTGCGCTCATCGACGCCACCCGCGACGTGGTGGTGCTCGAGGACGGTCAGTTTGCCAAGCTCACGCCCGCGGGTGTCGAGTACACCGACGAGGCCGGCAGCGCGATTGAGCCCAAGGTCACCCACATCGACTGGAATCTGGATATGGCCGAAAAGGGCGGCTACCCCGACTTTATGCTCAAGGAGATTCACGAGCAGCCGCGCGTCGTGCGCGACACGCTGGTCGGCCGTATGACGCCTGCCGGCGAGCTCGACATCGACGAGCTGGGCCTTTCGCTCGAGGAGCTCAACGACATCGACCGTGTCTACGTCATCGCCTGCGGTACCAGCTACCACGCCGGCCTCATTGCCAAGAACCTTATTGAGGGCTGGGCTCGCATCCCGACCGAGGTTGAGGCGGCCAGCGAGTTCCGCTATCGCAATCCCATCATCACGCCGACGACGCTCGTCGTTGCCGTGTCCCAGTCGGGTGAGACGGCCGATACCCTCGCCGCCATCCGCGATGCGCGCATCAAGGGCGCCAAGGTCTTCGGCATCACCAATGTAGTGGGCAGCCCCGTGGCGCGCGAGAGCGACGGCGTCATCTACACCAAGGCCAACAAGGAAATCGCGGTCGCCTCGACCAAGAGCTTCATCGGCCAGGTCGTGAGTCTCACGCTGCTGGCTCTGCTGCTGGCACAGGTCAAGTACCGCCTGACCACCAAGCAAGCGCGTATGCTGTTCCGCGAGCTTTCCGATACGGCCGAGCAGATCCAGTGGATTCTGGATACGCAGACCGAGGCCGTGCACGAGGCCGCCCTGCTGTGCAAGGATGCGCAGTCGGCGCTGTTCGTGGGCCGCGGCATGGGCGCCGCCATCTCCTACGAGGGCGCGCTCAAGCTCAAGGAGGTCAGCTACCTGCACGCCGAGGCATATGCCGCCGGCGAGATGAAGCACGGCCCCATCGCCCTGATCGACCCGGGCTTCCCCGTCATCGCCGTGGCCACCAAGAGCGCCACCTACGACAAGACCGTGTCGAACCTTATGGAGTGCAAGGCACGTGGCGCCAAGGTCATCGTCGTTGCCACCGAGGGCGACGAGGAGATCAACAAGATCGCCGACTGCATCATCCGCGTGCCGGCCGTCCGCGACGTGTTTAGCCCCATCACGGCGAGCGTCCCGCTGCAGCTGCTCGCCCGTGAGGTCGCCATCTTGCGCGGCTGCGACGTCGACCAGCCTCGAAATCTGGCGAAAAGCGTCACGGTTGAATAGTTCGTTCCGTCGTTCTAACGACCAAGGCCCGGCTCC
>CABVBR010000013.1 GCA_902496645.1 uncultured Collinsella sp.
CTCCGGCGGAAGCGGCTCTGGCAGCGGCAAGGACCGCAGCAACGGCAAGCGTTCTGGAAAAGCAGGCGCGCTTGCTGGAACGGGCGACAGCAACATCCCCCTGACGGCAGCCGCAGCAGCACTCGCCGCAGCCGGAGTCGGCCTCGTCGCCTACAGTGCCCGCCGCACCGCACTCGAGCGCAGCGGCAGCGATGAAGCCGGTGCGGTTGGGTCCCGCTAGCTCTCAGCCGCTTTTTTAAGCTGCGCTGACCCTGTTCGTCGAACAAAAAAGGGGGCTGGCTCTGATAACCCAGAGCCAGCCACTTGCGCATTAGATATCGTCGGTACCGTCGAGCTCCGCCTCGATCTTGGCGCGACGCTTTTTCGCCGAGAAAAACGTTGCGCACAGAGCGGCGAATGTGGCTATGAAAATCATCATGCCGCAGACCGCACCCGTCGCCAAATTCGCTGCCCAATAGACGCTTTCGAACGGCACAATCTGTACCTCCACAATACAGCGCATCGCCGCGATGACAAGTGTGCTCGTGACCCCGCTGATACCGCAGACGAGCAGGAAATATCCGACAGGAAGATGCTCGGTTTGCCCAAAACGGTTGGTATCGACATAGCCCTTTCGCGTCTGCAATACCACGCAAATCAGCATCACGATAACAAGCCACGCATACATGGCCGCCTCGGCCGGCGTTGCAAAGAGATGTGGCATTTCGCTGGCGTCACTGTGGACCCACGCAACCTGCCGAGCAATGATCTCGTAGAAAAGGATCATCAGCATGCCAAACGAAAGCAGCATGAAACCAATCTTGCAGATCTTCGCGTTCTCAGCTTCCAGACGCTCATCCTTTGGACCGGCATATTCGTGCCACTTTTGCACGAGTTTTAAATCTTCAAATTTCATAGCGACTCCTAAAGAGCGTTAGGGTCGACGTCGGTCTCGTCTTCCCAAAACAGGTCGTTCAACGTGACGCGCAGCGCTTTGCAAATCGCCACGCACAAGTTGAGCGTGGGGTTATAGCCGCCCGCCTCGATCAGGCCGATGGTTTGGCGCGTAACGCCCACGGCCTGGGCTAAGTCAGCTTGCGAAAGGCCAGCCGCCGCGCGCGCCGCCTTCATGCGTAGGTTCTTTTTGCCCGGCATGGAGTTCCTTTCGTAGTAATGGACAGATATCCGTTGCAACATGACAGAAATATATTGCATCTATCAGAAGATGTCAACTATATCTGTCATTATGAAAACCATGTCTGTCATCGCCATGCAGACATACCAATTTCAATTCGCCATTCAAACTTACTCGGACAAAACCGACTCGGGTTTCTCCGAGTAAACGTGGTTGATAGTCGATCGATGTGCCCGCTCGTGCGATCAGCATCGTTCGATTTTGTTTAGTAAAACTAGATCCCTATTAAATAAAATTCATCTGTATCCAAATTTGTTTAACAATGCCGCGCTACCACTAAACACTATCCCTGTTAATCCGAACGGTTGTTCGATGGATTTCGTGTTAGTTGGAATCGCCTATGGGCTGGGCTATGCTACCTTGACTATCTATATGACTTAAACGCAGCAAAGGAGCACCGAGAGAGCGAGTATGGCAAAAAACACCGCAAACTATGGTAACGACAGTATTCGTCAGCTCAAGGACGAGGAGCGCGTACGCCTGCGCCCCGCCGTCATCTTTGGCTCGGACGGACTCGACGGCTGCGCGCATGCCGCCTTCGAGATCCTGTCCAACGCCGTTGACGAGGCGCGCCAGGGCTACGGCAAGCTCATCACCCTTACCGCCTTTCGCGATGGCTCTATCCAGGTAGAGGATAACGGCCGTGGCTGCCCGCTCGACTGGAACCCTTCCGAAAAGCGCTTTAACTGGGAACTCGTCTTTTGCGAGCTCTACGCCGGCGGCAAATACAATAACAACCAGGGCGGCGACTACGACTTCTCGCTCGGCACCAACGGCCTGGGCTCCTGCGCGACCCAGTACGCTTCCGAATACATGGACGTCACGGTTTGGCGCGACGGCAACAAGTACTCCCTGCACTTTAAGAAGGGCAAGGTCGTCGGTGCCAAAAAGAAGGCACTCGAGATTGAGCCCAGCGACGAGAACCACACCGGCACCACCATCAAGTGGCGCCCCGATCTTGAGGTCTTTACCTCCATCAGCATTCCCCACGATTGGTATCGCGAGACCATGCGCCGCCAGGCCGTGGTCAATGCCAACGTGACCTTCCGTCTGCGTATCGAGGGCGACGATGGCGAGTTTTCCGAAGAGGACTTCTGCTATCCCAAGGGCATCGAGGACTACGTGCTCGAGAAGGTCGGTACCGACTACCTTACCGAGCCCTTCTTTATCGAGGCCGACCGTCGCGGTCGCGACCGCGAGGACCTGCCCGACTACAACGTAAAGATCACTGCTTGCATGTGCTTCTCGCGCACTTTCATGATGCAGGAGTACTACCACAACTCCTCCTGGCTCGAGAACGGCGGCTCACCCGAGAAGGCCGCCCGTAGCGCTCTGACCAGCGCCATCGATGCCTACATTAAGCAACAGGGCAAGTACAACAAAAACGAGAGCGGCATTAAGTGGCAGGACGTCCAGGACTGTCTGGTACTAGTGACCAACTGCTTCTCCACCCAGACGTCTTACGAAAACCAGACTAAGAAGGCCATCAACAACCGCTTTATCCAGCAGGCCATGACTGCCTTCTTTAAGGAGCGCCTCTCGACCTACTTGATCGAGAACAAGGACGCCGCCAATAAGATTATGGAGCAGGTGCTCATTAACAAGCGCTCGCGCGAGAATGCCGAGAAGACGCGCCAGAGCATCAAGACCAACCTGCAGCAAAAGACCGACATGGCCAACCGCGTGCAGAAGTTCATCGACTGCCGCTCCAAGGACAAGAGCCGTCGCGAGATCTACATCGTAGAGGGCGACTCGGCAGCAGGCGCCATTCGCACCTCGCGCGATGCCGAGTTCCAGGGCGTTATGCCCGTCCGCGGTAAGATCCTCAACTGCCTGAAGGAGGACTATCCGCGCATCTTTAAGTCCGACATCATCATGGACCTCATGCGCGTACTGGGCTGCGGCGTGGAGATCAAGGACAAGCGCATCAAGAACCTTGGGGCCTTCGACCTGGACAACCTCAACTGGAACAAGGTCATTATCTGTACGGACGCCGACGTCGACGGCTATCACATCCGCACGCTTGTGCTCACCATGCTCTATCGTCTGGTGCCCACGCTTATCGACGAGGGCTACGTCTATATCGCCGAGTCGCCGCTCTACGAGATCAACTGCAAAGAGAAGACCTACTTTGCCTACACCGAGCTCGAGAAGAACGGCATTCTTAAGGAGATCGGCGACCAGAAATGCTCCATCAACCGCTCCAAGGGTCTTGGTGAGAACGACCCGGACATGATGTGGCTCACCACCATGAACCCCGAGACGCGCCGTCTGATCAAGGTGGAGCCCGAGGACGTCACCAAGATGGAGACCATGTTCAACCTTTTGCTGGGCAACGACGAGGCAGGCCGCAAGCGCCATATCTCCGAACACGGCAAGGAATACCTGGACCAGCTGGACCTGCAGTAGCAGCAAATCGATAACGACGGCCCATAAGAAGTTCAAGAGGAAATCGTGGCAAAGAAGAAGACGAAAACCCAGCCAAAGAAAAAGCAGGTCAACGCCGAGAACGTCATCGGCCTGCACTCCGAGGTCACCGATCAGCCGATCACACAGACGCTCGAGGTCAACTACATGCCCTACGCCATGAGCGTCAACGTCTCGCGTGCGTTCCCCGAGATCGACGGCTTTAAGCCCTCGCACCGCAAGCTGCTCTACACCATGTACAAGATGGGCCTGCTCAAGGGCGAGCGCCAGAAGAGCGCCAACATCGTGGGCCAAACCATGAAGCTCAACCCGCACGGCGATGCCGCGATCTACGAGACGATGGTGCGCCTGGCGACGGGCAACGAAGCGCTGCTTGCGCCCTTCGTGGAGTCGAAGGGCAACTTTGGCAAGTACTATTCGGGCGACCTGAGCTACGCCGCCTCGCGTTACACCGAGGCCAAGCTCTCCCCCATCAGCGCCGAGATCTTCAAGGACATCGACAAGGACCCGGTCGACTTCGTCGACAGCTACGACGGCGCCATGAAGGAGCCGCGCCTGCTGCCCACCACGTTCCCCAATATCCTCGTCTCGGCCAACAAGGGCATCGGCGTCGCCATGGCGTCCGACATCTGCGGCTTCAACCTCAACGAGGTCTGCACCGCCACCATGCACTACCTGCAGGATCCCGACTGCGACCTGCTCGAGTACATGCCCATGCCCGACTTCTCGACCGGCGGCGAAATTATCTACCGCCGCGAGGAGATGGAAAAGATTGTCGAGACCGGACTGGGTAGCTTCCAGATTCGCTCCCGCTGGCGTTGGATTCCCGAAGAGCGCATCATCGAGGTCTACGAGATTCCCTACACCACTAAGACCGATGTCATCATCGAGCGCATCGTCAAGCTCTCCAAGGAGGGCAAGGTCAAGGAGATTGCAGACATCCGCGACGAAACCGACCTCTCGGGTTTGCGCATCGCCATCGACCTTAAGCGCGGCGTCGACCCCGATAAGCTCATGGCCAAGCTCTATCGCTCGACCACGCTGCAGGATTCGTTCTCGTGCAACTTCAACGTGCTGGTCGATGGTTACCCTCGCGTTATGGGCGTGCGCCAGATCCTGCACGAGTGGGTCAAGTGGCGTATTGAGTCCACGCGTCGCCGCATTAACTTTGACCTGGGCAAAAAGTCCGAGCGCCTGCACCTGCTGCACGGCCTCGAGGCGATCCTGCTCGACATCGACAAGGCGATCGCCATCATCCGCGGCACCAAGCTCGAGGCCGAGGTCGTGCCCAACCTTATGCGCGGCTTCGACATCGACGAGACCCAGGCCGAGTTTGTCGCCGAGCTCAAGCTCCGCAACATCAACGAGGAATACATCCTCAACCGCACCAAGGACATTGCCAAGCTCGAGGGCGAGATTGCCGAGCTCGAGGAGATCCTCTCGAGCGAAGACAACATCAAGAAGGTCATCAGCGACGAGCTGGCCGCAGTCAACAAGAAGTACGTGATGCCGCGCCGCACGGGCAGGATCGAGCCCCATGAGGTTATCGAGGTAAGCTTGGAGCCCGAGGTCGAGGAGTACCCGGTCACCATCATGCTCTCGCGCGATGGCTACCTTAAGAAGATGACGGACCGCGTGCTCAAGAAGGCGACCACGCTCAAGTACAAGGACGGCGACAAGCCCTTTATCGAGTTCCCGTCCGCCAACACGCACGAACTGCTCGTGTTTACCAACAAGAGCCAGGTATACAAGTGCAAGGTTGCGGCGTTTGAGGACACCAAGTCGGCCCAGCTGGGCTCGTACCTGCCGACCGATCTTGAAATGGAACCCGACGAGAGCGTGATTTGGATCATCGACCCCGAGGACTATAAGGCCGACGTGCTGTTCGTCTTTGAGAACGGCCGCGTGGTCCGCGTCGCGCTTTCTGGATACGTCACCAAGACCAACCGCAAGCGCCTTAAGAACGCCATCTACGGCGGCAGTAAACTGCTGTATGCGCAGGTGCTCAAGGAGGACCGTGACCTCGCGCTGGTCTCGAGCGACTACCGTCTGATGAACTTCAACACGTCGCTGCTCAAGACCAAGACGACCACCAACACGCAGGGCGTCCAGGCCTTTACGGCCAAGAAGGGCCGCTCGGTCACCACCGTCGGCACGACCGAGGAAATCCTTGGCGCCGGCGTCTCGGCCGAAAAGTTCACTGCGCAGAGCCTCCCCTCTGCCGGTGCCCTCATGAAGGAAAACGACATGCCGAGCTTGTTTGACTAGGACGACGGCAGAACCGCCATAAGCTCTCAAAACGGTGGGGCCCGGAGCGCAGCAACATCGCGCTCCGGGCCCCATGCATTACAGCAGCATCATCCCTATAGACAAAATGCCGCATAAAGTGGAACAGACATCAGCCCATCATTCATTCCAAAGGGCTTAGTCGATAGCCTGATAAGGCGCACGCCCGGATGGGTCTTTTTAAGTGAGGACAGGCTTCGAGATCTTGTGTTCTCTCCCGCCTTGACTTCAATCGCAGACAAGCATCCCTGCTTCTCTACTACAAAGTCGATTTCCGCACGATTATCTCGCGCCCAATAATGCAGCGGATAGCCCATGGCTGAAAGCTGTTGGGCGACGTAGTTTTCGGTAAGTGCACCCATGAATGTGCCGCCGATGCCGGCAAGAATATCGGCGCGTTGAGCACCGGCCTTGGAGACGAGCAGCCCTGTATCCGCCTGATAGATTTTAAAAGCAGAAGGGTTAACGAAGGCCTCTAAAGGGCTTTCGATCTGCCCGACTAGGCTGCAGCGCGCCACCGTACCCGACAATACAAGCCAGTCGAGAGCGTCTCCAAAGAGAGACGCATTGCCCCCCGCTCGCACTACCTTGTATTGAAATTTGCGATTCTCTTTGGCAAGCTGCTGTGGAATGGAATCGAAGCACGCACGCGTCTTTGCGCTCAAGCGTTCATCAGCATATTTATTGGTGTCGGCGGAGTATCCGTCGAGAATAATCCGATGCTTTTCGGCCACATCAATGATTGACTGATCATCGATATACGTTTGGACCGCCTCGGGCATTCCGCCAACAACAAGATACTGTCGATAGAGCCCAAGCGCCTTTTCATGAAGGCTTGGCGCAAGAGGACCCATTAACTCGAATGACGAGCGTATCTCGTCGACCAGCTGATCGTGCCCCATTGCCCAGAGAAACTCCTCGAAATCGAGTGGAGTCATCTCGATCAAGTCGGTCTTTCCGACGGGGAACGAATACGACTGATGGTTAATGGCAACCCCAAGAAGCGACCCAGCAGCCGCAACGTAATACTCGGGAGCATCTTCGCAAAAGTATTTAAGGGAAGTGAGCGCTTCCTCGCATGCCTGGATCTCGTCAATGAACAGTAAGGTTTTGCCAGGCACGATACGCTGTCCCGTACGAGCCTCGATCGCGCGTACAATCGAATGAGGGTCAAGACCGCCCGAAAAATCCGCTCGCGCCGACCGGTCGTTCTCAAGATTAACGTAGACAACCGATTCGAAAAGATCCTGGGCGTACGTTCTGAGCAAATAGGTCTTGCCACACTGGCGCACGCCTTTGACCAGCAAAGGTTTTCTATCAGCTCTGTCTCGCCATTCCCTAAGTAGCTCGTCTGCCTTGCGACGCATACGCAACCTTCCCTCATGAACTTCTGTTTGACAATATTTTAACGCGGATTAATTTGTTTTCAGTTATTTTTCTGCGTTTAAAAATTGTTCTATACGGCGCTTGAGGAAATGCGCCCCTATTCATATACTCGCGCTACATTCGATTGCACGAGACGCCAGCGAAAGGGACCCGATGCAGAACGATAAAAACGGCATTGCACAGCTCACCTCGGAGCAGAACACGCTCTTCAACGCCATGTTCGGTATGCAGAGCTAGCCAAAATGGATGCAAGCGGTGGCTGACGGAATTGTCCGCGGGAGCATCAACGCATGGCAATCAGCACTCCTCTTGGTAAGGGCAGCAAGCATTTCCGCTAGTGCTGATTGCCATGCGCTCTTCTTGTCCTTAGGCCAGCTTGCGAGCGAGCTCGCGCACCTCTTTCAACTTGGGCGAGGATGCCATGCTGTCGCGCTCGGTCATACCGCTGATGGTGACAATGCCCTGGTCCGCCCACTTGCAGTAAGCGCAGGTTGACTTGTACATGGCGATCGCCGCGTCATAGACGCCCTGGCTGTGGCTATCGAGCAGAAGGGCCGTCTTGGTGAACGGGAATCCCGTGGCACCGAAAGCGTACAGACGGTCGATGGCGGCCTTTTCCTGCGCGGTGATATCGAACCAGTAGATAGGCGAAGCAAAGACGACCATATCTGCATCTTTCAGCGACTCGATCACGTTGGCCATGTCATCCTTCTGC
This sequence comes from uncultured Collinsella sp., assembly GCA_902496645.1. Taxonomy (GTDB): domain Bacteria; phylum Actinomycetota; class Coriobacteriia; order Coriobacteriales; family Coriobacteriaceae; genus Collinsella. The sequence continues at coordinate 7,989 of CABVBR010000013.1, forward strand.
ACGCAGACGCCCCCATGGGCGAAGCAGTACTGGCATCCCAAGCAGCCGGCGATCTTCTTGCTGGCAACGCGAACGACCTCAACCGTATTACCGCCCTCACGCGCGGTCTCGGCAAACGCCTCGACCATGGTATCGGTATTGGCGCCCTTACGCGGGCTGCCGCTCAATACAACGATATGCATAAGAATTTCCCTTCTTCATGCCGCAGGCGCGCGGCATTTTTTTGTTTTAACCAAAATGGATGGAGTTATTCAATCGCCTCGTTTCAAGCACTCCCACTCAGTGTCTAATCCAGTCCGAGTGTTGTCGATGCGTGTCGCATCGCGCCGCCCAAGGGCTGATTCGTGCACAATCTGGGCGAATCAGGCCCTTGATTCGCGATTTAGGGAATGACTCAATTGATTCGCAAAACCGCAGGTCGTTCCTTCAATCACTCCCTGGTTCCACCGGAGTTCGTAGCGGATGGCGTAAAAAGGGGTGATTCAAAGGGTCGGAGAGATGCCTATAGCGCAATCGTCTGGTATTGGCGCGGTGAGGGACTTCTCGCCTCCATCAGTCCAAATCGTCAAGCTCCGAAAGACGTCGAGCTAGAGAAAAGGACCTATTGCCCGTCATGGATTGGGTTTACCTCCATGACTAGAGCCCTGGTGTAATTGGCTGGATCACCGTTCCGGGAACCGGTATCGACCTACCTGTCCGCCAAGCTCCTTATTCAGCTCCAGCCTAGCATCTGACTCGCGCCGCTATAAGCGAAAACCGAAGAGATGCGTCTTAGCCAAGAGAATAAGGTTAGCCTTATCTTACTGTATGATTCGTGTGTTATAGTTAGATAGCTCTAACTGTTTGGGGGCGACAGCCATGCACGAACGCAAGGGTTTCTGGGACAAGAATGCCGGTCGGTATGACCGTTTCATGCGAAACGACCGGGCGGCGTATGAGAAGATGTATGGGCTGATCCGGCCGGTAGTGAAAGCAAAAACCGTGCTGGAGGTTGCCACCGGCACGGGGCTTATCGCAAAGAGCATCGTGAATGCGGCGGCGCACATCGAGGCTACGGACGCTTCTGCAAAGATGATCCTTGAAGCAAAACGGGACAATCAATCCGCAAAGCTGCACTTTTCCGTACAAGATATGTTCCGCCTGCCCTATGCACAGAAGTCCTTCGAAGTGGTGATTGCGTCCAACGCGCTTCACATAGTGCCGCATCCGGAAAAGGCCCTGCAAGAAATCAGGCGAGTGCTGAAGGACGACGGCGTGCTCATCGCGCCAACCTTCACCCACGCGGGGAACTCGGTTTCCGGCAAGGCAAAAGCCTTTTTCATGAGTATGGCGGGATTCCCCCTCCACAGCAGGTGGACAAGCGAGGAATACCTACGTTTCCTGCGTCAAAACGGCTGGGCGGTGCAGAAAAGCGTGGTGCTGAAGGCCTCGTTCCCGTTGACCTATGCGGAATGCACGAAATCGGAGGGGCCAGATGTCGTTCTTTGAAAACACCCGCAAGCCCGTGGGCCTCGGCGGAAAACTTATGGTTGCCATGATGAATCTGGGCCACAGCCCTGTGGCGCGGTGGGGGCTTCGATTTCTACGACTTACGCCAAACGCAAAGGTGCTGGATTGCGGCTGCGGCGGCGGGGCAAACATAAAACGGCTGCTGAAAAAATGCCCGTATGGCGTCGTCAAGGGCATCGACTATTCGCCCGTCAGCGTGGAGAAGGCTAGAAAGCTCAACCGAACTGCAATTCAGGAGGGGCGTTGCGCCGTTCTGCAAGGCAGTGTGGCGGATATGGCGTTTGAGGATAGCTACTTCGATGCCGCCACGGCCTTTGAGACCGTCTATTTTTGGCCTGATTTGCCCCGATGCTTCCACGAGGTCTGGCGGACGCTGAAGCCAGGCGGGACAATTCTTATCTGCAACGAGAGCAATGGCGATACGGACAAGGACGAGAGGTGGACGCAGATCATCGGCGGCATGACCATCTACAAGGACATTGAATTAAAGGCATGTCTGGAGCAGGCGGGTTTTCACGAGGTGCAGATACACAAAAAGAAAAAGTGGCTCTGCGTCACGGCGCGGAAGTAGGGGCATCAAGCACGGGTATTTTTGCATCCATCCTGCACACGGCGATAGGCATGACGGTCATAGCGGCTATGCTGGCGGCAATTATGACAGTTTTTATTCACTGAGGAAGAAACCTATGAAATGTAAAATTGAGAAAAACACCGTGCAGGAGACGCTGATCCTCCCGCTGTATTCCCGGAAGCTGTGTACGGAGTTGTACCCGAACCTTTACAGGGATGAAACAGCGGTTCGTCTGCTCGACCAGATCGACTACGACTTTTCAGAGGCAGAGAAAAACTCCCGCAGCCTGATGCAGCGCTTTGGTGCGCTGGAGGTGGCCACACGGCAGAGTGATCTTGCTTTCGAGGTGCGGGATTACCTGAAAGGCCACCCCAATGCGGCGGTGGTCAATCTGGGCTGCGGGCTGGACAACACCGGCAGAACCTGCGACAACGGTAGATGCAAGATCTACAATCTGGACTTCCCGGATGTGATTGCCTTGCGGCAGCAGCTACTGCCCGCCGGGGATCGAGAACAAAATATCCCCTGCGACCTGAAAGACACCGCATGGTTTAGCAAAATCGATGCCTCCCGCGGGGCGGTGTTCTTTGCCTCCGGGGTGTTCTATTACTTTCTGACCCAGCAGGTCCGGGAACTGGTGCGGGGGATGGCGGACGCTTTCCCCGGCAGTGTGCTGGTCTTTGATGCTGCCAATCGGACGGCGGTAAAGATGATCGCAAAAACATGGCTTAAGACTGCAAAAATCAAGGATGTGGGGGCATATTTTGCGGTTTCGGATGCCGCCAAGGAAATCGGCACGTGGGACAGCCGTCTGCAGGTCACAAGTCGCGGCTATATGCTGGGCTACAACGATTTGAGAGACCCTTCTGTCAGCGGCTTTTTCCGGTTTCTCGCAAGGGTCGGTGACAACGGGATGAAAATGCAAATCGTGAAAATAAGATTTTGAGAGGCAAAAACGAAGCGCATTCACTTTGACGTCGAAGAAGACGGCTTTTACGGCGCATATTGGGCATGCAAGGATACGCATACAGCAGCGGGCACGGATTCAATTGAAACCGTGCCCGCTATCTGATACTATATTATTTTATCGAACGTCTGTTCTATTCCCACTCGACTGGAAATTCGAAAGCTTCCGTAGCTCGTTGTGTCTCTATCTGCGTTCTCGTTTTTCGTCGTCTACGCAGTATCAGATTCGCTTGCACTCATTCTGCACTCACGAGCAAGATTACTCCCGATGCTCTTAAGAGGAAGCTTTTCCAGTGCTTGGGCCTAGCGTCTTGACCAGGTTGCCAGCCAAATCTTTGAGAGAATTCTTGCCCTGTTCACTGCTGGCGAAACCCTCAATGACCTCGGTCACTTTCCCGACGAACTCACTGTTCAGCTTCTGCTCCATGAAGTCGCGGATCGCATCAACGTCCTTCGCGCTCATTTCGCCGAGATATACCTTCTCGAAGACAAACGCCGAGCCTTCGCCAATGGCAGCGACGATAGCTGCCGCGACGATAGCATTTATAACTTCTCCTGCAAGGTTGACGCCTGGTATCGCCTTCAGCGCACTGATGGCGGCCTTAGCGGCAATGCTTGCCGTGCCCACATCAAGAATGGTGTCCATGATTTTCTGCGCATCATCGCCATCGGGTATTTCGTAGATTTTTCGCAGCGCTGTAACGAGTCCGCTTTCGACAGGAACGAGGATAGCGGCATCAGCGAAGGGCAGCGGGATCGCACCGACGGCTCCGCCTGCCGCAGTCGATGCAGTTATGACGCTTTGAGCCATCGCGCGCTTGCGTTTCAGCTTGAACGAAGCGATATCGTTCGTAGCTGCCCTTAGGCCTTCTGGCAGGACGGCATTAGTGGCATCGATGAGCTCCATGATTCCCTCGGGCGGCGCGAAGGCCGTGTCGTTGAGCGTATAGGTTTGAGCTACGACGGGAACCACCGCCTTGAGGTTCTTCGCATATCGCTTTTGCTGGGCGAATGCGTTATGAACCATCTGGACGTTCTCAGCTCGTTCGGGAATGGAGTAGGATTTCGTGATTACAACGATCACGGGCACCGATTCCCACATTTTCGTAGCTTTTGATAGGTTCTTGATGGCTTCGGGAAACAGTTTTCTGGAAGTTCCATCGATGCAGAACCAGATGGCGTTTATCTGCCTATCCTCGTTGCCATCCTTGGCACTCTCTTTCGACCATTTTTTGACGGCCTTGATAGCTTTCGCCCTTTTGAGGAAGGACGGCTCAAACCCGATGGTGTCTATGAGCTGGAAGGGTACCTTCTTTGCGGGGTAAATCTCCAGAGCGTTGGTTGTTCCCGAAATGCCCCAACCTACCCTTGCGGCGATTTCGTCTTCGTCGAGAAAGGCGTTGATGAGGGTCGATTTTCCAACGCCCGAGTTGCCGATTACCAATACATTGCCAGCTGTCATTTATTCGAATCCTTTCTACGCGGCTCCACTCCCTATAGGGCGTGCAATTTCTGCGAGCTCGGACGGCGGATTGCTTCATTTACTCGTGGTTCCCCGCGCCATCCCTCAGCCTGGCTCGTTCCAGCACTTCGAGGGCATCTTCGCCATCGTCCCAGGTCTGCTTCCACTCGTCGTATTCAGTCTGGGTGATTTCTTTGCTGTCGAGCTTCTGGCGCATCCTGTTCCATTCGTTGAGCAGCCCGGATATCCTTTTCGCATCCCCGATCGGCTCGACGCTCAGGTGGCCAAGCCCCGCCTCGTCCACCCCTGGCTTCAGGTGGAAGGCCTCCTCGCTCTGCAGCAAGGCGTAGCAGAACTCCGTGCTGTTCAGGAATTCCGGCGCGGTCAGGTACTCGCTGCGGACGCCGAACGCCTTGGCTATGCGGTCGATGATCTCGCGCTTGGGCATGCGGTCGCCCAGCTCGTAGCTGCGGAACGCGCTCTCCGTCACGAAGGACTTCTCTGCGGCTTCGCGCTGTGTCCAGCACCGCTTCAATCGCAGGTCGCGGATTCGCCTGCCCAGCAAGGACGAGGGTTCTTTCTTCTTGAGCACGGTTGAGGCTCCTCTCGCGGACTCGTTGGTCGAACGTACGCTGCGGCACCCGGCAATAACATGGGGCACACAGCGGCAATGGCGCAATTCTAACACCTCACAAGAACGTGAGCAATTTTCCGAGAATCTGTTGACATCACATAAACGTGAGGTTATGTTGACAACGTCAGAGCTCACGAATACGTGAGGTAACCAAACGAAAGGAACGGAGATGAACGCAAAGCTGATAGGCGTGGACGAGGTGTGCGAGCAGCTGAACGTGTCCCGGGCGTACGCCTACAAGGTGATCAGAAAGCTCAACGCGGAGATGCAGGAAAACGGCTGCCTGGTGGTGCCGGGGAAGGTCAGCCGCAGCTTCTTCGAGGAGCGCTTCTTCGGCGCGGAAGCCCGCGATGCCGGCAGCAAGGCCGAGCCTGCGGCGGAAAAGGGAGGCCGAAATGTCGGTTAGCAAGGACAAAGCCCGGGGCACCTATTACGTGCAGTGCCGGTACCGCGACTGGCAGGGCAAGCAGTGCAAGAAGACCAAGCGCGGCTTCACCAGCGAGCGCGCCGCCCGAAGATGGGAGCACGATTTCCTGCTGCGCATCGAGGGAGCGCCGACCATGACCTTCGCTGACTTCTACCGGGTCTACCGAGAGGACGTCTCCCCGCGCCTGCGCCGAAGCACTTGGAACACAAAGGCCGCGATGATCGAGACGAAGATTCTGCCCTACTTCGAGGCCAAGCCCATCAACGAGATCGCCTCGACGGACGTCATCGCCTGGGAAAACGAGCTGATGGAGCTGCGGACCAGCAACGGACTGCCGCTCAGCCCGACCTACCTACACAGCATCTGCAACCAGTTCTCCGCCATCATGAACCATGCCGTGAGGCACTACGGCCTGGCATCCAACCCCATGCAGAAGGTCGGCAAGATCGGCGAGAAGAACGCCGACGAGATGAACTTCTGGACTAAGGAGGAGTACCTCCGCTTCAGCCGCGAGCTGCGCGACAAGCCCGCGTCCCACATGGCATTCGAGATCCTGTACTGGTGCGGCCTGCGCGTGGGCGAGCTGCTGGCGCTAACGCCCCGGGACTTCGACTTCGCTCGCCGCACGGTGTCGGTGACGAAGTCCTACCAGCGCATCGGCCGCGAGGACGTGATAACCGCCCCGAAGACCAGGAAATCGGTGAGGACCATCGTGATGCCCGAGTTCCTGGCCGAGGAGATGCGCGATTACCTCGCGTGCCTTCGAGGCATCGCCGAGGACGAGCGGATATTCCGCTATACCAAGGGCTTCCTGCGCGCGGAGATGCACCGCGGTTGCAAAGCATGCGGCATGGAGCCCATCCGCATCCACGACCTGCGCCACAGCCACGTGAGCCTTCTCATCGAGCTCGGCTACTCGGCGCTTGCCATCGCCGACCGCATGGGACACGAGAGCACCGAGGTGACCATGCGCTACGCCCACCTGTTCCCGAACAAGCAGCAGGAAATGGCAGCCGACCTGAACATACAGCGCGAAGCCAGCGCCGAATACAGCCCGATGAGAGCCTTGAAGGAGGCGAAAGGCGATGAGTAGGAAGAACCTGGACGAGCACGGGCGCCTGCGCAGCAAGACGGTAGCGTTCCGCGTGTCGCCCGAAGAGGGCCGGAAGCTGGATGCGATCGTGGCCATGAGCGGCCTGACAAAGCAGGACTACATCGTGGCGCGGCTGATGTGCCAGGAAGTGACCGTGGTTCCCAGCAGCCGCGTGCAGAAGGGTATGGAAGAGGGCATGCAGATGGTCTATCTCGAGCTTTTGCGCTTGGGGGAAGGCGACGAGGTGCAGCCCGAGGTGCTTGACGTGATTCGCCTGCTCGCAGCGCTTTTCAAGGGCTTCGGTGGCGAAGGCGCCCCCGCCGCGCATTGTTCGCCCCGGGACGCTCTCTTGCACATGGAGCGGGGCGATTAGCGATGTCCTATTTCGGAAGGATCGAGGAACGAAGGCGCAGGCTGCGCGATCACGGCTTCGAGGGCGAGCCGAGCGGCGAGCAGCTCGTCGACTACGCGCTCTCGCTGGAAGACCGCCTCGACGCCGTATGCGCGGCGACGGGCCTGCAGCTTCGCCAGGATGCCCGCGGCAGGTGGTTCGCCGCAGCCGCGCAGGAGAGGGCGGATCGATGGCCGCGCTAGATGTGCGCCTCGCAAGCGAGCTCATCCAGGAGCCGCCCGTCGAGGCCGACTGGATCATCGAGGACCTTCTGCCCCTGGGCGGGCACGTCGTCGCGGGACCGCCGAAATGCGGGAAAAGCTGGCTGTGCCTGTCCATCGGACTGGCCGTGAGCTCGGGAAGCCCATTCTGGGGCTTCGCCACCAAGAAGTGCGGCGTGCTCTACCTGTGCCTTGAGGACACCTACGAGCGCGTGAAGAAGCGCCTTTGGGCGCTTTCCGACGTCGCAAGCGAGCGCTTCTTCCTGAGCAACGCGGCGCCTTGCCTGGGCGAAGGCCTGGCAGAGCAAATCGGCGGCTTCCTGGACGAGAACCCCGACGTGCGCCTGGTGATAGTGGATACTTTCCAAAAGGTGCGCAGGCCGAGCAGCGACAGCCTGTATGCGGCCGACTACCGCGACTTCGGCGCGCTGAAGAAGCTTGCCGACGAGCACGCGGCGTGCCTCGTCGCCGTGCACCACACGCGCAAGCAGGCCGACAGCGACGTGATGAACACGGTTTCCGGCACCAACGGGATCACGGGTAGCGCCGACAGCACCTGGGTTCTGTCGAGGCCCAACAGGGGCGCCGCCGACGCGACGCTTTCCATAACGGGTCGCGACGTGCGGTTCCAGGAGCTGAAGCTGCGACTCAAGGACTGCATTTGGGAGCTGGTGGGCAAAACCAGCGAGGAGGAGCTCGAGGAGCGCGATGTCCCCGATTGCGTCATGCGCACGCTCGACTTCATGTCGCGCGGCGTGAGCATCTGGCAGGGAACCATGAGCAACCTTATGGAGGCTGCGGGAATCGAGGGCGTGACGGTCCCCGTGCTGGGCAAGCACCTCGCGCAGAACAGCGGCTTCGTGCTCTCCAGGGGCGTGCGCTACGCCAAGAGGCACACGAGCGCAGGCCAGCTGGTGACGCTTCAGCGCATAGAGGATGAAAGCGGTGAAGGCAGTGAAGGGAAAATGGCTATATAGGAACCTGCCTTCACTGCCGTCATCGCCGTCACGGGGTCGTTCGCAAGAACGGCCCCGTTTGTATTGCGCGGCAGCGAAATTGCGCACTTGCACACTTTGGCGAGATACTAGTGAGCATATTTTTGAGCGGATATGAGCTGATCGGTTAATCCAGCAAGTAGCCTATGCCGTCGGACAAGTCCTCGGCATATGAGAACGGTGTCGCCCATCGCGCACTCGTTCGCGGGGAATCCCCCGCACCCCTAGAGCAAGGAAAAGTTCCATGCCCAAGAAGAATACCGTCTTGATTCATGAGCGTTTTCTGTGAGTACACAGTGAGTACAGATATCAATATTCGGGACTGTTCTAGTGATACTGTGAGTGCAGCTTTCGAAAAGATTATCCAAAAGCGCAGCTAGACCGCACGCTATCGTGAGCATCGGGAATGAGGAAACTGTTAAATGAACGAACAGGCTGATTAATCGCAGGTCAATGTGAGAAAGAAAAGGCCTTCGGAGCTGCATCCGAAGGCCTTTTCTACAGCTTGTGTGCAGCTGGCTTGGAGGTATATCAACGCATCAAGTCATTCCAGAACGCGCAAGGATTCACATTGAAGCAACCTCACGATAATGTGCGTTATTACTCCCACTCAATCGTCGCGGGCGGCTTGGACGTGATGTCGTAGCACACGCGGTTGGCGCCGGGAACCTCGGCAACGATGCGGCCGGAGATGCGGGCCAGTACGTCGTAGGGCAGCTTGGCCCAGTCGGCGGTCATGGCGTCGCTGGACTCGACGGCGCGCAGGATGATCGGGCGCTGATAGGTGCGCTCGTCGCCCATAACGCCAACGGACTTAATGTCGGGCAGGACCGCGAAATACTGCCAGCAGCTGTGCTCGGAGTTGCGCTCGCCGGTCTGCTCAAACAGACGCTGGTTGTAGGCGTCCAGCTCCTCGCGCACGATGGCGTCGGCATTCTTAAGAATCTCGAGCTTCTCCTTGTCGACCGCACCGATGATGCGGATGGCCAGACCCGGGCCCGGGAAAGGCTGACGGAACACGATGTGACCCGGCAGGCCTAACGCCAGGCCAAGTGCGCGGACCTCGTCCTTAAAGAAGTGGTCGAGCGGCTCGATAAGGTCGAAGTGCACGCCCTCGGGGAACGGAATCAGGTTGTGGTGGCTCTTGATGGTGGCCGTCTTGCCGCCCGTCTTGCGAGCGCCGGACTCGATGATGTCGGGGTAGATGGTGCCCTGAGCCAGGTACTTGACCGGCTTGCCATCGGTCTCGAGCTGCTGCGCCACGGCGAAGAACTCTTTCCAGAACTGCGTACCGATGATGCGGCGCTTCTCCTCGGGCTCGGTCACGCCGGCCAGAAGCTCGGCATAACGGTCCTCGGCGTGGACGTGGATAAAGTCGACATCGAACTGCTTGGTGAAGACCTCCTCCACCTGCTCGGGCTCGCCCTTGCGCAGCAGGCCGTGGTTGATGAACACACAGGTCATCTGCTTGCCCACGGCGCGAGCGCCCAGCGCAGCCACGACGGAGGAGTCGACGCCACCGGACAGGGCCAGAATCACGCGGTCGTCGCCAACCTTCTCACGGAACTCGGCCGTCATGGTCTCGACCAGGTTGTCCATGCTCCAGTTGGGCTCCAGGCCGCAGATCTCAAACAGGAAGTTGCTCAACAGCTGCTGACCGTACTCGGAGTGCTTGACCTCGGGGTGGAACTGCGTGGTGAAAATCTTGCGCTCGACGCATTCCATGGCGGCAACCGGGCACACGTCGGTGCTGGCGGTAACGGTAAAGCCCTCGGGCACCTCGGACACGGCGTCGCGGTGGCTCATCCACACGGTCTGCTCCATGGGCGTGGAGTTAAAGAGCTTGGCGCCGGCCGTACGCGTGATGGTGGCGCGGCCGTACTCGCCCACCTCGGAGTGGCCGACCTTGCCGCCGAGCGTCACGGCCGTGATCTGATGGCCGTAGCAGAAGCCCAGGACGGGAAGGCCCAGGTCGAAGATGGCGGGATCGATGGACGGAGCGTCCTCGGCGTACACGGAGGCCGGGCCGCCAGAAAGGATGAGCGCAGAGGCGTTCATCTCGCGAATCTCATCGGCCGAGATGTCGCAGGGGACAATCTCGGAATACACGTTGAGGTCGCGGACGCGACGGGCAATGAGCTGACCGTACTGCGCACCAAAGTCGAGTACGAGGACCTTTGCGGAAGCCTTTTGATCCATGGTTTCCCCTCCTGTTGGCGGGGAGCCGGTGCCCACCCGCGTGAATGAACGAAAATAACTTTCATAGTGTACACGTAACCAGCGGTTCTGCGCCCGTCATAGCCATCAGAGCACGGCAAACGCACGACCTGGGCCCCTATTTGACAGCAAGTGGAGCGTTACCAAACGTTACAGATGATGTAATACGTTTGAACATTGGACGCCCTGTGCCACAATACTGCCGAACGACTCCGCCTCTGCGGCGGCAAATACGATAGGAATACCAGCATGAAGCGCATTCTTCTCATCGCCACGGGCGGCACCATCGCATCGACCGAGGACGGCAACGGCCTCTCCCCCGCCCTGACCGGTGAGGAACTCGCCCAGAGCGTCCCCGAGATCTCGGGCCTCTGCGAGCTCGACGTCGTGCAGCCCATGAACATCGACAGCACCAATATGCGCCCCAGTGACTGGATGCGTATCCGCGACGTCATCGTCGAGGGTTATGCCGACCACGACGGCTTCGTGATTCTGCACGGCACCGACACCATGAGCTACACCGCGGCGGCGCTTTCCTATCTGATTCAGGACAGCCCCAAGCCCATCGTACTCACCGGCTCGCAAAAGCCCATGGGCAATCCCTTTACCGACGCCAAGCTCAATCTGTACCAGAGCCTGCTCTATGCGCTCGATGAGCATTCGCACGACGTCTCGATTGTGTTTGGCGGCGTCGCCATTGCCGGCACGCGCGCCCGCAAGCAGCGCACCATGAGCTTTAACGCGTTCATTAGCGTCAACTATCCGCCCATCGCCTATATCCGCAACGACCGCATTGTGCGCAACGGGCTTCACGGCACTCGTCAGGGCGAAAACCCAGTTCGTTTCTACGACAGCATCGATCCGCGCGTATTTGTACTCAAGCTTACGCCCGGCGTAAACCCGGGCATCCTCGACGCCCTTGCCGATAGCTACGACGCCGTGATTCTGGAGACCTTTGGCATTGGCGGTATCCCCGAGTTTGGTGAGTCGGGCGAGTCATTCCAAGAGGCAATTTTCCGCTGGGTCGATTCGGGCCGCACTGTCGTTATGACCACGCAGGTCCCCGAAGAGGGCCTCGATCTGGGCGTTTATGAGGTCGGCCGTGCTTACGCCGATCATCCGGGCATTCTGCGCGGCGACGACATGACCACCGAGACGCTCGTGGCCAAGACCATGTGGGCACTCGGCCAGTCACGCGATGCCGCCGAGATCCAGCGCCTGTTCTACAGCCAAGTCAACCACGACCGCATCCCGATGGCGTAATTCGGTTGTCGACGGGTATCCCCTATTCGATACCCTCGAGAAGTTCTGACACCGTCATGCCGAGTGCGGGCGCGATCTTAAATAGAACCTTGAGCGTGAAATTTGCCGTCCCATCTTCGATTCGGTCGAGGTAGGGTCGGCTGATTCCTGTCGCCACACAAAAATCAACCTTGGAGATACCAAGGTCCCTGCGTGTCTCTTCGACCCGCCTGCCAAGAATCTGTTTCGCACGTTCGTCCATGCAGCCGAGTTTGAAATGGAGCCGAACATAAACGTAAACTATAGTTTACGTTTTGCCGAATACACAGGAGTTTTCTATGTCGGGTTCTTCGGTCCGCATGTACCGAGCCACGCCTTGCACAAACAGCGCACCACCCACGCTCGTCGTCGTTGAAGCAGAATGCCTTTCGCCCGATGAGCGCACAGCATTTGCATTGCTATCAAGTCGCGTCGCCGCCGTTCTGGCCCCTTGCCCGGCGCAAGGCGAACTTGCCGTCCAATGCCAGGCGCACAGTTGCTCGCTCAATCAGGCTGCCGTAATCGCAACCAGCCAACGCGGTCTGCCCCTTCTCCTGGAAGCCGGTATCGCACTCGCCCTTCGCGGCGCCGGATACGAAAACGAGGCCGCCGCCGATATGGTCTTTAAACCACGATCGAGCGGCGGCCTCGCAGCAGCCATTGAATATGTGTGCAGGCTCGTTGCCTAAAAGGACAAGCTAGAAACCAAAGCCAAAGCCCGTTCCGGTAATCGCCGAGTACATAAAGTAGACGTTGATTACGTTGAGGAACACACCCGTGATGCAACCGTTGCGCAGGTAGCGTTCGCACACGATGCGCGCCATGGCGGCAGAGTCCTCATTGTTCTTTGCCTGGCGTCCCGCCGTAAAGTACGTCGCCACGCTCAGCAGCAGGTTGAGCACCGGAAGCGCCAGCAGCTCGTAGCTCTTACCCCAGCGCGTCACCTCGCCGGCGGCGTTAAACTTCGTTGCAACCTCGGGGCCAATGTTGGGGATAACACACGCTGCAACCACCAGCGGAATCACCGCAAGTACGAGCAGCGCAATACCCATGTAGCCAGCTTTTTTGCCATATTTAAACATGCGCGTCGTCCTTACACGTTAAAGCGGAAGTGCACGACGTCGCCATCGTCCATGACATAGTCCTTGCCCTCAATACGCAGCTTGCCGGCGGCCTTGGCGCCCTGCTCGCCGCCGAGCTCGATGTAGTCGTCATAGCCAATGACCTCGGCCTTAATAAAGCCGCGCTCAAAGTCGGTGTGGATGACACCGGCGGCCTGCGGGGCGGTCGCGCCCTGACGCACCGTCCAGGCCTTGACCTCCATCTCACCAGCCGTAAAGAACGACTGCAGGCCGAGCAGCTTGTAGGCGGCCTGCGCGAGCACGTCCAGGCCGGGCTGCTCCAGGCCCAGGCTCTCCAGGTAGTCGGCAGCGTCCTCGGGATCGAGCTCGGAAAGCTCGGCCTCGATCTTGGCGCAGATAGGCAGCGGCTTGACGCCGTCGATGGGCGCCAGATCGTCGTTGAGCATATCCTCGTCCACGTTGGCCACATACAGGATGGGCTTCATGGTGAGCAGGAACAGACCCTTGGCGGCGGCACGCTCCTCGTCGGTCATCTCCATGGATGCGGCGCGCTTGCCCTCGTTGAGCCAGTCAAGCAGGCGCTTGGCGACCTCAAACTTGGGCATGAGCTCCTTGTCGCGCTTGGCCTCCTTCTCGAGCTTGGGCAGCTGCTTCTCGAGCGTGCCCATGTCGGCCAGGATGAGCTCGGTCATGATGGTGTCGGCATCGCCGGCGGGATCGACGAACTCGCCCGTGCGGCCCACCTCACGCATGACGTTGGGGTCCTTAAAGTAGCGCACGACCTCGCAGATAGCGTCGGTCTCGCGGATGTTTGCCAAGAACTGGTTGCCCAGACCCTCGCCCTCGTTAGCACCCTTCACCAGACCTGCGATGTCGACGAACTCGACCGTAGCCGGCACAATGCGACCCGGGTTGACGATGTCGGCGAGCTTTTGCAGGCGGCTATCGGGCACGTCGACGATACCCACGTTGGGGTCGATCGTGGCAAACGGGTAGTTGGCGGCAAGGCCGGTCTTTTTGGTAAGCGCGGTGAACAGCGTCGACTTGCCCACGTTGGGCAGGCCCACGATACCGATGGAAAGGGACACGACAGCTCCTTTTGATACAGGTACTTCAAACTGCATAAGTATAGCGCCGCCGCAGCATCCGGGCGAATCCGGACACCGCGGCGGCGCAAATGAAGCAGAGATGCGTGAGGGTTCGAGACAGCAGTCCTTACTTAAGCTCGGGCCAGAAATCCTTGTTGGCCTCGATGAGCTCGTCCAGGATCTGCTTGGCAACGCTCGCCGAAGGAATGGTCTTGGAGAGCGTGAGTGCCTGCCAGAGCTTCTGGTAGCTGCCCTCGACCCAAGCCTGGACAACGAGCTTCTCGACGGAAACCTGCTGCTCCATCAGGCCCTTCTGGAACTGCGGGATCGGGCCCTGGCAGATCTTCTCAAAGCCGTTGGAGCCAACGATGCAAGGCACCTCGACCATGGCCGTCGGGTCGAAGTTGGGCACAGCACCATCGTTGGGGACGATCAGCAGGAAGCGCTCGAGCGTGTTCTCGGCCAGCGCGCAGGCAAGGTCGACGATGTAGTTGGCGTGTACGTCGGGCTCAAAGCCGCCGTCCTTGGCAGTACCCTTGGCGATGATGTCGCGGCAAGCGCCAAAGACCTTCTTCTCGCGGCCGTCCATAACCTCATTGGCGCGAGTGTAGTTGGGGTCAGACGTCTCGACAACATAGTCCGGGTACAGGTAGTACTTGAGGTAGGTGTTGGGAATCGTCTCGGGATCGACAGCATAAACATCCTTGGCCTTGCCGAAGGTGTGAATCCAGCTCTCCTCGACGTGCTGCTCCTTACCGGCCTCGTGCTCAATGCCGTCCAAGTAGCCGTTCTTTGCCATGTGCTCCTTGATCTGCGGCATGAGGTCGTTACCCTCCTTGTCGTAGATCTTGCTCCACCAACCAAAGTGGTTGAGGCCGTAGTAGCTGTACTGCAGCTCGCGACGATCCTTGATGCCGCACATACGGCTCATCTTATCCATGAGGTCGATCGGCATGTCGCAGATGTTGATGATGCGGCTGTTGGGGCGCAGCACGCGGCAGGCCTCGGCGACGATGGCCGCGGGGTTGGAGTAGTTGAGCATCCAGGCGTTGGGGCTGTACTTCTCCATGTAGTCGAGGATCTCGATGACACCACCGATGGAGCGCATGCCGTAGGCGATACCGCCGGCACCGCAGGTCTCCTGACCAACGCAGCCGTACTTGAGGGGGATCTTCTCGTCGAGCTCGCGCATAGCGTAGAGACCCACGCGGATGTGAGCAAGGACGAAGTCAGTACCGGTAAAAGCGGTTTCGGGGTCGGTGGTGTAGCTAAACTCAACCTCGGGTGCGTTCTCGTGGAAGTAGATCTCGCAGGCCTTTGCCACGATCTCCTGGCGCTCGGCGTTGTTGTCGTAGAAGGTCACCTTGTTGACCGGGAAGCGGTCGCGCTCCTCAAGCAGCATCAGGGCAATGCCCGGAGTGAAGGTAGAGCCACCGCCGGCAATGGTCACGGCATAGTTTTTCTTGGACATGATGTCCTCCTCATTCTGGCCGCTTGCTCAATCCATCCCCGCACGCGGCCTGTACGGTTTGGAATTGTTACCTAGAAGTGGAGTTTTTTATCTCTAGAATCGGCCTTGCGGTGCATACCGGCTCTGCAAGGCCGATTGTTTCGATGGACGATGGTTTACAGAAGACTCTCGAACTTCAGAAGACTCTCGAACTTCTCGCGAACCTGCGGGACGGTAAGGCCGATGATGACCTGGATCGACTGACCTTGGACCACCAAGCCATGCGTACCGATCGCCTTGAAGGAAGCCTCGGGTGCAACGACGCTCTTGTCCTTGACGTTAACGCGCAGACGGGTAGCGCAGTTAGTTACATCGATGATGTTATCCGTGCCACCGAGCAGATCGAGGATGTTCTCGGCAAGCACCAAGCGCTCATCATCTTTACTCTGGGCGACCGATTTGCCAGCAGCAGCACCGCCCTGCTTTTGCTTGTAGTCGGCCTTGGACTTGAGCTCGACCTCAACATCGTCATCCTCGCGACCGGGGGTCTTAAAGTCGAACTTGACGATCAGGAAACGAAAGACCACGACCCAAAGAGCGGTAAAGCACAGACCGACAAGGATGGAGATGGCGTACTGCAGACCGTGTGCGGCCCAAAGGGGCAGCCAGTCCCACGAGAGCATCGAGATGATGCCGCCGTCGAAGATGCCCACGACGCCAAGGAGGTTTTGAGCCATGCAGCCGAGCGCTCCGAGCACGCAGTGGACGACGAACAGGCCGGGCGCGATGAACAGGAAGGTGAAGTCAAGCGGCTCGGTGATACCGCAAAGCATAGCGGTAAGGGTGACGGGAATGAGCAGAGCCTTGACGCGCTGCTTGCGCTCGGGTTTGGCGGTCATATAAAACGCAATGGCGACGCCAAGCGAGCCGAAGACCTTAGTCCAACCAGGGCAGGTATAGGCAGCCCAGGGCGCGGCATCCTTAAGAGCAATGCTCGGATCGGCAGCCAGTTGGGGCAGGATGTTGGCCCAAGCAGCAAAGATGCCGCCGTTGACCGCCGCGTTGTCGTAATAGAACGGCGTATAGATAAAGTGGTGCAGGCCTGTAGGAATCAGCACGCGCTCGAAGAAAGCAAAGACGCCCACGCCGAACGTACCGGCGGAAAGGATGAATCCCTGGAAGGCGGAGATAGCAGCCTGAACATGCGGCCACACCAGGCAGGCGATAAGAGCGACCGGAACCATAACGAAGAAACCGATCATATAGATGAACACGGAGCCCGAGAACACGCCCAGCCACTCAGGAAGTTCGGTGTCGAAGTACTTGTTGTGAAGCATCGTGGCGATACCAGAAATGATAAGCGCGCCCATGATGCCCATATCAAGCGTTTTGATGCTTGCGATAGTGGCAAGACCAGTACCGCTGCCCGCCTCGACAGAGTAGTCGACCCCAAAGACAGGGCCCCACTGCCCCAAGATTGTGCTTACAAAGTAGTTGAAGGTAAGGTAGATGGCCAAAGCCTCCATGCAGCAGCGAGCGTTCTGCTTGTTCGCGAGCGAGATTGGCAACGCTACGCAAAACAGCAACGGCATCTGGTTAAAGAGCGTCCAACCACCCTGGAGCAGCACATTCCAGCAATCAAACCAAAGATGACCCGCTGTGGCCATCTCGCCAAAGATCGCCTCGGTGGTAAACAACGTACCCAGGCCGACGACGATTCCGGAAAATGCGAAAAGAATTGCAGGCGTGTACATTGCACCGCCGAAACGTTGTATCTTTTGCATCATGACGGGGAATCCCCCTCTCTTCATTCGGAGCGCTGCGGTTTTGGCTTCACTCGAGACCGCAGACGCGCCGTTTGCGTGTACCTCGTGCAATAGGACGGGTGGGCCCGTGTCCCTGACTTCTTGCACTTACGTTTTATCACATCACTTATCTAGACAAGTTAGCATAAAGACTACGGTCGGTAAACGGTTGATTATTGGCCGTAAACGGTATATGTCCAGTATTTCGCCTGCTAAATCTGACATAGCTGATGGCTGCATTTTAAATTTCTTTTCGACTTGTCTAGATGTGCTTGTCTATATCTATATACATGCCTATACTTCATTACAACATTCACCGCCACGTTAAGGAGTCACCATGAAAAGCGCGGTCTTCTATGGAAAGCACGACCTCAGAGTCGAGGAATCGGCAAAGCCGGCCGTGGGCAGGCGCGACGTTCTGATCAACGTCAAAGCTTGCGGCGTCTGCGGTACCGACGTTCATATCTATGAAGGCGACAAGGGTGCAGCCGACGTTACCCCGCCCACGATCCTTGGTCATGAGTTTGCGGGCGTTGTCGAGGCCGTGGGCAGCGACGTCTCCGGCTTTAAACCGGGCGATCGCGTGTGCATCGACCCAAACCATCCCTGCGGCTGCTGTGAACCCTGCCGCGACGGAATCAACCACTACTGCGAGCATATGACCGGTTACGGCACCACCGTTAACGGCGGCTTTGCCGAGTACTGCTCCGTCGATATGCAGCAAGTCTACAAGTTGGGCGATCACACCAGCTTTGAGCAGGGTGCTATGACCGAGCCCGTCGCCTGCTGTCTGCACGGCATCGATATGTGCAACATCAAGCCCGGCAGCACAGTTGTCGTTATCGGCGGTGGCATGATCGGTCTGCTCATGATGCAGCTCGCCAAAAACGCCGGCGCCACCAAGGTTGTCTTGCTCGAGCCTGTCGAAGGCAAGCGCGAGGTTGCGCTCAAACTCGGCGCCGACCTGGCAATTGATTCCATCCACGAGGACGTCCCGGCCCGCCTGAAGCAGGAGGGCGTCGGCAACGTCGATGTCGTTATCGAGTGTGTTGGCAAGCCCGTCACCATCGAGCAGGCCATCCAGATCGCCGGCCACAAGGCTACGGTCATGATGTTCGGCCTCACCAAGCCCGATGAGACAATCACCGTCAAGCCCTTCGAGGTCTTCCAGAAGGAGCTTGTGCTTACCTCGTCCTACATTAACCCTTATACGCAGCGTCGTGCGCTCGAGCTCATCGACTCTGGCAGGCTCGACGTATCCTCGATGGTCGCAAAGGTAGCCTCCCTCGACGAACTCGGCGCCATCCTGTCAGACCCGGCCCTGCGTGCCATGGGCAAATATATAATCGACCCCAGCAAGTAAATCGCTTGACACCTGCGCGGGCGGCCCTCATCCACCGCTCGCGCACTCAGCTCTAGGAGACCGTCATGGCGCGAGCCATCTTCCAAACTATTTATGACAACGTGAAGCAGTCGATTGACGACGGCACATACGCTTATCAGAGCTATCTGCCTTCGGAGACTGAGCTCACGCAGCTATTTGACTGTTCGCGCATGACGGTCCGTCGCGCCATCTCGATGCTTGCGGCAGATGGCTACGTGCTCCCCCAGCAAGGCAAGGGTATGCGCGTCATTCGCAACATCAGTGACGAGACGAGTCGTGGCGGCGGCGGACTCGAGACCTTTAAGGAAATCGCAGCCAGTCGAGGCTTTGAGCTCAAAACGGTCACCACTGTCTTTGAGCTCCTCGTCTGTAACAAGGCGCTCTCCAAGATTACCGGGTTTCCTGAAGGCTGTGAGCTCACGCGTGCCAAACGCATCCGTTATGCAGACGGACAAGCCGTGTGCTCCGACGACTCCTATTACCTAAGCTCACAGGTACCGGGGCTGACACCCGAGATTGTCAACGACTCGATCTATCGTTACCTCGAAGAAGGCCTTGGCATTAAGATTGCCACGGGCAAACGCGATGTAACGATTGAGCATCCCACGCCCGAGGATGCACGCGTGCTCGATCTCGACGACTTTAACGCACTCGCCGTTGTACGCGGACAGACCTACAACGCCGACGGCATCCTTATGGAATACACCGAGACAAAGCAGGTTCCCAGCTTCTTTTTACTCCACGAAACGGTCACCCGCCGCAATAACGGCAGCGAGACCCATCAGAGCAGTATGAGCTAACCATCTATTAGTTGCGGTGGGATAGTTCCTAGAATGGCCAGCTTAAGGGCAAAACAGGAACTATCCCACCGCAACTTTTTTGACCGGCGGGG
>CABVBR010000014.1 GCA_902496645.1 uncultured Collinsella sp.
CCGTCGACCGCGCCGAGCTCGTCCGCATTGCCACCGAGGTCGAGGGCCATCCCGATAACGTCGCCCCTGCCATCCTGGGCGGTGCCGTCTGTTCCTTTACGCCGACTGATTCGCTCCCCCAGTGCCTGCGATACGAGGTAAGCGATCGCCTGCGTTTTATTACCGTGATTCCGCCCTACGAGGTGCATACGAGCGAGGCGCGCAAGGTTGTGCCGCAGGAGATTCCACTCTCCACCGCCGTATGGCAAATGGGCCGCATCGCCGGCATGACGCGCGGCCTGGAGACCGGCGATCTGGACCTGATTGCCGCCGCTAATGACGACCGCATTCAGGAGCCCTATCGTCGCCGCCTCATCCCCGACTACAACGCTGTGCGCGACACCTGCCTTAACGGAGGCGCCAAGACCATCTGGATCAGTGGCTCCGGCTCGACCCTCATGGCTGTGACCGACGACACCATCGTGGCAAAGTTCCTGCAGGTCAAACTGCGTGAACAGTTCCCCAAGTGTGACACGCACATTCTGACGTGCGACACGGAAGGCGCTCAAATCGAGTACCTGTAGACATCCTCCTCATATACCTGTCCGGGACGGTCGGGATGTTCCCTCAAAATCGTCCTCGCGCATGAAGGCCCCTTGTCCTGCTCCTGCGGAGCGACGGACAAGGGGCCTTCGCGCTGCGGAATGATTTTGAGGGAACATCCCGACCGTCCCTGCGCCCACCTTGCTGAGGATGTCTACAGGGACCCACGCTTTGAAGGGGCGCCGGGCTGAAATTATGGCCTTTTATTGATAGGGGCTCTTGCTGGTGTGGAGCATATTCTTTAGATGAGCTTTGGTGATTTGTTTGGTTTAGGCTGCACTGGTTTCTTTGTATTCGAAGACTGGTTCTAGGAGGTCTTCGATGTTGCAGTGTAAGACTTTTGCAATATCCCTCACTGTCGTTACCGAGGCTTCGTTGATGTTTCGCTGGCGCTGCTCGTACATTTGGATTGAGCGGAGTGACACACCCGATTCGTATGCTAGGTCTTGTTGGGTTTTCTTAAGCTTCCTTCTTGCTAACGCAAGTTTGGTTTGCCTGGACGCTTTTTTCGCCATATCGCAGACGAGGCGAGCCACGCGTTCCTCCGAGGCTTCGTGCCAGGGGTAATACATATTGCACAGCGCATCGAACGGAACGGCATGCAGCAGGTCTTCGAAAGACTCGCCCAGACGCCATTGCAGATATGCCAATATCCAGCCCGTCCAATACTCCGGCGTCTTCTCAAAACGATAGGTGCGGTCCGGTATAGACCCGCTTTGATATCCCGACCTTTCGGCGATAAGTGCGAACAGCTCAACACCTGATTTTCCCGATACGACCCATGCGTTGCCGCGCTCAAACTCGCGAGCTACGCCGCTCAGGCAAAAGAGCTCAGCGATCTCGGACCCTTCCGCTCCATAGTCGTTCACGGCATAGTCAAAGCAGTCGCCAAGGTTGTTCATTGCGTCCTCGAGGTAGTAGACGGGATATGTCCTACTCGGCCCACAATCCGTTAACTCTTGGATCATCCAAATCAACCCTCCCCGCCATTAAATCCTTGATGTCGATACCTTCAGAATCAAATCCATTTACCGTGTCCAAGTACTTGCGCCGAGCGTTCTGCTCTCGCTCAAAACGCTTGGGATAAAACTCAGATCCCGAAGCCGGCTTCCAATCGCAGAATCTAATCGCCGAGAATGCGCGCTCACTCATAAGAGCATATTGAATGCCTAGATCGCCCAGGCGCATAATGCGCTGAAGTTGTCGGAGCGAAATCATGCCATTAACAAACTGCCTTGCAAAAGAAAAATACGAGTCGTCGGCACGATAGCCCCGAATAACGTCGTAAGAAGAAATATCAATCAAACAGTTATCAAGCAGAAATCGAAGCCCTTCGCGCGCCAACGGCGTCGAGACATTGAATTCCCTGTTGTCGGCCAAAATCGCAAGCCAGTTGAGAATTGAATAATCGCCGGACTCCAAATCCAAAACTGAAAGGCCATCCGCATTGAGTTCGTATCGATTCGCAATGCCATCGGCCTCGGTCCGGCATGCCCATTCCATCGCCATTTCCTCATGTGGCGTGCAATAAAACCCACGACCATAGTCATTGAATTGTCTGCATTTATCCAACGACGGATGCTCGACAACAACCTCCGACCCGTGCCAAAGCTCCATTGTGACCTCCAAATACAAATATCACCCCAGTGATAGTGTACCAACAACTATCACTGGGGTGATATAGATAGATGCAAACTATTGCCTGCCAAGAGCCCTTACTAGAGGCAGGCCTCGGCGATGCGCTTTTTGAGTTCGTCGATGCCGGTACCGGTCTGGGAGCTTGTGATGATCACGTTTTCGGCCGGGACGTTGAGCTGCTTTTTGATGGCTGCTGCCTGGCGGGCCTGCTGGGTGCGGCTGAGCTTGTCGGCCTTGGTGAGGCAGACGATAAAGTTGAACTCGTTGCCCTGCAGGTAGTCGATCATGTCATGGTCGAGCTTGCTCGGGTCGTGACGAATATCCACCAGCGACACGACCAGGTTAAAGCTGCGCTCGGAGTCGAAGAAATCGCCGATGAGCTCGGCCCAACGGTCGCGCTCGGCCTTGGAACGACGGGCGAAACCATAGCCCGGCAGGTCGACGAAGTGCACGTCGTCAGCCTCAAAGAAGTTGATATTGCTCGTCTTGCCCGGTGTGCTCGAAACCTTGACGAGGTTCTTGCGGCCAAAAAGCTTGTTCATAATCGACGACTTGCCCACGTTGGAGCGGCCGACGAAGCTCACCTCGGGGCAGGTGGACTCGGGAATCTGCGAAACTTTGCCGTAGCTGGCAACGAACTTGGCAAGCTGGTAGTTAATGGAATCGGCCATGGACACTCCTTGGTCGTAGGTTCTTACAAAAGAGCGCGCTAATAGATAGCAGCGATACGGCGAACGATATCGAGCGTAATGCCACTCGCGGTACGGGCATACTCGAACAGGTCGAACTCGCGGTCGCAAATCGCATCGTACGCCTCGTCACAATTATCGCTGATAGCGCGCAACACCAGGCAATCGACACCATTTTTAGTTGCGACATGGGCAATCGCCGCGCCCTCCATGCCAACACAATCGGCATGCGTCGCCTCGATAGCGTCGTTGCGCATGGCGGCACCCGTCACAAAACGGTTGCCCGTGGCAATCGTGCCGACCAGGAACTGCTTGGTGCCCTCGTTCGAAGCGGCTGCATTTGTCGAAGCATCGACAAAGCCACGCTCAGCAAGCACATCGGCAGCAATATCGACCAGCGCAGGCGTCGAGCCAAACTCCTCGAGCCCCGGTGCAGACTCGGCGATAAGCGCGGTATCGGTATCCAGATAGCGCAGGCGTTTGCCAATGACCACGTCGTCGATATGAAGCTTGGGGTTCAAACCGCCCGCAATGCCCGAAAACACAACAGCCTGCGGAGCATACTTGCTAATGAGGTGCTGTGTTGCAGCGGCGGCGTTCACCGTGCCCATGCCCGCCGTTGTGGCGACAAGCGTCAGGCCGTCGAACTCACCGCTCACAACGGTCAGGCCTGCCTCCTGTGCCTCGCAAACGTCGCTCAGCTCTTCCTTAATCTGCATGATCTCTTTTTCGAGTGCACCGATAATCGCGATGGTAGCCATGCCATTCCCCAAACCTATACGAAATTCTCAACCAAGGTATGGTACCAGCATTTTGTTTGACCTCGCCAAACGAACACGCTAGGCCAGCGCAGCTCGCGTATCAAACAGAGCCTTTGCAATCGCAGCCGCAACCTCGCTCGAGCGGTCGCTCCATGGCATCGATGTCATGACGCTCATGACATAGGTACGACCATCGATGTCGATAAGGCCCGCATCGCATGTCGAATAGCAACCTGCCTCGCTGATCCAGCCGGCCTTGTTGCGCACCAAGGCTTGGTCGTCCGCAATGCCGTCACGAATAAACGATTGGGTCGTAGAGGCCAGAAGACCCGACAGCCATTGCGACGTCTCGGTATCACGGCTCAAATACTCGCTCATCTCGCGCCATAACTTGGCCGAGGTGCGCGCGCAGTAGGTTGGGAAATCGCTCATCGGATCGAGTGCGGTATCGTAGTCGATACCAAGACCGACAATCCAACCCTCGTAACCGACACGGTCAAACGCCGCGCGTAACGCAATAAACGAATCGTTGTCCGAATTAACGACCGCGGCCTCGATCAGGTCGCGCACCGCCTGCCAGCCCATGTTGTAGCCACCATAGGTGCCAAGGGAATCATCAAGTGAGACTTGGCCCGTCTCGACCAGTGACTCGCAGATGTAGAGTACATAGAGCGCCTTATAACTGCTCGCACCGTACACCTCGGCGTCCGCGTTATACGTCACGCCCTTTCCGCTCGACAGATCGTAAAACACCACGCCCGCATCGCCCAATTTCTGGGCCTGATCAAGGGCATCTTGAAGCGCCGCGAGGCTCTCATCCTCCAGGGCGGGGATCTGGTCATCCACCAGTGAGAAGGTCTGCACGGTATCGCCTGAGGGGATATCGTTAAAGTCCGCCTTCGAAAGCCTCATCTTGAGGCTCGCTGTCGACAGGGTTTGACTTGCGGTGGCTTTAGATTCAGAGACCTTTTTGTTTTGCGTCTGTACCGTTGACGCATCCGAGCGTGCCATTCGCTCCGACGCGTAGGTTTTGGCGGTAATTCCGAGGATAATAACCGCCAACGTTAGCATCCCAATGGCGGCAATCTTCACCCCGCGGATGCGAGCGTCTGCAAGGCCACGCGAAGACGTGCCCTTCGTCTCATATCTGCTGCCATGTTGCGGCACATACTCGTCCCGCGATGCGCCCTTTCGCACGTGGTCTCCTGACTGCTACCGTTCATATACGAGCAGCATAATACCGAGCAGGCATTTCTTACCGAAGACATTCAGTCGCGTTTAAGGTGTCTCTAAAGAAACCACAAGCGTATTTATCCAAATGGCACGATTCTGTTGCGCATCTCCGCCCAAAACGCAGTTGCGGTGAAATAGTTCCTGTTTGGGCGGTATTAGCCGATAAACAAGAACTATTCCACCGCAACTTGACGGGGCTCTTTAGCAATCAACTAGGTGCCCGGGGGCACTCATTTAAGTCTGTCCCCAATGAGTGCTGCTAGCCGATGGCGTTTTTGAGTTCCGCACGGCGCTTTTTCATGCCCGTCATGACTGCGTTGCGCAGCTCGGGCATGCGCGCGGTATCCATCTGAGGCACGCCCTCAAGCTTATAGGGAATGCCCAGTTGCTCGTACTTGACGACACCCATCGTGTGATACGGCAGCATCTCCAGGCCGACCACGTTATGCCACGGGGCGATCAGACGACCGAGCGCCTCGCACTCCTCCACCGTGTCGGTAATGCCCGGCACCACCACGTGACGGATAACGACCTTGATCTTGCGACGCGCGAGCTCATCGCCAAACGCCAGAATGCGTGCAGGATCGCATCCGGTCAACTTTTTATGCTCGACGGGATCGGCGTGTTTAATGTCGAGCAGCACCATGTCGGTCTCGTTGAGTACGGCATCGAACTTCTCGGGATGCGCGGGATCGAACGCATACCCGCAGCTATCCAAGCAGGTATGCACGCGACCATCGGGGTTATTGTGCATGACGCGGAACAGGTCGGCCAAAAACTCAGGCTGCAGAAGCGGCTCGCCACCCGAAACCGTAATTCCGCCGCTGCGGTAAAACTCATGGTTGCTCTGGAACTCGTCCATCAGATGCTCGACGGTCACCATGGTGCCGCCGTTAACCGACCAGGTATCGGGGTTGTGGCAATACGCACAACGCATGGGGCAGCCCTGAACAAACACCACAAAGCGGATGCCGGGTCCATCGACCGTTCCCATCGTCTCAATCGAATGCACGCGGCCCAGGGCAAACGCGGAGTCCTCAGGACGAGCGTCCACACCCTCGAGCGTCATCTCAGCCATTCCCGCTACCTTGCCTCTCTTTGATTTTAGCTACATAAATGCCAGAGCCATTCTAGCCCATACGTTTGCGTTTAAACGTCTCGGGCTAGAATGGCACGTTTTAATCTATCCCCCATTACCGTGACGGGAGCCCATGTCGAGATGTGAAGGCGAAGAATGCTCGCCTACAGCCTTTACGCCTTGAGCGTGAGCACCGCACCGAAGGCGGTCGGGCCGCAATGGCTCGAGATGACACCGCCGACCTGAGTCCAGGTAACGTCTTTAAAGCCCAGGTCGTGCGCATAGACTTCCATGTCGTCGCGCAGCTCCTGGGAAAGGCCTACCGAATACGCCAGGCCAATGTGCGAGTAGTCAATCTCGCCCTTCGCAACCATGTGGTCAATAAAGGCGCGGGCGCACTTGAGCATAGAGCCGCGGAACTTCTTGGTCGCCACAAACTTACCGCCCGTCACCTCAATGCAGGGCTTAATCTTGAGCAGGTGGGCGCCAAGGAATGCCACGTTGGACAGACGACCTCCCGCCTTAAGGAAGGCTAGGTCGGTAGGAACAAAGCCCAGCAGCACACGGTCCATCACCGAATTGGTGAAGGCGAAAATTTCGTCGACGGTGGCGTCGGGGTGAGCCTCGATGTATTTGGCGGTCTCGACGGCAACGAGCGACTGGCCCACCGAGACAAAACGCGTATCCATGGAGAATACGTAGTCGCGGCCCTTAGCCGCAATCTTGGAGGACTGATGCGAGCAAGTCGTGACTTCGGAGTACGCAAGATGCAGAATGGTCGCATCGGGCTGCTCGGCATGGATACGGTCATATACGTGCGCAAAATCTGCAGGCGCGCAGCCGCTGGTCTTGGGCATTACGCCAAACTCGTTGCAGCGCGAGTAAATCTCGAGTGGATCGATGGAGCCGTCCTCGACGGTCTCGTCACCAATCGTGACATGCATGGGCACGCGCACGATGCCGTAGCGCTCGCAGAGCTCCGGCGTCACATCCGACCCAGACTCAACCACGATTACGTACTTGCCCATTATTATCACGACCCATCTCGACATTGGCTTTTCAATACATGGCACGCGCCGCCGCACTGTTGCACAACGGCGTCCAAGCGCCAAAGAGACGCCGCCCCTTGCGCACAACAAAGGACAGCGTCTCCCTGGAAAACTCCGTGCTAACCTGAGATTCTACACGGTTTATTACTAAGTGTTACTTACTCCGCAAACGGTCGCTATACGCGATAAACGGTAGTTGGCCGCGGCAACTGCGATTCATTTCGCCCAGCAAGTCCAATCGTGCCCCATGCACGGTTAATGCACGAGGCGGTAGAAATTCATCGATGCCGCACCCTCGGCATGCAACCCCATCGCCGAAACCGCCGGCGAATAGGTACGGCTCGTAAGTGCCGCCTCGCCGCCATTTGCAAAAATCTCGACAATCGTAGTGTCCGAAAGCACGCGCAGGTCGCGAAGCTCGCTGAGCTCGATCGACCTCTGGTCGCGCCCATAGCCTTCGTCACCCATGTCGAGGGTAAGCATCCCGCCTGCATAGCGCACAAAGACACCCTTGCGGATTTCGAGCTCGACCATCTTGGTGCCCTCACAGGAAACCACAAGATCAAACAGGCGGCCCGGCTCCTCAACGGTTTCACCGCCTGTCGCGCGAACGCAGTCGCCGCGCATCCTCTCAATCTCGTGCGCCGGCTGCTGGCAGAGCTTACCATCGCGCATGCTCAGCTCTCGCGGCACCGTCAACGCGCACTGCCACCCGCGCGCCACCGTCGGGTTTTCCGCCGTCGCATCGGGGCAACCCGACCATCCGATCATCAAACGCCGGCCTGCAGCATCCTCAAAGGACTGCGGAGCATAGAAATCAAAACCGGCATCGACCATCGGGGGCATGCCCTGCCCGACGATTTTAAAGCTCGGCGCCTCCCAATCGGCCTCGATGGGGAACCACACGCACTGATGCGGATTGCGGTAACGCCAACCATCGGCAGGCACACCCTGCGGACAGCAAACGAGAACAAGCTCACCATCGAGCTCAAACAGATCGGGGCACTCCCACATAAAGCCAAACTTCTCGCCCAGCTCAATACGCGTCGCATAGTTCCAGTCCTCTAGATCGCGCGAGGTATAGACAAGCACGCAGCCGCGGTCGTCTTTCGTACGAGCGCCCAGAACCATGTAGTAGATACCATCGTGCTCAAGGATCTTGGGGTCGCGCACGTGCGTACCGATATCGTCGGGGTAATCGACCGGTCCAACAGCTATGCGCTTCTCGCCCAATTCGTCGGGGTTCTCCGCAACCATATGAATCTGGTTTTGCTCACGACCCGTCAACACGTAGTCGTAATCATCGCGATCAAAATGCTTGACGTTGCCGGTATAGAAGTAGTGAATCTTGCCATCACGTACAAAGGCAGAACCAGAATACGCTCCGTTCGAATCCAAATCGGAATCGGGGAACAGCGCGGGGCCGTGATTCTCGTACGTCACAAAATCCTTTGTCGTCAGATGGTTCCAAAGCACTGGACCGCCATGCGCAGCATCGAACGGATCGTATTGATGATAGATGTGATACGTATCACCAATCTGAACCAAACCGTTGGGGTCGTTGAGCCAGCCAAGCTCAGGCTCCACATGGAACAGGAGCCTATCGGGGTCGGACGCGATGCGACCAGCCGTCTCATCCTGTCCGGCACGCCACTGCTCATAGTCCGCGCGTGTCACCTTATTTTTTTGATTAAACATCGCCATTGACTTTCTCGTCTATAGGGAAGGACGCTCGACTCGCACGAGCCGAGCGCCCTTCCTCAAATGGACTTATCCGCACATTACGCTGAACGGCTCAACTAGAAGCTGACATCGAAGCCAGCACCAGCGCCCTCTTCATCGGTGGTCGGAACGCCCTTTGCCTTGTTGTAGGCAAAGATCAAGACGATCGGCACGATAAAGGCGATGAGATTACCAGCCACATACCACACGAGAGTCTCGGGCGTAACGATGAGCAGGCCAAGCACACCGGTCAGACCCTGACCGATAGCGCGCACCTCAAAGAACTTCACGAAGGCACCGCCGCAGCCTGCACCGATGCATGCGCAGATGAACGGAATGATCGAATAGCGCATGTTTGCAGCAAAGATAGCGGGCTCGGAGATTCCGACCAGCGTCGGGATAAAGGACGACATGCAGATGTTGCGCTCTTTGGAGTGCTTCTTGTGAATGAGGTACATGCCGATGGCGCCGCCGCCCTGGGCGATGATGGAAACCGACCAGATGGCCTGGATGTAGTTGAAGCCAGTCGTGGCAACGAGGTTTGCCTCGATACCCTGGATGAACTGATGCGTACCGGTAACGACGAGCGGCTGCAGGAACGCGGCGAAGACAAAGGCACCAAAGACGCCCATCCTGTTGTACAGGACATCGATTACGCCGGCGAGGACGTCGCCGATCAGGTTGCCGAGCGGGCCGAACACGGTGAACAGGGCGACGTTAGCAAGAATCAGGGTAACGGTCGGGACAAAGACGAACGAAACGACCTCGGGGATGTACTTCTGGGCAATCTTCTCGACCTTGGCCATAAACCAGGCAGTCAGGATTGCAGGGAATACGCCGCCCTGGAAAGCAACCATGGGAATGGAGAGCGGACCAAAGTTCCAGTACTCAGCACCCGTCGGGTCCATAACGAACGTGTTGCGGTTCATAAGGCTCGGGTGAACCATGACGATACCGACGAGGATACCCAGAATCGGGTTGCCGCCAAAACGCTTGACTGCGCTGTACATAACCAGGACAGGCAGGTAGTCGAACGTGGTGGCGATAATGGCAAAGAAGCTTGCGAGGTTCTTGAGGAACTCGCTGTGATCGGCGAGGCTGCCCTCCATGCCAAAGAGGCCGTTGGCAACGATCAGCGACTTAAGGCCGATGATGATAGCAGCGCCGACGAAGGCGGGAATGATGGGGATAAAGATGTCCGAGAATACCTTGAGGACCGAGAAGAACTTGCCCTTCTTGTCTGCCTCGGCGCCCTTGACCTCGGAAGCGCTGATCTCCTTAACGCCCGTCAGAGCCATAAACTCATCGTAAACCTTGTTGACGGTACCGGTACCGAAGATGATCATGAGCTGGCCGCTGTTGTACAGCACGCCCTTGACGCCATCGATGTTCTCGAGCTCGGCCTTGTTGTATTTGCTCGTATCCTTGAGCACCAGACGCAGACGGGTCACGCAATGCGTGGCGCCCTCGATGTTCTCCAGTCCGCCGACGTTGTCGACGACTTGCTGGGACACTGCCTTGTAGTCCATGTTCCTCTCCATTCCTTTTCTAAATCATAAAACGGTTCGTTGCCGCTACAGAGACGCGATCGTTGCGTTTGCGCACTTGAGCGCACCGTCAGTGACGGTAAGCGCCACACCCTGGCCCTGCTTGTTGCAGAAGCGAGCGTTGAGCGCAACGTCATCGACAAAGATGGTCGCGATGTCGTCGTCGACGACCAGACGCACATGGTGAGTGCCCTCGCCCTTAAAGAACAACGGACGCTCGAGGCCCATGTTGTTGACCTGGAACCACGGGTACTGGGGAGCCGGCGTGAACTCGAGCTTGCCCTCGCGCAGGTTGGCGCGGAACTCATAGGCAAGACCGGTCTCGGCGTCCTCGGCGAACTTGACCGAGAAGCCGGCAGCGTTACCGCCGAGCTCAATGTCGGCATCGAGCAAGTAGGTGGAGCCGGCATCTGCGGCGAGCACCTGCTCGACCTTGCCCGACTCGCAGGAAAGCTCAAAGGTCTCGACTGCCTTAGCCTCGCCAAAGGCGCCAAGCATGCTGTCGGGGAGCTTGGTGCCGAGCGTTCCGTCGGCACGCTGAACGATCTCGAGGGGCATAAAGGTGCCACCCCATAGGTAAGAGCTGGGGTCGCCGCCCTCGTCACGCGTAGGAACCCAACCAAAGAGAACGCGACGCTCGCCATCGAATGCGGTGCGAGCGGCGTAGTACGCGCGGCCGTCGAAGGAGTCGTCAGCGGGGGTAATCCAAGGACCGTTGATGGACTTGGACATGCGGTAACGGGTCTTGTTGCCGTCGCTGTACTCGGAAAAGACGAGGTACCACCAGTCGCCCATCTTAAAGAGATCAGGCATCTCGAACATGGTGTACAGGCCCGGATTCCACCAGTCGCCCTGGAACTCCCAGTTGGTCAGATCCTTGGAGGTGAACTTGACCAGGCGGCCGGTCATCAGACGCTTGTCCTCGCCCACACGCGTGCCGAGGATGAGCATGTACTCTTCGTTCTCCTCATCCCAAAGCACAAAGGGATCGCGCCAGTTGCGGTCATCGTAACCCTCCTGGGGCGGAAGCAGCGTCTCGGCGATGTTCTTCTCCCACTTGACGGCGTCGTCGCTCGTTGCGTGAAGAAGAACCTGCTTCATCAAACGTGCGCGGACCTTATCGCGATTGCAACCAGTGTAGAGCGCATGGTACTTGTCGCCCACCTTAAACACCGTGCCGGCATAAATGTACTGGTCGACTTCCTCGTCGCCGCCGCGCTCAAGGCTCTCGCCAAAGTCCTTGTAGTTGACGAAATCCTTGGTCGTGGCGAGTGCCCAGCCAAACGGCTCTCCGAAAGGTTCGGGGCTACGCGTGTCACGCTGATGATAGAGATAGAACGTGCCGTCCTCGCCGTACGGCATGATGTCGCCTACCCAAATTCCCTCAGGCTGGTAATACACCTTGTGCATCCGAGACTTCCTTTCCACGACATACTAACTCGGTACAATGGCAAGATATGTCAATCGTTTTCATATGTCAAACGTTTTCATACCAATACGTCTTTTCGCAGTTCCAGTCGTCGGCAAACGGTTGACATATGCCGGTGAACGGTCATCAGAGGCGTTTGAGGAATTCTTTTGGCACGGGATGAACTACGCGGTTTTGCCCTCAATGAGTTCAACGGGGAGCTTGATATTCGATTCGGGATTATCGCCGTTAATAAGAGCGATGATGGATTGCGCCGCGAGCTCTCCGATGCGATCGATATCTTGACGTACGGTTGTTAAGTCAGGCATAAACGTCATAGTTCGGCGGGCACCATCCGCGCCCACGACCTTAATATCGTCCGGAGCGCTCAAGCCGCGCTGCTTCATCACGTTGAGACAGATGGCCGCCATCGTGTCGTCTCCCGCAAAGATGCCGTCAATATCGGGGTTCTCATCGAGGATCTTCGCAACGACCGCGCCCTTTTCGTCGTCGGGCTTAACGAACTCAACCTCACGGACAAGCGCGGACAAACCGGCCTGCTCAACAACATCGAGGTAGGCATCGGTACGCTTATTGGCAGGCATGCGCATGCGGCTATTGCTGCGCAGGCACAGGATACGCCTGCAGCCGTCATCAATCAGACGGCGCGTGGCGAGCTCGCCAATGCCATAGCTGTCACTTGCAATCTGGACAGAGCCCTCGCCAAGATCGCAGTCGATGCCAACCAGGCTCAAGCCCATCTCGGCATATGCCTCGGCACCGATATTGAGGGAGTTGACGATGACGCCGTCGACCATATTGCGGCGGAGCATGTCAATATAGGAACGCTCAAGATCGGGTCGATTGGCGCTGTTGCACAGCAACATCTTAAAGCCGTTTTCCGCTAACGTGCGCTCGACCGCCTGCACAACCTGAGCATGGAACGGGCTGCTCACAAAGGGAACGATCATACCGATAAGATTCAGGCGACCGTTGAGCATGGCACGGGCGATATCGTTGGGCGTATAGTTGATGCGCTCCATCGCGGCATGGACCTTATCGCGGGTCTCTTGGCTAATATAGCCGCGATTATTAAGCACGCGAGATACCGTAGTAGGCGAAACCCCCGCCACCGCTGCAACTTCCTTGATGCCAGGCTTAGCAGAATCCTTAGAACGAGCGCCCTCGCGAGCCATAGCACCCTCCCCCATCAACATGTCAAACGTTTACATACGAACAAAGCATACCCCAACAACAGCGGGAAGACGGTAACAGCACAAGTAAGTAAACGACTCATCCAAATAATTAGGAGAGTTCCGCCTAACGGGTGACTACACAGGACCCCCGCCGGGCCGCTTTGGGTTACTTTCCAAAACATTTCCGCAGGACGCAAAGGGCTCCGCCGCGCGAAGCGCGCAGCGGAGCCCTTTGCATGTCCGAGGACGTTTTGGAAAGTAACCCAAAGCGGCCCGGCGATCCTGCGGGAGTTAAACCCCTTTAAAACTTGTCGTGGAAGGTACGCGAAATGACCTCGTCCTGCTGCTCCTTGGTGAGCGTGTGGAAGTTCACGGCATAGCCGGAAACGCGGATGGTCAGCTGCGGGTACTTCTCGGGGTGAGCCTGAGCATCGAGCAACGTCTCACGGTTGAAGACGTTGATGTTCAGGTGATGGCCACCCTTCTCGGCGTAAGCGTCGAGCATGTGGACCAGGTTATCGGCCTGAGTCTCGGAAACTTCAGAAACCTTCATAATGTGTCTCCTTCGATTAATAGGCGCCGGCCGAAACCGGCGCACTAATCAGTAATCGTTATTGTTAGTATAGCACTAACAATAGTTACTCGCCCAGCTGATCAAGGTCGATATCGCCAAAGAACACCTGGTCCTCCTTGCCGAGCGCACCCGGGATGATGGAGAAGGTGTTGGAGATGCCGTCCTGAGCATCGCGGAACGGGAGCTTGGAAACCGAAGACAGCGAAGCGATGGCGCCGTGGCTATCGCGCTTGTGCATGGGGTTAGCACCCGGGGCGAACGGCTGGCCAGCCTTGCGGCCGTCAGGCGTGGAACCGGTCTTCTTACCGTACACGACGTTGGAGGTAATGGTCAGAACCGAGGTCGTGGGCACGGAGTTGCGGTAGGTGTCGTTCATGCGGATGTACTCCATGAACTGGTGCACAACGTCGTGAGCGATCTGGTCGACGCGGTCGTCGTCGTTACCGTACTTGGGAAACTCGCCCTCGGTCTCGAAGTCGACGATGATGCCGTTCTCGTCACGGACGGGGTGGACCTTGGCGTACTTGATGGCGGACAGGGAGTCAGCCACGACGGAAAGGCCAGCGATGCCCGTAGCGAACCAGCGGTGCACGTGCTTGTCGTGCAGAGCCATCTGGATGCGCTCGTAGCAATACTTGTCGTGCATGTAGTGAATGATGTTCAGCGAGTTGACGTACACGCCAGCAAGCCACTTCATCATGTCGTTGTACTTGGCCACAACGTCGTCGTAATCGAGCGTATCGCCCTCGACGGCGCGGTACTTGGGGCCGACCTGCTTCTTGGAGACCTCGTCAACACCGCCGTTGAGTGCGTACAGCAGGCACTTGGCCAGGTTGGCGCGAGCGCCGAAGAACTGCATCTCCTTGCCAATGCGCATGGAGGACACGCAGCAGGCAATGCCATAGTCGTCGCCGTGATAGACGCGCATGAGGTCGTCGTTCTCGTACTGGATCGAGGAGCTGGCGACAGAAGTCTTGGCGCAGAACTTCTTGAAGTTCTCGGGCAGGCGGGTCGACCACAGAACGGTCATGTTGGGCTCGGGGCTGGTGCCCATGTTCTCGAGCGTGTGCAGGTAGCGGTAGCTCATCTTGGTAACGAGCGTACGGCCGTCAACACCCATGCCGCCGATGGACTCGGTGACCCACTGCGGGTCGCCGGTGAACAGGGCCTGGTACTCGGGGGTACGGGCAAACTTGACCATGCGGAGCTTCATGATGAAGTGATCCACGAACTCCTGGATCTGCTCCTCGGTGAAGGTACCGTTGGCAAGGTCGCGCTCAGCGTAGATGTCGATGAACGTAGAGGTACGGCCGATGGACATAGCGGCGCCATTCTGCTCCTTGACGGCAGCAAGGTAGGCGAAGTACATCCACTGGATGGCCTCCTGCGTGTTGGTAGCAGGGTTGGAAATGTCGAAACCATAGGTCTCGGCCATCATCTTGAGCTCGCCGAGGGCGCGGATCTGCTCCTGCAGCTCCTCACGATCGCGGATGTTGTCGGCGGTCATGACCGTCGGGGTGGAAGCCTTCTGGGCCTCCTTGTCCTTGATCAGGTAGTCGACACCGTACAGGGCGACACGACGGTAGTCGCCGATGATGCGGCCGCGGCCATAGCCATCGGGCAGACCGGTGATGATGTGAGCCGAGCGGCAAGCACGCATCTCGGGGGTGTAGACATCGAAGACGCCAGCGTTGTGGGTCTTGCGCTCGAAGGTGTAGCGCTCGACAACGTTCTCGTCGACCTTGTAGCCGTGCTGGCTGGCAGCCTGGCAAGCGATGCGGATACCACCGTTGACGTGCAGAGCGCGCTTGAGCGGCTTGTCGGTCTGGAGGCCAACAATGGTCTCCTTCTCGCGGTGGGCGTTATCGATGTAGCCAGCGGGGTGGCTCACGATACCCGTGACGGTCTTGGTGTCCATATCGAGGACACCGCCCTGCTCGCGCTCCTTAAGCAGCAGGTCGAGAACCTCGCCCCACAGCTCCTTGGTACGCTCGGTCGGGCCGGCGAGGAACGACTCGTCGCCCTCGTAGGGGGTGTAGTTCTTCTGGATGAAGTCTCGGACGTCAACCTCTCCCGTCCAGATGCCTTCCTTGAAGCCTTCCCATGCCTCCTGCATTGTGTAACCACGCTCCTAGTTACGTGTAATGCGGCGCTCTCTCACACCGCTGCTTATTGAATTCTTGAATTATCGGCTTGCACTACCGGCTTCTTCCGTTCTTCACCACACGTTGGTACAGGGAAAAACGTTTGTCCACCTTGGAACTGCAACCTAAAACCCAAGATTTCACCCGTTTGAGAAGGATAACATAGCTACCCCCTTCATCAGGGCTGTTATATGTTTCTTTTTTTATACCATTAAGGCGTTTTTAACAAATCCGCAGGAAATGCGAGCGCGAGCAACTACCGTTCACCGATTTGTTTGGTATTTTTCCTTGCCTTTATACGACGTTCACTCTAGCTGTTATGCCAGCTTTATCAGGGTAAAGTGCCTCTGAGTAGGCTTTAGGACGTGCTTAGAGATCTACCCCCTAACTTTACTGATACCGACGGTGTACGGAGGTCGCCTAAAGGTAGTTTTCTAGACATGTCCCAAAATCTACCGTATAGGGTGCGCGTGCAGGGGTATCATCTTCCACCGAAAATAGTTTCTAGTGTTAGGGGTTTTCGGTGGAAGATACCGATTTCCGTGAACTTGGGCGTCAGCTCCTTACCGAGTTTGGCAGCATGCATCAGCGCATTTCGCGCTTTGCGGACAAAGCCCTCGGTGGCGAGATGGCCGTCATGCGCGCCCTCATACTCGCTGGCGGTTCGCTCACGCCGAGCGAACTCGCTGATCGCGCCTGGGTCTCGAATGCCCGCATTGCCAATATCCTACGCGCTCTCGAAGCCAAGGGCTGGGTTGAGCGTGAGCACTCAAAGACCGACCGTCGTCGCGTACACGTCATAGTGACCGACAAGGGATTCCAGGATCTCGAAATCAAACGCCGGGAATTCGAGGACCGCACCGCGGCTTTCCTCGAGCAGCTCGGCGAAACAGATACCCAAGAGATGGTACGCCTTCTTAGACGTGCCAACGAAATTATCGACCACAATCAAGAAAGGAGAGATGCCGAGTGAGGATTCTCAAGCTCTTTAAAAAGCATATCCTGGCACTGTTCACAGCTATCGTACTCATCGTAATCAGCTGCAACGCCGACCTGGCACTGCCTACCTATATGAGCGATATCGTCGACGTGGGCGTGCAGCAAGGCGGTATCGCCTCGCCCGTGCCCGACACCATTCGCGCCGAATCGCTCGACGACCTCGAACTCTTTATGAGCGCCAAGGACGCCAAAACTGTGGAGGCCGTGTTTAGCAATGCGGACAATAACGGCATTCGAACGTACAAGGGCACCGAGGAGGAGCGCGCCGACGGCGGCAAGATTGCCGACATCATGAGCCTGCCCGAGACCGTCGTGCTCGCCTTCAACCAGGGCATCGACGCCGACTCCATGGGCGACATGACCGGCGCATCCACCGAGGCAAGCGATGGCGGCGCCGCCCAGGTCATGCCCACCCCCGAGCAGATGGCGGCGATGACGCCCGAGCAGCTCGCCGAGATGCAGCAGAAGGCCGCAGCCGCGCAGAGCATGCAAAAGCAGATCGACGCCGACGGCGGTAAGATCACCATGAAGAGCCTGCGCCTAGGCGTTGAAGGCGGTCTTATCGATCAGGGCAAGCTCGTCGAGGGCGCCAACGATATGGCTGACAAAATGGGCTCCATGTCGGGCTCCATCGTCACCCAGCGCGCCGTGAGCTACGTGCAGGACGAGTACAAGGCACAGGGCATCGACCCCGCTGACGTGCAGAACGCCTACCTGGGCCGCATGGCGACCACGATGTTTGGGCTGTGCCTGGTGTCGCTCGTCGCCACCATCCTGACCGGTGCCGTGGCTTCGCGTACCGCCTGCTCCATCGCCCGCGACCTGCGCCGCGAGACCTTCAATAAGGTTATGCACTTCTCGCCGGCCGAGGTGGGCAAATTTAGCCAGGCCTCGCTCATTACCCGCTGCACCAACGACATTCAGCAGATTCAGATGGCCGCAACTCTATTTATCCGCATGTGCCTGATGGCCCCCGTCATGGGCATCGTCGCCGTCATGCGCGTCCTGGCCAACCACACCGGCCTTGAGTGGACCATCGCTGTGGCCATCATCGCGGTTTCGGCCGTCGTCGGCGTGCTCATGGGCCTCACCATGCCCAAGTTCAAAAAGATGCAGAGCTTTGTTGACCGCGTGAACCTTACCGCCCGTGAGCTGCTCGACGGCCTTATGCCCATCCGCTCATTCAACCGCGAGGAGCATGAGCTCGAGCGTTTTGACAAGGCTTCGCTCGACCTGATGACCACGCAGCTCTACACCAACCGCGCCATGAGCTTTATGATGCCACTCATGATGCTCGTCATGAACTGCATCACCGTGCTTATCGTCTGGTTTGGCGCGCAGGGCGTGTCCGACGGCGTGATGCAGGTCGGCAACATGATGGCGTTTATCTCCTACACCATGCAGATCGTCATGGCGTTTATGATCCTCACCATGGTGTCGGTCATTCTGCCCCGTGCCGAGGTCGCAGCCGAGCGCGTGGAAGAGGTCATCACTTGCCCCACAAGCATCAACGACCCCGCCTCGCCCAAACTGCCCGCGGCCAGCGCGCCGCGAGGTGAGCTCACCTTCCGCGACGTGAGCTTCCAGTATCCCGATGCCCGCGCCGACGTCATCAGCGGCGTGAACTTCACCACGCATGCCGGTCAGATGCTCGGCATTATTGGCTCCACGGGCTCGGGCAAGTCCACGCTCGTGCAGTTGATTCCGCGCCTGTACGACGTCACGGGCGGCAGCATTTCGCTCGACGGCATCGACGTGCGCGACATGGCCCTTTCCGAACTGCGCCGCCGTATTGGTTACATCCCGCAGCAGGGGCGCCTGTTCTCGGGTACCGTCGAGAGCAACCTTAAGTTTGCCGGCGACATGGTGAGCGACGAGGACATGCACCGGGCGGCACGCATCGCCCAGGCCGAGAACTTTATCGCCGAGCGCGAGGGCGGCTACGACTCCCCCATCAGCCAGGGCGGCTCCAATGTTTCGGGTGGTCAGCGCCAGCGTCTGGCCATCGCCCGCGCGTTGGCCAAAAAGCCCGAGGTCGTGGTGTTCGATGACTCGTTTAGTGCCCTCGACTACAAGACCGACGCGCGCCTACGCGAGGAGCTGGCCAAAAACGTTACCGACGCCGCGCTCGTGGTCGTGGCCCAGCGCATCGCGACCATCATGCACGCCGACCAGATCATCGTGCTCGACGACGGCCACGTAGTGGGCACCGGCACGCACGAGGAGCTGCTGCGCAGCTGCCCGGCGTACCTGGAGATCGCACAGTCGCAGCTTTCCGCCGAGGAGCTGGGGCTTACCCAAGAAGAAATTGCAGCCGTCATGGAAGGAGGCGAGCGCTAATGGCAGACGAGACCAAGACCCAAATTCCCAAGCCCACCCGTCAGCGTGGACCCATGGGCCGCATGGGCGGCATGCGTCGCGGCGAAAAGGCCAAGGACTTTAAAGGCACCATGAGGCAGCTGCTCGGCTATATTGGCCAGCACAAGATTGCCGTGTTTGCCGCCGTCGCCTTTGCCGTGTGCTCGGTCATCTTTAACATTGTGGGGCCCAAGGTGCTCGGCCAGGTTACGACCAAGCTGTTTGAGGGCCTGGTTGCCAAAGTCAACGGTACCGGCGATGTCGACTTTAACTGGATCGCCAAGACGCTCGGCTTTTTGCTCTGCCTGTACCTGGCGAGCTCTATCTGCAGCCTCATCCAGGGCTGGCTCATGACCGGTGTCACGCAAAAGATTTGCTACCGCATGCGCAAGGAGATCGCCGCCAAGATTGCCGTCGTGCCGATGAGCTACTTCAACGGTCACAGCAAGGGCGATGTGCTCAGCCGCATCACCAACGACGTCGATACGCTCGGCCAGTCGCTCAACCAGAGCGTGACGCAGCTTATTACGTCCGTCACGCAGATTATCGGCGTGCTCGTCATGATGTTGTCGATCAGCCTGCCGCTCACCGGCGTCACCGTGCTCACGCTGCCGGCCGCCGCGATTATCTTGATGGTGATGATTCACTTCTCGCAGCCGTACTTCCGCGAGCAGCAGCAGGTCCTGGGCGCCGTCAACGGCATTATCGAGGAGGACTTTGCCGGCCAGAACGTCATTCAGGTGTTCGACCGCGCCGAGGCCTCGATCGAAGAGTTCGACCGTCAAAACGACCGTCTCTTTATTAGTGGCTGGCGCTCGCAGTTCCTGTCGGGCCTGATGATGCCGCTTATGAGCCTGGTGGGCAACATGGGCTACGTGGGCGTCGTCGTGGTGGGCGCACAGCTCGCGCTGACCGGCAACGCCACACCCGGCGACATCCAGAGCTTTATCCAGTACGTTCGCAACTTTACGCAACCCGTGCAGCAGCTGGGCAACGTGAGCAACACGATGCAGTCGATGGCCGCTGCCACCGAGCGCGTCTTTGAGTTCTTGGCCGCGCCCGAGGAGGAGCAGAAGGCCGACGCGCAGATTCCCGAGAGGCGTCCCGGCCACGTGGAGTTCGACCATGTCAAGTTTGGCTACACGCCCGACAAGACCATCATCCACGACTTTAGCTGCGAGGCGCAGCCCGGCCAGACCATCGCCATCGTCGGCCCCACCGGCGCCGGCAAGACCACGCTCATTAAGCTGCTTCAGCGCTTTTACGACGTGGACGGCGGTTCGCTGCGCGTCGAGGGCGTCGACGTGCGCGATTGGGACCGCGCGGCACTTCGCGGCGAGTTTGCCATGGTGTTGCAGGATACTTGGCTGTTTAACGGCACCATCCGCGAAAACATCCGCTACGGACGCCCCGATGCGAGCGATGCCGAAGTCGAGGCCGCCGCACGCGCCGCACGCTGCGACCACTTTATTCATACGCTCGCCGGCGGTTACGACTTTATGATCAACGAGGAGGGCACCAACCTGTCGCAGGGTCAGCGCCAGCTCGTGACCATCGCCCGTGCCATTTTGGCCGACCGTCCGGCGCTGATTTTGGACGAGGCGACCTCCAACGTTGACACTCGTACCGAGGAGCTTATTCAGCGTGCCATGGATGCGCTAATGCAGGGCCGCACGAGCTTTGTCATCGCGCACCGCCTGTCCACGATCCGCAACGCCGACGTGATCTTGGTGATTCGCGACGGCGACATCGTCGAGAAGGGCACGCACGACGAGCTGCTCGCCCAAGGCGGCTTCTACGCCGACCTGTACAATTCGCAGTTCGACGAGGCGGCGTAGATACGGCCGCAGAGAAATGATGACGCCCGAGAACGGGGGCGCAGGACAACCTGCACCCCCGTTCTGTGTCCTTCGAGCCTCGAAACGCCTTCCCTGAGACCTCATTGACGGCGCTTTCCAGACCCCGTGGGCAAAAAAGGGCAAATATGAGTACTGTCACCTTTTTAGTAACAGCCAAAACCACCTCAAACGACCTCTTTGCGGCCTCTATACGCCTTCAAATTAATCAAAACGCCCGTTAGCAGGCTTCTGCGTGCCAACGTTAATGAACATATTTATCACTTTGTCTATTATCTCGCTAGACGGATATATTACTAAGTTAGCAACAGTACTCATATTTGGCATTTTTTGCCCACGGAGTGTTTCCTGGGGAACCGACAACAGCCTTAGGGTCCCGCATGGCGCCACTCCCTCCCGACATCCTCCGACGTTTCCCCAGATAAAACCTAGCAAAATAAACCTGTCCCTTTTTGGAAGGTTTCAGGGTGACAAGGACTTGCACTTTAGCGTGCGACAGCGGATAATGCCGAACACTCAACAATACGCTTATTGCTCTTTCTATAGATTGAGGAGGCCCCTATGGCCATGGAATTCAAACGCAAGTTGCCGATCCCCATGGAGATCCGCGAGGAAATGCCGCTTTCTGCCGAGCTTACCGCCAAAAAGCAGGCATTTGACGCCGAGGTCGCCAAAGTCTTTACCGGCGAGGACGCACGCAAGGTGCTCATCATCGGCCCGTGCTCTGCCGACCGCGAGGATTCAGTGCTTGAGTACATGAACCGACTGGCCAAGACCGCCGAGGAGGTCAAGGACAAGCTCATCATCATTCCGCGCGTCTACACCAATAAGCCGCGCACCAAGGGCACCGGCTACAAGGGCCTTCTGCACAACCCCAACCCCGAGGCTCCCGACGACCTGCTCGAGGGCGTCAAGGCCATCCGCCATATGCACCTGCGTGTTATTGAGGAAACGGGCTTCTTCACCGCCGACGAGATGCTCTATCCGTCCAACTACCAGTACCTCGTTGACCTGCTGAGCTATGTTGCCGTGGGCGCACGCTCGGTCGAGAACCAGGAGCATCGTCTGGTATCGAGCGGCATTTCGGTACCCGTCGGCATGAAGAATCCCACTGCCGGCTCTACCACCGTTATGCTCAACTCCATTTACGCCGCGCAGGCGCACCAGAGCTTCATCTTCCGCAACTGGGAGGTCGAGTGCGACGGCAATCCGCTCGCACACGCCGTCATGCGCGGCTACATCGGTCTCGATGGCCGCACCTACCCCAATTACCACTACGAGCACCTGGAGCGCCTGGCCGAGCGCTACACCGAGCACGCCGGCTATGCCAATCCGGCAGCGGTCATCGACTGCAACCACGACAACTCGGGCAAGCGCCCGCTGGAGCAGTACCGCATTTGCAAGGAGGTACTCGACAGCTGCCGCCGCAACGAGTCCATCTCCAAGCTGGTCAAGGGCTTTATGATCGAGTCCTACTTGGAGGATGGCAACCAGCCGGTCGACGGCGGTGTCTTTGGCAAGTCGATCACCGATCCGTGCCTGGGCTGGGAAAAGACCGACTACCTCATCCACGAGATCGCGGAACGGATTTAGTTACGCGGTTTTGACCAAACCGCGTAACGACTCGACGCTGCAAGCCCGTCAGAGCGGCAATCTGCCTTTCAGCTTCGACGGCATGACCAAAAGGTCAATGCCGCCTCGCTTCAAGGCACCTTGCTCGCTCTGGCGGGCTTTCGCTGACTTTTGCTCTACCTGCGGTGTTGGCGGGGCAGCTAATTTAGAATGGGGCTCTTTTAGCTACCCGCAAAGTAGTCGTTGGGGACGTTCTTGTTTGACTAGTCGTTTAAGAACGTCCCCAACGACCACCCGGGGGAGCTGTCTTCCCTCGTGGCGGTCTTCTAGCAGAAAAACCAAGTGAGTAGGCTTTTTGCAGGAGGCCAAGCACGCCCCAAAACGCCACAGCTCTGACCTGCAGTTTTTATAGATCATTTGTCGCGATGTGCTCGGCAAGTTCAAAAAAGTCTACTCACTTGCATCCGAAACGCACCAGATAGGCAAAAATAACCGCCGCGAGAGGGCCCCAGCCCCTTCGCGGCGGTCATACGCCTCTGATTTTGCGACGATTTTGCCCGCTTGTTACTCGCTGTAGCGGGTGGCGATGGCAGCTTGTACCATGCCGGCGCTCATGAGGTAGGTCACCAGGAAGTAGCCACCGTATGCTGCCAGGAAGATTGCGCAGGTGAGGCCCACGGTGCCGCCGATGCTCATATTTCCGAAAATGCTCACCAGCTCGATGATCACCTTAAGTGCCACAAAGGAGTGCGCCAGGCCCACTGCCAGCGGGAACAGGAAGAATACCGCTTGCTGCGCCATCACCGAATGGCGAATCTGGCGGTCCTCACAGCCGATCTGTGCCAGCACACGATAGCTGCGGCTGCCGTCGGCCACATTGGAGAGCTGCTGGATCGACAGTATCGCCGCGCACGCAACGACCAGTACAAAGCCGATGTAGATGGCTAGGTAGCTAATAAGACCGTTCATTTGCGCTGCTTGCGTGTACATCTCGGAGCGTGTGATGAAGATTCCCCACGACCCCGGCTCCTTGCCGTCAACGAGCAGATTGTCGAGCACAGTGTTTTTAATGCTCTCGTCTGCCTCAGTCGTATCCATCCCCTGTTTGTAGTTAACGAGCAGGCTACTGGAATACGGCTGCAGATTAAGTTGGGACAACAGCTCGTCGGCAACGACGACGGTACCCGGATTACTGCCCATCGCCGAGTTGGCGATGGCCGCCGTATCTTCGTCCGACTTATCGGTTGCGGGCTTGAGCTCATGCCCACCCAAGGTGAGGGTATGGCCGCCGGCCATGTATTTGGTGTACAGGTCGACCAGCTCGCCGCCCATATCACATGTGAGCAGATACTGGTCGTGACCGATATGCACCGGCTCCTCGCCCATCATCTGACGCAGTTTGTTGTACTGGCTCGCCGGCGTCACAAACAGACCCATCGTATCGGCATTGCTACCCCCGAACGCCTTGGGAAGCTTTTCGCCCATGATCTTGCACATCTCACTTGGGGTCACCGAAGGATTCGAGCCGCCAAATGGGTAACTCAGATACGAATCGATCTGCACATGCTCACCGGCAACATCGGCGATATCGACCTTCTTGCCGGTCTCGTCGTTGTTGTCCGCCGACTTGCCCTTGCCGTGCCATGCGGGGTACAAATCGACCGTTGTATCGGCCAGCACCATGCGATCGGCTTCAGGCGGATTGACGTACCCTTTGTAGTAGTCGAGCGTATCGGGCGTGTAATAGACATACGTCTGAGACACGTCAACAGGGTTATAGCGCTCCAGGTTTTCATTCATCACGTTGGCAATTGACATACCGCACGTCACCGAGGTGATGGCCAAAAACAGGAGCATCGCGATGACGCCCATCGAAAAGCACACCGTGTTGACCTTGGCCGCAAGCTGGCGCACGGTAAACATGTTGAGGCCGCGCCAATACACGCCGCGCAGGCTCTGCAGCAGCTTGATGAGCATGCCCGAGAGTCCCCAGAACAGGGCAAAGGTGCCCACGGTAACCATAGCGGTCGTAATACCAAACTGGCTCATGGCCTCTTGCAGCTTGCTGTCCGTCGCGGTTAGCGGGAACCCATCACGAAGCAAGCGGTAATAGGCCACACCCACGAGCACCACGCCCACGGCAAAGATAGCAATCGCAATCCACGGGTTGCGCGTTTTAATGCTCTCGTTGCGACGCTCGGCACCCATAAGCTCGATGAGTTTGGTACGACGCACGGCGCGAAGGTTCAGCAGTAGCGTGAGCACAAACATTACGAGCATGCAGGCAAGGGTCAGATTGAACGCATGCACCGAGAAGAAGAAGTGGAAATCGGCAATCTGTGTCTTAAAGAGCGAGGCCGTAAAGAACGTCATGAGCTGCGAGAGCCCCACGCCCAGCACGATACCGGCAACAAAGGCGCCAACCGAAACAATCACGGTCTCGAGCGCCATAATCGTGGCGACGCGCCCGCGCCCCATGCCGAGCACCTGGTACAGGCCAAACTCCTTCTTGCGGCGTTTCATGATGAAGTTATTGGCATACACCATCAAAAAGGCCATGACGCCGGCCAAAAAGTACGTAAGGTAGCCGAGCATGCTGCCCATGAGCTCGGACAGGCCCGCCTCCTCGATTCCGGCGATGTCGACCTGCATCGAGATGGTGTTAAAGGCATAGAAAACGGTAACGCCCAAGGTGAGCGTCAGCAGGTAGACGAGATAGTCGCGGCCGGCACGGCGGACGTTGCCCCAAGCGAGTTTACAGAGCATCGGAGCCCTCACCGCCCATCATGGCAACGACCTCCATAATGCGGTCGAAGAACTCTCGGCGGTCGGTGTCGCCGCGGCGCAGCTCGGTGAAGATCTTGCCGTCGCGAATAAACAGCACACGGCTCGTGTAGCTGGCGGCAAAGCTGTCGTGCGTGACCATGAGCACGGTGGCGCGCAGGCGGCGGTTAAGGGCCTCCAGGCTCTCGAGCAGCAGGCGAGCGCTCTTGGAATCGAGGGCGC
>CABVBR010000015.1 GCA_902496645.1 uncultured Collinsella sp.
CCGCAAAGGGACAGAGGCCCTTGCGGCGGTTTTCGCATATTATGTCGATAATCCA
Source organism: uncultured Collinsella sp. (assembly GCA_902496645.1). GTDB lineage: Bacteria > Actinomycetota > Coriobacteriia > Coriobacteriales > Coriobacteriaceae > Collinsella. The sequence goes on from CABVBR010000015.1 coordinate 56, forward strand.
GCGTCAGCAGGGACCACTGGTCAAGAACTAAGGAAACTGCCATGAGAAGACTCCTCCCCCGTCTTGCCTTAACCGCCGCACTTCTCGCCGGTGCGCTCACCGGTGCCCCAGCCTACGCCGCTGCGGCCACCCCTTCTCAAGTTATCGGCGCGTCCGATGTGATCGGACAGGCTTCTTGGTGGGTATCATGGTTGGACAATCATTAGGAGGTTTCCCTACATGGAATTGTTTGAGCCAATTCTTCATTTCTTTGCACAACGATGGGTCCACAACATCATCTGGGCAGGTATCTTGGCTATCGGCACCGCCGTTGCCGCCAAGGTCGCGTCCAAGACCCTGCGCCACCTGCTTAACCGCGACGATAACCCACTCCCTTCATCGAGCATCTTCATCAACATCGCGCGCGCCGTCACATGGACGATCGGCGGCAGTTTTATCCTCGACAACTGCTTTGGCGTTAACGCAAACGCTCTCGTCGCCGCTCTTGGCGTCGGCGGCATCGCCATCTCGCTCGGCTTTCAGGACACGCTTTCAAACCTCATCGGCGGCATGCAGGTGACGTTTATGGGCATTATCAAACCCGGCGACAATATCGAGGTCGGCGGCGTGTCCGGCGTGGTCCAAGACATCACCTGGCGCCATACGACCATCGAGGACGCCTGCGGGCAGACCATCATCGTCCCCAACTCCAACATCTCCAAGAACACGCTCGTGCACCTCATGCCCTTTGGGCGCGTTGCCGTGCCCGTCGCGGTCAAGGACACGTCCAAGTGGGCTTCACTGGACGCGCTGGCAGATGAGCTCACCGACGTCACCAAGGCCGCCGTGCTTCCCATCTCGGGCTTTGACAAGGAGCCCTACGTACTCTTTAGTGAGATCGGCGACTTTGGCATCAAGGGCAAGATCATCTTTATCGTCAGCGACGACAGCACCACCTTTACGGCAGCCGACGCCTGCATCCGCGCCATCGCCCCCATCATCGCCTAAAACCACCACAAAGGCGCCTTTGTGGTGGTTTCGCATCGTGGTACCATGGTTCATATCGTTGTTTAAACGACTAAGGGAGCAGACACCATGGAAGAGGCCTATCGTCAAGCACGCAAGCGCGGCGAACAGGGACGCCGTCGCGCCATCAGCCAAAGCGAGCACCCGTACCTTACGGATCTCGACGGCCTCGTTGCCCAGCTCCCCTTAGGTCAGCGAGAGAGCGTCGGCCTGAGGGACATTCCGCTCGAAATGGTCGTCGGCACGGTTACCAAGGGCCGTCAGTCCGCTTTTTCGTGCAACTTTATGCCCCTGCTGCCGTTCAACACCGAGTTCGCCCGCAAGTGGTCCAACCTCTACGACATCCAGGTGACCGAGGGCTATCGCGACCCCATCATCGTCACCGAGTTCATGCATCGGTTCTATGTCCAGGAGGGCAACAAGCGCGTCAGCGTCCTCAAATTCCTGGACGCCCCGACGGTTTCGGCCAAGGTCACCCGTCTCTACCCCGGCAAATGGGATTCCGTCGAAAGCCGCCTGTACGGCGAGTTCTGCGCGTTTTGGCGCGTATGCCCCCTATACGAGATCGAGTTCTCGCGCGAGGGAAGCTACGAGACGCTCGCCAAGATGCTCGGCCAGAACCTTATCGAAAAATGGCCGCAGAAAAAGGTCGATTACCTGCGTCACACCTTCCTGCTCTTTAAGCGCGCCTACCTTCGCGCGGGCGGCGGCCACCTGGACATTACGCCCGCCGACGCCATGCTCGTCTACCTCAATGTGTACAACCAGGACCGCCTGCTGGATACGCCGACGGATATCGTCGTAAACCGCCTGTGCAAGATTTGGCGCGAGCTGGTCATTGCCGGCAAAAGTGATGAGGACAAGGTCGATCTTGTCGAAGCACCGAGCGTCGATGAGGAGGAGACGCCCGCCAAGTCCACTTCCGGTGTGCTCAACTTCTTTATGGGCAAGACCGTCTATTCGGCGACCAACCCCCTGCGCATCGCCTTTATCCATGAGTTCCCCTGTGCGACGTCGAGCTGGGACAGCCTGCACGACCAAGGGCGTCAGTATCTCGATGAGCACTTTGGCGGTATCGTGCGCACCGAGGCGTTCGAGGACTGCCACGATCCGGACGCGTTCTACGCCGCCGTGGAAACGGCTGTCAAACATGGAGCTAACGTCATCTTCTCGACCTCGCACCGCCTGATGGAATACACGCTCAGGGCTGCCGTTGAGTATCCCCAGGTGCGATTCCTCAACTGCTCTATCGGCCTTCCCCACCAAAGCGTGCGCTCGTATTTTGGAAAGATGTACGAGGCCAAGTTCCTCCTGGGCGCCCTTGCGGCCAGCATGGCGGACAACCATCGCATTGGCTACCACGCGTCGGTCTTTGCGTCAGGCGCGCTTAGCGAGATCAACGCCTTTGCCATCGGCGCCTCGTTGCTCGACCCTCGCGCGCAGGTAATCCTCACCTGGGGCGATGTGCCCGCCGGCGGCCTTGCCGAGGCCATGTGCCGCGAAGGCGTGAGCGTCATGACCGGCGCCGACATGTCAAAGTCGCTCGAAGACCCCACGGCCTACGGACTCCACCGCCTGGTCGATGGCAAGGTCGTCGGCATCGCCATGCCGGTATGGAACTGGGGTCGATACTACGAGCTTATCGTGCGAAGCCTGCTGCATGGCACCTGGGATGAGACCAGTGACGATAACCAGGTTCGCGCCGTCAACTACTGGTATGGTATGAGCTCGGGCGTTATCGACATTCGCTACGCTCCGGGCCTGCCTTATCAGACGCGCAAGCTTGTTCAGCTGCTCCGCAATGGCATCGTCGAGGGCTCCATCAATCCATTTGGCGGCGAACTCCATAGCCAAGACGGCGTGGTGCAGATCGAGGGTTTTCCCCCATTGCCGAGCACGCAAATCGTCGAGATGAACTGGCTGGCCGACAACGTGGTGGGCACCATTCCGCAGCCCAGCGATGAGCCGAAGGTCCGCGCCCTATGAAGATCCTTGCCGTAGCCGATACAGAAGAACGATGCCTTTGGGAGTGTTTTCACAAGGAACGCTTTGAGGGTGTTGACCTGATTTTGTCCGCTGGCGATCTGGACCCGGACTATCTTGAGTTTTTGGTCACCGTCATCAACAAGCCGCTCATCTACGTGCGCGGCAACCACGATGACCGCTATGCACGTCATGCACCGGGTGGATGCATCTGCGTCGAAGACACCGTGTACGTGTATCGCGGCGTCCGCATTGCGGGGCTTGGCGGCTCCATGCGCTATCGAGACGGTGCCAACATGTACACCGAGCGCGAGATGGCCAAGCGCATGCGCAAGCTGTCGCGTAAAATCAGGATGGTCGGCGGCTGCGACATCTTGCTCACCCATGCACCCGCCGCCGGCGTGGGCGATCTAGATGATCTACCGCATCGAGGATTCGAATGCTTTAACACAGCGCTCGAGTCCTGGAATCCCGACTACATGGTACACGGGCATGTGCACCAATGCTATGGCCACGACTTTCAGCGTGAGCGTCGGCATGCATGCGGGGCAACAATCATCAACGCCTGCGGCTATACGCAGTTTGAACTTGACGAAGCGCACTACCCTATCCGTGGCTGGCAGGCAGCCTGGCTCAATTCGCAAACCATGCGCCGCGAGCTCAAGCGCCACGAGGCCATCGAGTCCTCTACCGCCAGAACACCCTGGTAACCACCTTTAAGGCTTGACGCTGCGCCGGCCCCAAGCACCCCATCTCGCCCCTCAAGCCGTCGCTCGCGTACCAAAGTACGCGTCGCTCCTCTTTCGGGACGACCTGGGGCACTTGGAACCGGCTCGCTGCGATGCCATAACATTGACGCCAAAGTGCCCAAACCACCACAAAGGTGCCTGTCCCCGTTGTGGTGGTTTTGGTCCGAGGTAGCAAGAAACCCGGTCCTGCACGAGGCAGAACCGGGTTTCTTTAGCAATGCTTGCTTTGCTCAGGCAGTAACTAAAAGTTACTCAGCCAGGAAGTCGCGCTGGACAGCGGGATCGACCTTGACGCCAGGGCCCATGGTGGAAGACACGGAGATGGACTTGACGTACTTGCCCTTAGCAGAAGAGGGCTTGACGCGCAGAATCTCGGTGTACAGGGCAGCGTAGTTCTCGACGAGCTGCTGCTCAGAGAAGGACTTCTTGCCCAGGGGCACGTGGCAGATGCCGTAGCGGTCGGCGCGATACTCAACGCGGCCGGCCTTGAGCTCGGAGACCATCTTGGCGACGTCCATGGTCACGGTGCCGAGCTTGGGGTTCGGCATGAGGCCACGGGGACCAAGGATCTTACCGATGCGGCCAACCTTGGCCATCATGTTCGGCGTAGCGATAGCGGCGTCGAAGTTGATCTCGCCCTTCTGGATCTGGGCGACGAGCTCGTCGGAACCGATGATGTCGGCGCCGGCAGCCTCGGCCTCGCGAGCCTTCTCACCCTCGGCGAAGACGGCAACACGAACGGTCTTGCCGGTGCCGTGGGGCAGAGAGATGGAACCACGGATGTTCTGGTCAGCCTTACGAGTATCGATGCCCAGACGGAAGTGGGCCTCGACGGTCTCGTCGAACTTGGCGGTGTCGAGCTCCTTGATGAGCTTGGCAGCCTGAAGGGGGGTGTAGAGCGTGGCGCGGTCGATCTTCTCGGCAGCGGCGTTATAGCTCTTACCATGCTTAGCCATGTGCATTACCTCCTGTGGTTAAACGGGCTTATGCCCTCCCACATCGTTTCGTGTGCCCTATTGCACACATATAACGGGCGCCCCGGTCGGGGCACCCGTCATTACCTAAAGAAATCGCTACTCAGCGATGGTGACGCCCATGGAACGGGCGGTACCGGCGATGATCTTCTTGGCGGCGTCAATGTCGTTGGCATTGAGGTCCGGCATCTTGATCTCGGCAATCTTGGTGAGCTGCTCCTGGGAGAGCTGACCAACCTTGTCGGCCTGGGGCTTAGCAGAACCAGACTTGAGGTTCAGCTCCTTCTTGATGAGGTGAGCCGCCGGCGGGGTCTTGGTGATGAAGGAGAAGGACTTATCCTCGTAGACAGAAATCTCAACGGGGATGATGTCGCCCTTCTTGTCCTGCGTCTCGGCGTTAAAGGCCTGGCAGAACTGCATGATGTTCACGCCAGCAGCGCCCAGGGCGGGGCCGACGGGAGGAGCGGGGTTAGCGGCACCAGCAGGAATCTGGAGCTTAATGACGTTGGCAACCTTCTTCTCAGCCATGGTCATTCCTTTCGAATCACGAGTGTGAAGTACTTGCTATATCGTAAGCACGCACGTGTTAGAAGCACTCCTGAGATGAGCAGTCACAGAAGAAGCACGCTCGCGCGAACGGACGAAAACTTAAGCGATGACAGCGACCTGCTTAAAGTCGAGCTCAACCGGCGTCTCGCGGCCAAAGATCATCAGCGTGACCTTGAGCTTGCCAGCCTCGGTGTTAACCTCGGAGACCTTGCCATCAAAGTCGGTAAGCGGGCCATCGGTGACGCGGACGGACGTGCCGACCTGAATATCAACCGAGGTGCGCTTGGGCGAATCGCCCTTACCGGGACGACGAGTCATCTTGTTGTACTCGTCGCGGGAAAGCGGAGCGGGCTTGCCGTTTCCGCCCAGGAAACCGGTGACGCCAGGCGTGTTACGAACACACGTCCAAGCATCGTCATCCATCTCCATGCGGACCAGGACATAACCCGGGAAGATCTTGGAATCCTTGGTCTCGCGCTTGCCACCCTCTTTAATCTCGGTGACGCGCTCCATAGGAATCTCGATATCAAAGATACGGTCCTGCATGCCCATAGTCTCGATGCGATGCTCGAGATCGGACTTAACGCGGTTCTCGTATCCAGAGTAAGTGTGAACGACGTACCAACGCTTAGACATGGTTTAGCCCCTCAATCCAGAGAACAGAGCAAGAGCCTCGCCAAAGCCAGCATCGAGCAGAGCGATGACGACGCCGACGACGATCAGAGAAGCGCAAACGACGACCGAGTAGTTCACGAGCTCCTTCTTATCGGGCCACGTGACACGCTTCATCTCGGACTTCACCGAGGCGAAATACTTCTTGGTGCGGGCGAAGAAACCAGGCTTCTCATTCTTCTTGGACTTCGCAGCCTTCTCGTTCTTCTTGGCAACGGCCTTCTTGGCCTCAACCTTGGAGTTGGCGGCAGCGTTGTTGGCAGGCGCCTGCTGCTGAGCCTTCTTCTTGTTCTTCTTGTTGGCCATTTGGGTTACCTCCGCGCAATGCGCTTATACATGAGTAAACCGTAAGCCCCCAATTGGGAGCTTACGGAATAATGACTGGCACGCCAGGAAGGACTCGAACCCTCAACACTCGGTTTTGGAGACCGATGCTCTACCAATTGAACTACTGGCGTATGTGACTAGAGACTAGCGAGTCTCTTTGTGCAGCGTGTGGTGACGGCACCAGGGGCAATACTTCTTGATCTCCATACGATCAGGCATGGTCGACTTGTTCTTGGTGGTCGTATAGTTGCGGCGCTTGCACTCAGTGCACGCAAGAGTAACTAGAGTACGCATGTATCCTGAACCTTTCATTTCCGCCCCGTACGGGCACGAGTTGGTACTTTATCAGCTCTATATAAGCGCTGTCAATGAAAACCTCGAATCAATTGGTTCTCGGTGGATCCATTCATATTTGGAACACATCAATGAAGCCAACGAGAGCTAATCGACGGTGCGACCAGGACCATTATCGATCCTCTCGACACCAGCAACGGCTCAATATCCATTGCAGAAAAGAACCCGGCACCCATATAAGTGCCGGGTTCTCTAAGTCAGCTATATCAAAGAGCTAATTTACTCAATGATCGTGGAGACGATGCCCGAACCGACGGTGTGGCCACCCTCGCGGATAGCGAAGCGCAGGCCCTCCTCCATGGCGATCGGGTGGATGAGGTCGCCCTCGATGGTGATGTGGTCACCAGGCATAGCCATCTCGGTGCCCTCGGGGAGCTTGACCGTACCGGTAACGTCGGTGGTACGGAAGTAGAACTGAGGACGATAACCATCGAAGAACGGGGTGTGACGGCCGCCCTCCTCCTTGGTCAGAACGTAGATCTCACCGGTGAACTTGGTGTGCGGGGTAACCGAACCGGGCTTGCAGAGAACCTGGCCGCGCTCGATGTCCTCGCGCTTGATGCCGCGGAGCAGCAGACCGACGTTGTCGCCAGCCTCGCAGAAGTCCATGGACTTACGGAACATCTCGATACCGGTGACAACGGTGTTCTGGGTATCCTTGATGCCGACGATCTCGACGGGCTCGTTGAGCTTGAGCTCACCGCGCTCGACACGGCCGGTAGCAACGGTACCACGGCCGGAGATGGTCATAACGTCCTCAACGGCCATCAGGAACGGGAGGTCGTTGTTACGAGCAGGCGTCGGGATGTACTCGTCGACAGCCTTCATGAGCTCGCGGATGGCGTCCATCCACTTGGCGTCGCCCTCGAGAGCGCCCAGAGCGGAACCACGGATGACGGGGATGTCGTCGCCGGGGAAATCGTACTCGGAGAGGAGCTCACGGGTCTCCATCTCGACGAGGTCGATGAGCTCGTCATCGTCGACCATGTCGCACTTGTTCAGGAAGACGACGATGTAAGGAACGCCGACCTGACGGGCGAGCAGGATGTGCTCGCGGGTCTGAGCCATGGGGCCGTCGGTAGCGGCGATGACCAGGATAGCGCCGTCCATCTGAGCAGCACCGGTGATCATGTTCTTGACGTAGTCAGCGTGGCCCGGGCAGTCAACGTGAGCGTAGTGACGGGCAGCAGTCTCGTACTCGACGTGGGAGACGGAGATCGTAATGCCGCGCTCGCGCTCCTCGGGAGCCTTGTCGATGTTCTCGAACGCAGTGAAGTCAGCCTTGCAGCCCTCGGTCTCGGAGAGAACCTTGGTGATGGCAGCGGTCAGCGTGGTCTTGCCGTGGTCGACGTGACCAATGGTGCCGATGTTAACATGCGGCTTAGTGCGCTCAAACTTCTCTTTGGCCATAAAGCCCTCCTCTTAACAGGTCGTCCCCGGACGGGACTTTGCCTTTATACCATAGTGGCCTCTCAACATACTATTGAGAAGCCACCGTGTTACCTATGGTAGCGGTGACTGGATTCGAACCAGTGACGCCACGGGTATGAACCGTGTGCTCTAACCAACTGAGCTACACCGCCGGATGGAGCCTGCAACCAGACTTGAACTGGTGACCTCTTCGTTACCAACGAAGTGCTCTACCGACTGAGCTATACAGGCACTTGACGGGTGGGAGCTATAGGATTCGAACCTATGTAGGCAGAGCCAACGGGTTTACAGCCCGTCCCCATTAACCACTCGGGCAAACTCCCAATCGTTCAAGTATCCGCAGGTCCTTTGGTCTTTTGGACCGCCGCCCCCGCGAACGAAAAAGATAATACGATGCAACCTTGGGGGCTGTCAACGAAAACCTCTAGATACACGGCTCCGGGCGTATCTATAGCCCCGTGACCTGCGGTTTTGTTGAGTTTGGATATGAAGGACGCTGGATTTGCATGTAGCGGTAACATTTCCCGAGGGAACACTTTGGCGTAGTGGAGTGAGCCTGCAGATTATTACTTCGATAACGACTCATTTGCACCTATATATAGGTCGAGATCGGGCTTCCTTGGCAAATTCGAGCGTGGATGTTCTCCCGTTTGAAATCGAGCGTGGATAATCTCCCGCTTTTGACGTGCCACTGGGCCCAAAGTGGCAGATTATCCACGCTCATTCACTAAGCGGGAGATTATCCACCCTCGTATGTCCGATAATCCACGCTCGATCAAGCAGACCAGGGGCTTCACCGTTTTCATCTCGATCTGTAACAGTAAGAGGGTTATTCCTCCCCTATCTGTTACAGATCGAGATATTAAGCAGAGATTCCAGCTTACGTCTCATTCTGTAACAGCTTGAACGGTTTTCAGCCTCTTCGTGTTACAGATTGAGATATTACCCACCAACCCGTCTTAACATCTCAATCTGTAACAGCTTGAAGAGAAATACCGGTCTAGATGTTGCGGATCAAGATTGAATCGCTTGGGCTGAATGTCCCCAAGATATTGGCTGGCGGTCACTAGAACTCAATCTCGTCAAAGCCAAAAGCTTTCAAAGTGAGTCCAACGAGCTTGTCTGTGCGCTCCTGAATCTGCTCGCTCGTCCAGGTATCAGTGTTTACCAACTCGTCGTTCAGGTTCAACCCGTTGCGGTATCCGACATTCGCCCCGTTGACATCCTTGCGGTCTCGCTTGGTCACAAAGGGCATGTTGCTCAGCTTTGAGTTATACCCGGTGATGGTTAGATTACCAAGCGTGTGGACCTGTTTCTCCTGCACCTCAATCGCCTTAGACATGTCGCCGTCCGCAACCATCTTCACCCATTCATCTGGAATGTTCTTGCCCTGAGGGAAGATGTGCTCGATTGTCCAGACGTAGTTTCCGGAGGCGTATCGTTCCCAAAGTGGCTTCATCTCTTTCGTAACGCTCGGAGATGCGATAACAGTAAGGATGTAGCGCGTCATATCGGGATTGACGTCGTAAATCGGCCCCTCAAGACGTTCTTTGAAGAAAGCGTCGCTGGCAGACACATCGACGAGACGCTTCTTGATGTACTCCGCGGCTGCAATGCCCTTGAGCCCCTCGCTTTCGAGGCTCTCACAAATACTGATGAAGAGTCTCTCAAGATCACGTGTGGGAGGTGTATCGGTGAGGTTGCGCCGGACAAAGAAGCAGACGAGGAGCTTAACAAGAAGCGCGAGGGTTTCATCTTTTAGCTCCAATTGGCTCTGCTTCTTAAAGAGGAACAGCAGCAACAGGTAAGATGCGACGCCCTGCGCTCTCGAAAGCTCCAAAAGCTGATGCGAAAGCTCGGAATCCGGGCTCTCTTGATCGAGTCCAATGATCCTCGAATAGAGTGCGGAATTCTCGGTCAGCTCGTCCAACACCTTAAGGGCGCCGTCATCAGATTCCATCCGCTTCTCGTAGATTTTCAGAAGGTTGGACCGCGTGGCAACGGAACCGAGGGGGAGCTGGGAACCAGATTCGCCGATAAATGGCTTGTTCACCTCCCGGCGGAAGGCGTCGTAGTTCTGGCGGAAGAAGCGTTCCTGCGTCTTGTAGTCATCGCCGAGATTGTGGAGCACTTCCTGCCAGCGTTCAAAGTAATAGTTGAGCTGTCCGTCATCCACCCCGGCAACCTTGCCGAGAAGCATGTTCTTGATAAGGTCAACGGCGCTCAAGGGAACACCGCGGTTGTTCAGGGACGCGAACAAGGTGTAGGCGTCAGCATGACTATCGACGGTAATCTGGACCACGACCGCCGAACACACCAACCTGCAGATATCAAGGAGGCAGCGAACGCACTCGATTCCATCCCTGCCCTCAACGTCCTCACCCAGCCGATCGTAAAAATAGTTGAATGCCTTAGACATCTTTCTTAGACCAAGGAACTTCGGCTTTTGTATAACCGTATCTAAGCCGATATGTTCCTTCAAAATCCAGCGGTAATCCTCAAGGTTATGATTCTGAACCTGAGGAATAACGCGCGTGATTGACTTGTCAGATTTCAAGATCAGACGATTGCGCAGGGGTCGAATATCGTCCAACATCATGTCGTCATCGATAGAATCCTTATGCTCCATGATGCGAGTATAGAGGGCGGCAAGGAGAAGACTGAGCGTCGTCAGGCGTTGCTGGCCATCGATAACTTCATAGTGAATGGTATCCATCTTGGAATTCACGGTCCCGTTCACGACAATAAACGAGCCCAGGAAGTAACCGGCGTCGTTTTGGGTGATGTCATCATAGAGATTCGCCCAGTCGCGCTGATTCCAAGTGTATTCGCGCTGGTAACGAGGAATGTCATAGATTTTTAGCATATCGGTCGACAGAATATTGGCAACCGTTGGGTCCTCTACGCTATTAATCATCATGGGTCCTTTCAATCGCCTTGCTCACAAACGACGGGAAATCCTTGTCGCTCTTCACTTCTCGCGCCGAATTAAATCTAGACTATAGTAATACCCATGGGCTACAGGAAAGAGAGCCGTGCACGGCGTGCGATCTTTCGAGAAGCGGCATCGGAGCTCTCAGCGCCTTGGTCACTTTCCACTCTATCCCAGTTGGAGACACAAAGCCCAAAACTCTAATGGAGACAGCAACTGTAAGCTTGGCTTTTCCCGCCTCATTGCACGCGTTTATTGACAATGAGCATCGGTTGCAAAACACACAAGTGCACTTTCAGATTTAATTGTTGCATATTTGTTGCATGAGCTGTTGCATGAGAAAGCAGAATCAGAGGCTATATCGCCTCTGACCTGCGAAAACTCATGGAGCCAGTGACAGGAATCGAACCTGCAACCCACTGATTACAAATCAGTTGCGCTACCGTTGCGCCACACTGGCACACTTGGCGCTCTCGCGCGAAGCCAATTAAGAATAAAGGAATTACGGACGGGGCGCAACAGACCCTTCGACCGACCACATCTCAAAACCCTTCGTCAGAACGAATAGTTTTAATTACAATGGAATAGATAAAACTATTCGTTCTGACGAAGGGTTTCTCGATGCTTACCACCAAGGAAGCCGCCGAGCTACTCGGCATCACTCCGCGCAGGGTGCAGGAGCTCATAAAAAACGGAGCACTTGAGGCCCGCAAGGCTTCTGGCGTATGGCTCATCGACAAAGACAGCGTCGACACGCGACTCCGCTCCGTGACCAAAACGGGGGGACGTCCCCGCCGCGGCTACGGTAAGAGCGAGATCGCGTTCACCCTCATGAACCGCACGTATGAAGTCGCTCAGCTGGTCTACAACACATCGCGAAAAGACTTCACCCACATCGGTGCCGACGTCGATTACGCCCACGCCCCTATTGGGGTATTTGGCCCTAATAGCCCCATATCGCTCGACTCTTTCCGCACTTGGTGGCGCGGCCGCGGTATCCCGCTCGCACGCATTGGGCTAGCCTCCCTGCTTGCAGAAGCCGCAGTCGATGTTCCCGATGAACTCGTACAGCGAAATCTTGGCCTCTCCTTATCCGACCAGTATTGGATAAGGCCCCAAAGTTCCGGTCTCGCCTGGGAGGACATTAACTTCTTCAATAACGCCTTTGATGACGTCTCACTGTCCATTGCGCCCTTTGCCCCAGAGGGAAAAGCGGCTGCCGCAAAGCCCGATAACACGTCGGACGGCAATCTTCAAAAGTACTGGACATGCGAGGGCGGGCGTCGAATTCTGCATAAAGCAGGAGCGCATCTAAACCAGGAACCCTATAACGAGATGGTGGCGACTGCACTTCACCGTCGCATCCTGAACACTTACGATTATGTACCCTATTCGCTCGAAGGCGCGGGCACTTCCGCCTTGAGCACATGCAGTGTCTTCTTAACTGACGAAGAAGAATATGTCCCTGCGTTCTATGTAAACCAGCATGCAAATGCAGACGAGCGACTAACCGATTACGAACGGTATGTAGCAAACTGCGAGGAGCTTGGAGCGACAGATATAAAAGACGCCCTTGGCCGCATGATCGTATGCGATGACATCATTGCCAACTACGATCGTCATTGGCGCAACTTCGGCCTCGTGCGAAACGTCAACTCACTGGTCTGCAGACCAGCCCCCATCTTCGATTCGGGCTCATCACTCTGGTGCAACATATCACTAGAGGAGCTTAGGGCGGGAGAGCACAGTTTTACCAGTGCGCAATTTCATTCAAGCCCCGCCAAACAAATGTTGCTCGTCGAGGACATGAGCTGGTTTGACGGCGACAAACTCGAAGGCTTCGTTGACGAGGCAATCGAGATTCTGTCCAGAAATGACGCGCTCACGGCAAGGCTGCCATATCTAAAAGAGGCGCTTACATGGCGCCTCCGCAGAATGATCGACATCGCTGAATGGAGTTAGCGAGACAGCGCCGCGCCGGCAGCTCCCCTACCTCCCGCGGAGGGCCTTGAGCTTGGCCAGGGCATCGGGGCTCAGGCGGCTGCCCAGGGTCATCTTGATCTGCGGAGCTTCCTCTGCCTCGTGAACGTCGTTATCGATCTGCTTAATCTCGTCCACCAGCATGCGGCTTGAGATGCGCGTAACGCCCTTGCCCATGACGACGGCCTGGATCGTGCCGTCGCTCGATACCACGGAGCACGCGCGGCCTTCCTCGCGCGCCTCGATGCAGAGCTTCTGCACCACGGTATCGGCAGAGACGCCCGTCGGCGAAAACTCAATGCGCACGCCGCGGGCCGGTAGGTTGGGGCGCTCGCTGGAGATGTTGCCCGCGCCGTCGAACACGATCACGGCCTCGTAACGGCCCTGGGCAAACGCCGCGACATCGTTGATGAGCGCAGTACGAGCCATATCGTGGACGTCGCTGGAATATGGATCGTCGGAATGGTCGTAGACGAGCTTTTCGTAGCGCGGCGTGCAGTGAATCACGTTGTAGCCGTCGACCACCAAAAGCTCAGGCTTATTGGAGTGCACCGTCGAGACCGGATCGGCGATGGCCTGCGCAAACGCATTGCCGCCCACGCCATAGGTCGCGGCCGAAACAATCGGCTTGGCCGAGCCCTCGCCAAAGCGCTTGGCCTTGGACTTGGCGCGATTCTTCTTGGACATGCGCTACTCCTCCCCCATGAGCTCGCCGGCATTGCGGCGCAGCCACTCAAAGCACAGCGCGGTGGTCGCCTGGGCCACGTTGAGACTCTCGGTCATGCCGCGCTGGGGAAGCTTGGTCAAAAAATCGCATTTCTCGAGCACCAGGCGCGAGATGCCGTCGCCCTCGGAACCCATGACAAGCGCAACGCGGCCCTCGAAAGGAGCGTCCCAGCAACTGCCCTCGGCGTGCTCGGAAGCACCGCCCACCCAAAAGCCGGCGGCCTTGAGATCATCGAGCGCACGAGCGATATTGGGAACCTGCGCGATGGGCAGGTGCATGACGGCACCAGCAGAGGTCTTGTAGCTGCCCACGGTCACACCGGCGGCGCGCTTGTTTGCAATGATGACGCCCGCCGCGCCCACGACCTCGACGGAGCGCACGATCGCACCAAAGTTGCCATCGTCGGTCACATGGTCGAGCACGACGACGAGCGCCGGTCCGTCACCCGCGCGATCGAGGATATCGGCGACATCAGCATAGGGGAAATTTCCCACCTCGAGCGCAATACCCTGGTGAGCGCCATGGCTCGACAGCACATCGAGCTGCGCGCGCGGCACATACTTAATGCGGACACCCGCGGCGTTGAGGTCATCGACCAGACGAGACAAAGCAGCATCGCGCTCCCCGCCCTCGGCGATGAGCGCGCACTTGATGGGAAAACCAGTGCGCAGCGCCTCGGCGGCAGCACGACGACCTTCGATAAACTCGCCCTTGGGAGCCTGGACAGTGTCGCGGTTACGATCTCGCTGCGGACGCGCAGCCTGGGCTTGGGAGCGCTCGCGCTGGCCCTTGGGAGTGGCAGCGCGTTCGTTGCGGCGAATCGGACGCGAGCCAGAAGCAGCCTGCTTGCCACCACGCGGTGTACGCTTGCGATTGTCGGCCATAAGACGGCCTCCTTAAATAGAAAACGAACAAGAATCGACCGTCCGAGCCACGGCACCTTGCCTTTCAATCGTCGGGCATGACCACCAGGTCTATGCCCTCCTCTTTCAAGGCAATCTGCCGCACCTCGAACGGTCGACAAATACTAGAGACTCTTAATACGAGTACCGGCGGCAGTATCTTCGATCGTCAGGCCCAGGTCCTTGAGCTGATCGCGGATGGCGTCGGCCAGATCCCAGTTCTTGGCGGCGCGGGCCTCGGCGCGGGCCTCGAGAATCTTGGCAGCGGCCTCGTCCACGTCGTCGCCCGTGTAGGCGACCAGGCCGGCGGCAACGCCCAGCAGGCCCAGCGGCAGCTCGACCTTGGGCTCGGGAAGCTCAACGCCAAATGTGTCGAGCAGCTCAACCAGCGTATCGGCGGCAGCAAGCGCAGCGGCCTTGTCGGCAGCATCGCCCGCCTGCTCCAGGTACTGGTTGCACTCGGTCACAAAGCCAAAGACAGCACCCATGGCACCGGCAGTGTTAAAGTCGTCGTCCATGCACTCCTTAAAGGTGGCACGGGTCTCGGCGGCCTTGGCGGCAAACGCCTCGGATGCTGCCTCATCGGCATCGGCCGTCGCATGGTTCGCGGCCCAGCGCAGGTTCTCGACCGTACCGGCGATACGCGTGAGCGAGTTCTCGGCACCCTCCAGGCGCTCCCAAGAAAAGTCGAGCGGCGAGCGATAGCTCGTCTGCAGCATCAGCAGGCGCAGGGCGGCAGCGGAGTGCTGCTCGAGGACCTCGGCCAGCGTAAAGAAGTTTCCGAGCGACTTGGACATCTTCTCGCCGTCGACCAGCAGCATGCCCGTGTGCATCCAGGTGTTGGAGAAGCCCTGGTGCCAGGCGCAGGTGGCCTGGGCGCACTCGTTCTCGTGATGCGGGAAGGCAAGGTCGGAGCCGCCGCCGTGGATGTCGATCGGGGTGCCCAGGTAGCGATGCACCATGGCGGCGCACTCGGTGTGCCAACCGGGACGGCCTTCGCCCCAGGGGCTCGGCCAGCTGGGTTCGCCGGGCTTAGCGGCCTTCCACAGGGCAAAGTCGAGCGGGTCGTTCTTGTCCTCGTTCTCCTCGATGCGCGCGCCAACCATAAGGTCGTCGATGTTGCGGCCCGAGACCTGACCATAGTTGGGATCGCTGCGCACGGCAAAGTACACATCGCCGTTATCGGCTGCGTAAGCGTGGCCCTGCTCGATAAGCGTCTTGATCATGGCGATCATGGGGCCGATCTCCTTGGTGGCGCGGGGGCGCACATCGGGATCGAGCACGTTGGCGGCGCGCATGACGCCGATGAACTTGTCGGAGAACTCCGTCGCGACCTCGGCGGCCGTACGGCCCTGCTCGTTGGCGCGCTTGATGATCTTGTCGTCGACATCGGTGAGGTTCTGAGCGAACGTGACCTCGTAGCCGCTCGCGATGAGCCAGCGACGAATCACGTCAAAGCTGATGAACGTGCGGGCATTGCCGATGTGGATGTTGTCGTAGACCGTGGGGCCGCACACGTACATGCGGACCTTGCCGGACTCGATGGGCTGGAACTCTTCCTTTTTATGGGTAGCGCTGTTGTAGATACGCATTCGTTACTCCTTAACGGTTTTCTGTAGCAGGCAGACGGCCCAGGCACCGATTCCCTCGCCCTGGCCTTCCCAACCGAGCTTTTCGGTCGTAGTGGCGGCGACGCCCACGTTTTCGACGTCGACGCCCAGGGCATGGGCAAGGTTGGCGCGCATGGCATCGCGGTGCGGGGTGATCTTGGGTTGCTGACAGGCAATGGTGCAATCGGCATCGACAAACTCAAAGCCCAGCTCGCGCGCGTAGTCCATCACGCGAGCGAGCAGCACCATCGAATCGGCACCCTCATAGGCGGGGTCGGTATCGGGGAATAGCTTGCCGATGTCTCCCCCGCGGCAGGCGCCCAGAATGGCGTCGGCCAAGGCGTGCGCGAGCACATCGGCATCCGAGTGGCCCAGCAGGCCGCGCTCGTAGGGAATGTCAACACCGCCGATGATACATCGACGCCCCTCCACCAGACGGTGGACGTCGTAGCCATGGCCAATGCGCAGGTTACTGAACATGGGGAAGGTCCTCTCCCTCGGCCATACGGCCAAGCAGAATCGCGGTTACGGGACGAAGGTCCTCGGGCACCGTCACCTTTAGGTTGTCGCGTGGGCTCTGGACGCAGCGGACGCGCCCACCCATGCGCTCGACCAGTGACGAATCGTCCGTGCCGATAAAGCCCTCGGCAATCGCCGCGGCATGGGCGCGCTTCATGGCGTCGACACTAAAAATCTGCGGCGTCTGCGCGGCCCAGTACAGCTCGCGCGGCGGCGTCTCGACGATGTTGTCACCATCGACGATCTTGAGCGTATCGATCGCGGGCTGACCGCACACGACACCGTCGAGGGCACGGTCGCTCACGAGCACGTCGATAGCGTGGTCGATAGCCTCGGTCGTAATGAGCGGACGGGCGCCATCGTGGATGGCGACATATTCGAAACCCGCCGGCACCGCGTGCACGCCGGCGCGGGTGGAATCCTGGCGGGTCTCGCCGGCATCGGCAAAGCTGATGGGCGTGCTATACGAATACGGGCTGATGGCCAGGCGGCGCATCTCGGCACGACGCTCGGCAGGGCAAACCACGACGATGTGGCCGACCTTATTGCTACGGTCAAATGCGCGGATGGACCAGCTCATAAGCGGACGGCCCGCTACATTGACGAGCTGCTTACCACCGGGGTTACCAAAGCGCTGGCCGCTGCCACCGGCAACGACCACGGCGCATACGGGCGCCATTATGCGTTCCCCTGTTTGGTGCCCTTCATGCGGTACAGGGAGTCCGCAAGAATGGCAGGGTTGTTGACGCCAAAGTCGCCCAGGCGCTCCGGATCCTCGCTGATGTCGTCCATGAGCTCCTGCAGCGATCCATACTCGTCGACGATCTTCTCGGCCACGCCGTCGCGCACGACGGACACGCGCGAAAGCGTGCGCAGGCCCAGCGGTGTCATGACGGAGTCCTCGTCCAGGTCGTCGTAACCCAGAACCGCCGCCACATGCTGCGGGTCGGACAAGTCCTTGGGCGTCATACGGCTCAGGTTGGCGCGGATCTTTTCGGCATTGGCCTCGGAAGAATCGCTCGCGTAGTCGCGAATCATCAGGTCGTACTCGGTATCCATGCTGGAGCCGGCGAGCTGCTCGAGCTGCATCTGCACGAGCTTGCCCTGGTTGCCCAACTTGACAATGCAATCCTTAAGCTCAGTCTTTGCCTGCTGCATGATCTCGAAACTCGAGAAAATGCCGGTGATGTCGGCGAGCGTAACGTAGTCGTCGAGCTCGAGGGCCGTCAGGCGCAGCAGGGAGCGATCGAGCGACTGACGGGTAGTCTGGAGCGTGGCGACGAGCTGGTTGACCGAGCTCATGATGGTAGTGACGGGCTGGATCTCGTAGCTCTTGCCGTGGACGTACACGTTGACGACGGCACGACGAGCCGAAACCGAGATCACGATGGCGTCGGTGAGCACCGACATGCGAGCGGCAGTACGGTGACGCATGCCCGTTTCACTCGTGGCGAGCGAGGGATCGGGATTGAGGTGGAAGTTGGCGCGCAGGATCTGGGTGAGGTCGCCATCGATAACGATAGCGCCGTCCATCTTGGAAAGCTCGAACAGGCGGTTCGAGGTAAACGAAATGTTGAGCGGGAAGCCGTCGTTACCAGCAGCGAGCACGTTTTCGGTGTCGCCGACGCAAATAAGAGCGCCCAGGTGACCAGCAATGATCATGTCGAGGGCGGTGCGGATCGGCTGGCCAGGTGCCGTCAGGCGGATGGCCTGTTCCATACGCTTTTGCAGCTCGTTCTTATCCAAGGCATCGCTCCCATCGTATACGCTCCATAAACGTCAATAAGTTTCTCACGGTTTGCCCCCGCGGCGCTCGCGAAATCCGATGCTTACAGAATGAGCGAACACCGCTAAGATAGCTAATTTGGGACGGGCTCTTTGACTACCCAATCAACCATGTGCCAAGGTTAGTCTTTTTGTTGCTCCCCCAAGAGGTACACGCGGGCCTGCCCGCAGAGAGGGAGCCAGACTATGGGACTCGCAGAGCTCGTGTTGCTCGCTGTTGGCCTTTCGATGGACGCCTTTGCCGTATCCATCTGCAAGGGCCTTGGCATGAAGAAGATCAACCTTAAGGTCGCCGTGGTACTCGGCCTGTTCTTTGGCGGCTTCCAGGCCGGCATGCCCGTGATCGGATGGGCGCTTGGCAGCCAGTTTATGGGCATCATCGGCCCCATCGACCACTGGATCGCCTTTATCCTTTTGGCCTTTATTGGCGGCAAAATGCTGTGGGAGGCCTTTACCGAGGACGAGGATGAAGGCGACGGCAAGGATGCCGAAAAGATTGACCTGGGCGAGTACCTGATCCTCGCCATCGCCACCTCAATCGACGCCCTAGCCGTGGGCATCTCATTTGCCGCGCTCTCGGTCGACATCATGCCCGCCATGTCGCTCATCGGCATCACAACCTTTATCTTCTCCGTCGCCGGCGTAGCGATCGGCCACACCTTTGGCGCGCGCTACGAAAAACCCGCCACCATCGTGGGCGGCGTCGTGCTCATCCTCATCGGGCTTAAGATCTTACTTGAGCATCTGGGGATTCTCGCGATATAAAAAAACGCCTCTCATAAGCCAGTGTCAATGTATGGGTCTCATGCAGAGTTTTGCATAATGCCTTTTCGTGCAGACTTTTGCATGTCATACTGATATGCAAAAGTCTGCACGTTAGGAGATCGCCGTGGATACCCTTCCCATCACCACACCGCGCCAAGCTGGCATCTACGTGCGCCAGGCACGCGAGACTCAGGGTCTCACCCGTGCCGCCCTCGCCAAAAAGGCCGGTGTTTCGGAGCGCCTGCTCGCATCGCTCGAGCTAGGAGACGCCACCGGCATTCGACTCGACAAATTGCTGGCGATTTTCAACGCTCTTGGACTGGCGCTCGCAGCACAAGGGGATATCGACGAAGCGAAAAACGAGCGACCAGTCGACGCCTCGCATGCCAATCCGCTGCCTCGCAGCATCCCCAGGCACCATCACACTCAACGTCCTCATCATCGCAACCGTCGTAGTACCGCTATTCCGGCTCTTCCAGATGCCCCCTTTACATCCGCACTCTACGACGAGGTCTTCGCCGATTTCGCCATGTCCAATCTCGGAGTCTCGATTGCCGCAAACGCATCTAACCAAACCAAGCCCGAAGGGAAATAGCCAATGGCCAGAACATCACTTCGGACCATTATTTGCGGCGTACCTGCGGGAACGCTCACGCAAGATGAGAACGGTCTTATCAGCTTTACCTACGACCAAGACTATGACGGGCCAGCCCTATCGACCAACATACCCGTATCAAATCGCACATACGGCCAACAGGTCATGAATCCGTACCTGTTTGGCCTTCTACCCGACAGCGAGGACCAACGAAAAGCGATTGCCGCCGAATTCGACGTTAGGCCCAACAATCCCGTTGCGTTGCTCAGCCATATCGGACTCGACTGTCCGGGCGGAGTGCAGTTTTGTGCCGAAGAAGATGCCGACGCCGTCCTGCATCGCGCTGGCGAATACCGCCCTATAGACGACCACGAAATTGCTCTTCGTCTCAAGTCGATCAGAGATGACCGCGATGCATCGTGGATGGGCCTAGATGAAAGTTGGTCACTTGGAGGCAACCAGGGCAAGTTCGCGCTCGCGTTCATAAACGGCCGCTGGTGCGAATGCATGGGCTCCTCGCCCACGACGCATATTTTCAAAAATGGCGTTATCGGATTTAAACTCGAGGCTCTCAATGAGTTTGTCTGCATGAAAAGCGCCCAGCGCGCCGGTATCGCAACGGCAAACGTTGAGTATCGCTTATTTGAGGACGAGCCCGCTCTCATTGTTGAGCGCTATGACCGTGTGAAAGTCAAAGACGGAACAATCATGCGTCTGCACCAAGAAGACCTCTGTCAGGCCCTTGGAGTGATGCCCGCTCAAAAGTACACGGCAGACGGCGGCCCGACCGCACGCGATATTCAAGAACTCCTCGTAAATACGAGCCACCATCAACTTAACCTGTATCTGTTTACGCAAATACTTTTCTTTAACGCCATCATCGGCGCACCGGATGCGCATGCGAAAAACTATTCCCTGCTCCTTGGAAACGGCGGCACAGCCATGATGGCTCGTATGTACGACGTCGCGTCGGGTCTGGCATACGAACGCATGCGGCGAAAAGCGCGCCTTGCCATGAGCGTTGGCGGCGAGAATCGCGTGGGACGCATCGGGCCGCCGCTATCACGGTATGGGCGACCCCGCGTTGGAAGCGGCGCTCGTCGATGCCGGACTGACCGAGAAGTTTTGCTTTGCGACCATGATGGACCTCGCCTACGAGGTGCCCATTTGCATGGAAGAGGTCATGGACGAATACGCCGATCTGCCTGGCATGACGGACCTGCGCGAGCACATGCTTGGCCCCGTCCGCGAAAACTGCCAGCGCGCTCTCGAGCTTATCAGGGCAGATATGGGCTAGGCACCAGGCAATTTCCCATTCTCCAAAAGAAGAGAGGGGGCACCCGTCGCAAAAGCTCGGATGCCCCCTCTCATAATGTCATTTGCAATCCGCTAGCACGTGGCTCGGACTGCTGCTAGCGCAACCTTTACGCAGCGAGGCGCTTGAGGACGTCGACGAGCAGCTCGTAGAAGCGCTCAGCAGAAGCGAGCTCCATGCTTTCGTCCGGGGTGTGAACATCGGAGAGCGTCGGGCCCACGGCGATGGCGTCCAGGCCGTGCAGGGCCTCGGCAAACAGGCCGCACTCAAGGCCGGCGTGAATGGACTCGATGCGCAGCTCGGAACCAAAGAGCTCGCGATAGCTCTCGACAAAGACGTCGCGGACCGGCGAATGCTCAGCATAGCTCCAGCCGGGATACTCGAACTCAAACTTGGCGTCGAAGCCCAGGACATCGGCCAGCGTCTGCAGGCGGTCCTTGAACTCGTTCTGCAGCGAGGTGATCGAGGAGCGCGGGGACAGCATGATCTTGACCTCGTCGTCAGAAGTGGCAACCACACCGATGTTGGAGGAAACCTCGACGGAGCCGTCGGTGGCGACGTTGCGGCGAATCACGCCGTTAGGGGCAAGACGCAGGGCGCGGATGAGGGCAAGCGCGGACTTCTGGTCCATGGCCTCGACCTCGGCGTCGTCGGCAATCTCTACGGTGCAGGTAAAGCCGGGGTCGAAGACTTCGAGCTCGGCAGTGACGTCGGCGATGATGCCCTTTGCAATCTGGGCCGCGGCCTCGGCGGCAGCGTGATCAGCGTAGACCAGCTCGGCCTTGCACTCACGGTTGATGGCGTTGTCCTTGGTGCCGCCGTTAAAGCTGACGATGGCGGGCTCGCCGGCGACCATCAGGCGATCGATGATGCGGGCCATGATGAGGTTGCCGTTGCCGCGCTCCAGGTGGATGTCGGCGCCGGAGTGACCACCCAGCAGGCCGGAGATCTCGAGCGTAAGGGTGCTGCCGGTCTTGTGGTCGCGCACGATCGGGCAGGTGTAGGTAACGACGACACCGCCGGCGCAGCTGACGGTGGCCACGCCCTCCTCCTCGGAATCGAGGTTGATCATGGTACGGGCGCTAATCTGGGACTTGTCGAGCGTCTCGGCGCCAACCAGGCCAGTCTCCTCGTCGGTGGTGAACACGCACTCGAGGGCCGGATGAGCAATCGAATCGTCGTTGAGCACGGTGAGCATCAGAGCGACGGCGATACCGTTGTCGGCGCCCAGCGTGGTGCCGTTAGCGGTGAGGACGCCGTCCTTGACGACCAGGTCGATACCGTCGGTCGCAAAGTCGTGCTCAACGGAACCCAACTTGTCGCAAACCATATCGATGTGGCCCTGCAGCATCACGGTCGGGGCATTCTCGGCGCCGGCAGATGCGGGCTTGCGAATGATGACGTTGTAGACCTCGTCCTGATACACGTCGAGGCCGCGCTCCTTGGCAAACGCAACCAGGAAATCGCTGATGCCCTTCTCGTTGCCAGACCCACGGGGGATCGCGCTGATCTCCTCAAAGAAATGGAACAGCTGGGCGGGCTCGTAGCCGGTAATCTTGTAGTCCATGGTGCCTCCTTGGCGCAACTGGTTAGACAGTAAGACATGCGACTTGTATATTCCCAGACTTTGCGTGCATAAACCAGTCGAAAACGCCGAGCGCTCTCGCATCATCGGCTAACGGTGAGGAAACGTCACTTTATCAAGATAAAGCAGCTTAGACGGGCCGCGCCGAAGGGACGTTGGACCCTTCAACCAGCCTCAACGCCTGTTGAACGTTAATGCATACACCATTGGTATGTTTAATAAGATTCTTGTCCTCCGTCACGACGTAATCGGCATCAATGCGATTGGCGACGCCCAGCATCAGGTCGTCCTCGAAGTCGTTGTGATGATACTTGAACACAAAGGAGTCGAAGACCTCGTCTGCACCGACCGGCGCGATGAGGGCGAGCTCGCGCATCTGCCGAACGCATGCCCAGGCCGTTTCGTCCGCCGCCGCAATGGCGTTATCGCTCAGCAAACCATTCTTCCTTCGGCACTCCCTCTTAATCGCCGCCGAGACAAGATACGAGACATCTTTGACCGAAAGAGACGAGGCAAACAGGGCAATCTGCTCCGAGACATCGGCAATCTCGAATAGACGGGCGACATCCGCTGTCCGGTCCGACCTTCCAGAAAAGTAATCCATCCATACGTTGGTGTCGATGAGCAACTTGAGAATGCCGTCTGCACTCATAGCTCCACCCACTCGGGATAGCGCTCCGCCATTGCTTCCTCATAGAGGTCATCGTAGTCACCCGAGAGGTCGGGAACAGGGATGCCGTATTTGAGGCACGCATCGCGCACGATGTGGCTGCCCTGCGTAACCCTTGATTCCACCGACGCAGTCGCTGGCACGTTAGAGCTCGGTGCCGCAACCCCCGATCTCGAGGGCATGCATCCGTTGACGACCAGATATTCCCAAAGTGTCCGCACCGCTTGAGACGGCGTCATGCCGATATGCGCCAGCACGGCGTCCCCAGCCTCTTTGAGTTGGCGATCCATGCGCACATTCATCTGGACCGGCCGTGAGTCGAGTACAGATATAGGCATGCTAGCTCCTTCTGCTATACATATTTATATTTCGAGTATAGCACCATTTACTCATAAAAAAGGGGCGCCCCGACAGGAGTGCCCCTTCGCAAAGCTATGTTAACCCCTACAGCGCGCCGGAACCGGCTTGCATCATGCCGCCGGGGCCTGAGCTCACGCCGCCGCTTACGGGTGCGGCGTTTCCGGTGTGCGGTGCCGCCGGAGCGGTATCGCCGCCGAGCGTGCCCGCCGGACGTGGCGCTGGGATTTCGCCCGTGCCGTGGCTAAAGACAAACTTGCCGTCGGCCACATCGCACAGGACGGTATCGCCCTCGCCCCACTCGCCAGCCAGCAGCTCCTCGGACAGCGGGTCCTCGATGAGCTTTTGGATGGCACGGCGCAGCGGACGTGCACCGTTGGTGAGGTCGGTGCCCTCGGCCACGATCTTGTCGTAAGCCGCATCGGTGAGCTTGATGTTCATACCGTTGGCAATCAGGCGCTGACGCAGGTCGTCCACCAGCAGGTGCGCGATCTTGGTCAGGTTCTCGCCCGAAAGCTTCTGGAACACCACGATGTCGTCGATACGGTTGAGCAGTTCGGGGCGGAACAGGCGCTTGAGTTCGCCCATCGCACGGCCCTTGATCTCACTCGATGTGAGACCCTGCTCGCCCGTGGTGCCAAAGCCGACGCTCGCATCCTGCGCGATCTCGCGGGCGCCCACGTTGGACGTCATGATGATCACCGTGTTGCGGAAGTCGACCGTCTTGCCCTGGCTATCGGTCAGGCGGCCCTCCTCCAGCACCTGCAGCAGGATGTTGAAGATGTCGGGGTGCGCCTTCTCGATCTCGTCGAACAACACGACCGAGTACGGGTGACGGCGCACGGCCTTGGTGAGCTGGCCGCCCTCGTCGTGACCGACGTAGCCCGGGGGGCTACCGATGAGCTTGGAGACCTCGAACTCGCTGCCGAACTCCGACATGTCGAAGCTGATGAGCGCATCCTTGCTGCCAAAGAGGTACTCGGCGAGTGTCTTGGCGAGCTCGGTCTTGCCCGTGCCGGTGGGACCCAGGAAGATAAAGCTGCCGCCGGGGCGACGCGGGTCCTTGAGCGGCGAGCGGCTGCGGCGCACGGCCTTGGCAACAGCCTCGACAGCTTCGTCCTGACCGATGATGCGGGTCTTGAGCACGCTTTCGGCCTGCAGCAGACGACGGCTCTCGCTCTCGGTAAGCGAGGACACCGGCACACCCGAGGTCACGGACACGATGTCGGCAATCTGGCTCACATCGATGGTGAGCGGGCTGGCGTCAAGTTCGGCCGTCCAGGCGGCCTTGGCCTCGGCGAGCTCAATCTCGGCGGCCTTCTGCTGCTCGGTGATCTCGGCGGCCTTGTTCATGTCATCGCTCTCGGTGGCCTCCTGCGCGGCGGCCTTGAGCTCCTCCACGCGATGCTCGGCCGCGCGCACCGGCTC
>CABVBR010000016.1 GCA_902496645.1 uncultured Collinsella sp.
AAGGATATCCACGAGAACGGTATCCATGGCGACCTGCAGCCCATGACGCGCGAGGTCATCGATACCTTCCGCGCTATCGGCTCCATCCAAAAGCGCTACGGCAAGAAGATGGCGCACCGCTACATCATCTCGTTCACCAAGAGCGCCCAGCATGTGGCCGACGTCTTTGAGCTTGCCCACCTGTCCTTTGCACACGAGGAGGATGTCCCCGAGCTCGACGTGATCCCGCTGTTCGAGCAGCTCGAGGACCTCGAGGGCTGCGTCGACGTGCTCGACCAGATGCTTACGTTGCCTGTGGTGCAAAAGCGCCTTGCCCAGACCAACCGCCGCATGGAGGTCATGCTGGGCTATTCCGACTCCTCCAAGGATGCTGGTCCTACCACGGCCATGCTCGCGCTGCACTCCGCGCAGGAGCGCATTGCCAAGTGGGCCGAGAAGAACGATATCGATCTGGTGCTCATGCACGGTCGCGGCGGTGCCGTGGGCCGTGGTGGCGGCCCGGCCAACAAGGCCGTGCTGGCTCAGCCCAAGGGTTCGGTCAACTGCTTCTTTAAGCTCACCGAGCAGGGCGAGGTCATCTTTGCCCGTTACGGCAACCGCACGCTGGCTCAGCGCCATGTTGAGTCCGTTGCCGCCGCAACGCTTTTGCAGTCGGCCCCGAGTGTCGAGAAGACTAACACCGAGACCACGCAGAAGTTCTGGGATATGGCCGAGAAGCTTAACGCCGCAAGCCACGAGCGCTATCTGGACCTGCTGAACACCGAGGACTTTACACCGTGGTTCTCGACCGTGACGCCGCTGACCGAGGTCGGTCTGCTGCCGATTGGCTCGCGTCCCGCCAAGCGCGGCTTGGGCGCCAAGTCGCTCGACGACCTGCGTACCATTCCGTGGATCTTCAGCTGGAGTCAGGCGCGCATTAACCTGGCCGCTTGGTACGGCCTGGGCACCGCCTGCGAGCAGCTGGGCGACCTTGACCAGCTCAAGGCTGCCTACCAGGAGTGGCCGTTCTTCCGCACCTTTATCGACAACATCGAGATGTCGATCGCCAAGACCGACCAGCGCATCGCCAAGATGTATCTGCACCTGGGCGATCGCCAGGATCTGTCCGAGAAGGTCTTTACCGAGATGCAGCTCACGCGTAAGTGGGTCCTTGCCATCGTCGGTGACGAGTGGCCGCTGCAGCGCCGCCGCGTGCTCGGCTGCGCCGTTCGCGTGCGTAACCCCTATGTCGACGCCCTGTCCATCGCCCAGGTTCGCGCCCTTCGCGAGGTGCGTATGAACCAGGACGAGATGGCCGAGGAGAAGAAGGCCGAGTACATGAGCCTGATTCTTTCGACTGTGACCGGCGTCTCGGCAGGACTGCAAAACACGGGGTAATCGATAGCCCTGTAGTCGTTCGGGCCCGCCATAGGTTTACTTTTAGGCACGTCCTCGGACATGCAAGAAGCCCTCGCTGCGCACTTCGTGCGGCGAGGGCTTCTTTCGTCCTGCGGAGTGTGCCTAAAAGTAAACTGATGGCGGGCCCTGCGATGTCCGGTCTTCGGCGGATTACTGCTGGGGGAATAATGGCGCGCTTCGCGCGTTTGGAAAGGGCTTCGTGCTGCGGAATGCATTCAGAGGGAAACCCATCGGGTCCCTTCGTCCTCGGTCTTTAGGGATTGGGGCTGAAGGGAATTAGGTGCGCTTCGCGCGTTTTGGATGGGGTCTGTCCTGGCGGCGCGTTTGGCGCTTCGCGCCTCGCGTCTTATCGATCGGGATTGAGATGCATTTGGCGCTTCTGACCTTATGACTGTAGCGGCCGCGGTCCCGTTTGGGATCGCGGCCGTCTTGTTGCGGGTCAAATATGAACGTTGTGTTAATGACTCGGTGGACGGTGGCGTTTTTCGGTGAGCGGCGTATCCTTCCAACGGTTTATCTAGTGTGTCAGTTGAAAGGAAGAGGGCGCTCGCCATTGTTTGAATGTGAACTGCCGTTTGACCACAAGACGTTGCATCTGGAGCTCGAGGATAAGAACTTCGCGGGTGTGATGGAAGGTCATCAAAACGAGTTTAAGACCACGAAATCGCAGGAAGAACTGGTAGAGGAGTCGCTTGCCAACCCTTATGGCTCGCCTTCGCTCGAGGAGCTTTGTGCTGGCAAGAAGGATATCGTCATCATTAGCTCCGACCATACGCGTCCCGTTCCTTCGCGTGTGACGATGCCTATTCTGCTGCATCACATCCATTCTGCTGCGCCTGAAGCGCGCGTTCGCATTCTGGTTGCTACGGGTATGCATCGTCCGTCGACGCACGAGGAGCTCGTCAACAAGTACGGTGAGGAAATCGTTGCCAACGAGGAAATCGTTATGCATGTCGCGACTGACGACAGCATGATGAAAAAGATCGGCACCCTGCCTTCTGGTGGCGAGTGCATCATCAACAAGATTGCCGTCGATTGCGATCTGCTGCTTGCCGAGGGCTTTATTGAGCCGCACTTCTTTGCTGGTTTCTCTGGTAGCCGCAAGTCCGTCCTGCCTGGCATCGCCAGCTACAAGACCATCATGTACAACCACAACGGTCAGTTTGTGAACGATTCTCATTCGCGCGCCGGCAACCTGTGCCACAACCACGTGAGCGAGGACATGTTTGCCGCTGCCGAGATGGCTCACCTTGCCTTTGTGCTGAACGTGGTTCTCAACGGCAAGCATGAGGTCATCGGCTCCTTCGCCGGTGACATCCACAAGGCACACGAGGCTGGCTGCGAGTTCGTGAAGAGCCTTGCCGGCGTTGAGCCCGTCGAGTGCGAGATTGCCATCACCACCAACGGCGGCTACCCGCTCGACCAGAACATCTACCAGGCCGTGAAGGGCATGTGCTCTGCCGAGGCCACGCTTCCCGAGGGCGGTGTGATTATCGACGTTGCCGGTTGTGCCGACGGTCACGGTGGCGAGGGCTTCTATCACAACATCGCCGACAACGATCCGGCGGAGTTTGAGCGTGCCTGCATCGATCGTCCCAAGGACGAGACCCTGCCCGATCAGTGGACGAGCCAGATTTTCGCCCGCATCCTGGCACATCACCCTGTGATTATGGTTACCGACCTGTGCGATCACCAGATGATTAAGGATATGCACATGACGCCGGTCAACACCCTCGATGAGGCGCTCAAGCTCGCCTTTGAGATGAAAGGTGCCGATGCCAAGGTGGCCGTCATTCCCGATGGCCTGGGCGTTGTCGTCGCGCAGCACTAGTGCGCGGCCTAAACGAATCGTTTATAACCGAAAAGAAAGATAAGGTTTTATGCTTACCAAACTCCTCTGCGAATTCGGCGCAACGGCCCTCATGATTATCTTTGGCGTGGGCGTGCACTGCGATACCGTGCTCAAGGGCACCAAGTATCAGGGCTCCGGCCATATGTTTGCCATCACCACTTGGTCTTTTGGCATCTCGGTCTGCCTGTTTGTCTTTGGCGGCGCCGTGTGCATGAACCCGGCTATGGTGCTTGCCCAGTGCATCGTAGGCCTGGTGCCGTGGAGCAGCTGCATCCCCTTCATGATTGCCGATATGCTCGGCGGTTTTGTGGGCGCCGTAATCGCTTGGCTTATGTATGCCGATGAGTTCAAGGCTTCCGAGGGCGTCGTCGACCCCATTGCCCAGCGCAACATCTTCTCGACCAACCCCACCACCGAGGGCACGAACTATGCCCGCAACTTCTTCTGCGAGGCTATCTGCACCTTTGTGTTCATCAGCGCCATCCTTGCTGCCGCTAGCCGCGCCGGCGAGAACGTTCTGATGCTTGCTATCTGCGTCGGTCTGATCGTTTGGGCCGTTGGCATGGGCATGGGCGGCATCACCGGCTTCGCCATGAACCAGGCTCGTGACCTTGGTCCTCGCATGGCCTATCAGGTGCTGCCGATCAAGAACAAGGCTGACAACAACTGGAAGTACGGCCTGCTTGTTCCTGGCATCGCTCCGTTTGTCGGTGCCGCTCTGGCCGCGCTGTTTGTGCACGGTTTCTTGGGCATGTTCTAGTCCAAAACAATTGATATAACGCCCGGGTCCGGCATAGGTTAACTTTCCGCCGCGTCCTCGGACATGCAAGAAGCTCCCGCTGCGCACTTCGTGCGGCGGGAGCTTCTTGCGTCCTGCGGAGTGCGGCGGAAAGTTAACCTATGCCGGACCCTGCGGGAATCCAGTTGCGTTCGAACAAGCAACCAACATATATATCTGAATTTGGATGTGGTGGGCACTTTGTTGTTAGGCGCTTTGAGGTGCGAGTGACACTTTGGGATGCGTGGCGGCCTGGGTTGGGGCGATGCTTTGGGATGAGTTTCTTACTTAGTTGAAGAGGGGTTTTATGGCTGATAGGTAGTCTTTGGCTACGTCCTCTTTTGGGGCTTGGAAGTTGTGCCAGGCCCACCATTGGACCATTCCTACGAAGCTTGAGGCTATGTGGTGCAGTAGGAAACTGCGGTCCATGGTGGCGGCGGGGCCGTTTGGGTTGGTAGGGACGGTTTCGGCTGCTCGTGACATGATGGTCTTGCGTAAGCAGTCGGCGAAGACACGTGAGCCGGCGCCGGCTACGAGGGCTCGAACGCCCTGGCGGCGCTCCCAGAGGTTGTTGAGGATATGCTCGACCTGCACGAGTGGGTCGTCGAGCGGTGTGCCATCGTCGTCGAGGGCGTGGGTGCAGATGTCGCTCACAAGCTCGGACAGTAGGTCATCTTTGCTCTTAAAGAGACCGTAGAATGTCGCGCGGCCTACGTGAGCGCGCGCGATGATGTCGCCGACGGTGATCTTGCCGTAGTCCTCCTCGCGAAGGAGCTCGGAAAACGCCGTGACAATAGCGGCGCGGCTTTTTGTCTTGCGGGCATCCATGGCTATGCATCCACGTGAACAAGCAGGCAACGGAGCGTGCCGGAGCAGCCCTCGTAGGGGCGCTTACCGGCGCCGTAGCCGACGGCCTCGATGCGGTAACGGGCCGGCAGGTGCTCGGACGTGCGCAGTGCGGCGACGATGGCGGCGCCCGTGGGCGTCACAAGCTCGCCAGCGACCGGTGCGGGCGTGAGGGCGATATTGCCCGCCTGGCACAGGTTGACGACAGCGGGGACGGGAATGGGCATGAGGCCGTGGGCACAGTGGATGGTACCGTGACCCTCGGAGAGCGATTCGACCACGATGTCCTCGATGCCCAGGTCATCGAGGCAGATGGCGACCGAGCAGATGTCAACGATGGAATCGATAGCGCCTACCTCGTGGAACATGACGGTCTCGGGCGTTTTGCCGTGGGCCTTGGCCTCGGCGGCGGCGAGCACGGCAAAGATGTCGAGCGCACGACGCTTAGCGCCATCGCTTAGCTGCGAGCCTTCGATGATGGCGTTGACGTCCGTCAAAGAACGGTGGTGATGGTGGTGGGCGTGATGCTGATCCTCGTTGCCATGACCGTGGGCCTCATGGTCATGCTCGTGGCAGTGCTTGTGTTCGTGCTCGCCATGATCATGATGGTGGTGCTCATGCTCGTGCGTGTGCTCGGCAGCTGCTTCGTTGCCGTAGAGCCAGGCCATGTCGTGGTCGTGGTTCTCGAGCTCCTCTGCAAGCTGGACGTCGAAATCGCAGGCGTCGATGCCATGCTTGTTTACGCGCGTCACGGCGATCGAAAAGCCGTCGACCGGAAGCGTGGCGAGCTGCTCGCGTAGATGCTCCTCGCTGGCGCCCAGGTCGAGCAGGGCCGCGACGGTCATGTCGCCGCTGATGCCCGAGGTGCCGTCGATGATAAGCGCGTGCTGATGGTTGGACATGAAATGCTCCTTAGCGGGCGCAGGACGTGCCGGCGCTCAGATGATTGATAAGACTTGCCTGGTAGGCGGCGCCGAAGCCGTTGTCGATGTTGACGACCGAAACGCCGCTGGCGCAGGAGTTGAGCATGGCGAGCAGTGCGGCCACGCCGCCAAAGCTCGCGCCATAGCCCACGCTGGTGGGGACGGCGATGACCGGGCAGCTCACCAGGCCGCCGATGACGCTCGCCAGGGCACCCTCCATGCCGGCGATGGCGATGACCACCTGTGCCTGGGCAAGTTCCTCGGCATGAGCGAGCAGGCGGTGCAGGCCGGCGACGCCCACGTCGTAAAGGCGATCGACCTCGTTGCCATAGAATTCGGCCGTCAGTGCGGCCTCTTCGGCGACGGGCAGGTCGCTCGTGCCGGCGCAAGCGACGACGATGCGTCCGTTGCCGGTGGGGGAGGGCATGCCGCCCACGAGGGCGAGCTGGGCGTCCGGGACATATCCCAGGTCGATGTTATCGGCAAGAAGCTCCGCGGTGCGTGCTGCCTTATCGGCATCGAGCCGCGTGACCAGGATGCGCTCCTGGCCGGCATCGCGCAGTGCTTCGATAATGGCGGCAATCTGCTCGGCGGTTTTACCGGCGCCGTAGATAACCTCGCCAGCTCCCTGGCGCACCCCGCGCGAAAGATCGAGCTGAGCAAAGCCCAGATCGGCGGTCGGCGCCGTCTGGATGTGCGTGAGGGCATCGGCCGGTGCAATATTTCCATCTGCCACGTCACTTAGCAATTGCTCAAGATCGCGTTTGTCCATATAAATTCCCTTCGACGCTTAAAAGTTTAGCACGCAAAGGGCTATTTCCGAACATTAGAGCAAAATTGTTCGGAAATCTAATATGTCAGATTTGATGGAGTTGTGAGGCTAACTCGCTAGTCGCGCAGGATGATATCCATCGCGAGCATCAGGTTGCGCTCATCGATGGCAAACGGGGCAGCCTCGCGCGTCTTGGGCTTGGCGCAAAACGCGATACCGGTGCCTGCGGCCTGAATCATGGGGATGTCGTTAGCGCCATCGCCGATCGCGACCGTGTGAGCCATGTCGACACCGCACTCAACTGCCCAATCCAGCAGCTGGATGAGCTTGGACTCCTTGGTCACAATGTCGGCCGCCAGCTTGCCGGTGAGCTTGCCGTCCGCGACCTCCAAGCGGTTGGCCAGACAAAAGTCGATGCCCGCGGCGGCAACGATCTTGTCGGCGACCTCGTGGAAACCGCCACTTACTACGCCGACCTTCCAGCCCTTGCTGTGCGCCGAGCGCACGAGCTCCAGCGCACCGGGGGTAAACGTCACGCGCTCAAAGGTGCGCTCGAACACGCTCTCATCCAGGCCAGCAAGCAGCCCCACGCGCTCCTCGAGCGCCTGCTTAAAGTCCAGCTCGCCGCGCATGGCGCGCTCGGTGATCTGCGCCACCTGCTCGCCCACGCCGGCTTCCTCGCCCAACAGGTCGATAACCTCCTGGTTGATGAGGGTGGAGTCGATATCCATAACAATGAGGCGTGCAGTCATGACGGGCCTTTCCAAGTGCTGTTGAATTGGGGCATATTGTCGCACGTGACGCGTACGGGCGGATGCCGCAGTGTGTCAATTGTTTCGTCTCCGTCAAGTCTTTGGGCAGGAGCTACTTTTTCGCGGTACATCGGCACAGGTGCGATAAGATAGAACGCCATGTCTGGCTGCGCGGTTTACGCAGGCTGGGCAAATCTGTACGACGCCGCCCGGAACGACACGGGGCGGCACAGATCCATAAAGGAGGATCACTGGTATGAGCCAGACCCGTCCCATCGACGAGCATTCCATGCACACCCGTACCTGCGGCGAGCTTCGCCGCGAGAACGTGGGCGAAGAGGTTACCCTCACCGGTTGGGTGAGCCGTCGCCGCGATCACGGCGGCCTTATCTTCTGCGACCTTCGCGACCGCGAGGGCATCACGCAGCTCACCTTCGACCCCGAGCACTCCGACGGCGATGCCTTTAAGATTGCCGAGACCATGCGTCCCGAGTGGCCCATCAAGATCCACGGCGTCGTGCGCGCCCGTGGCGAGGAGACCACCAACGCCAAGCTCGCGACCGGCGAGATTGAGGTCCTGACCGACCACGCCGAGGTGCTCAACACGTCCGTCACCCCGCCGTTCCAGATCGAGGACGGCATCGAGACCAGCGAGGATACCCGTCTGCGCTATCGCTATCTGGACCTCCGTCGTCCCGAGATGATGGCCAACCTCAAGCTGCGCTCCGACTTTACCTTCGCCATTCGCGAGGCGCTGCACAACCGTGAGTTCATGGAGGTCGAGACGCCCTCCCTGTTCAAGTCCACGCCCGAGGGCGCTCGCGACTTCATCGTCCCCAGCCGCATCCAGCCGGGTAACTTCTACGCCCTGCCGCAGTCCCCGCAGCTCCTGAAGCAGCTGCTCATGGTCGGTGGCGTCGAGCGCTACTACCAGGTTGCCAAGTGCTTCCGCGACGAGGACCTGCGTGCCGACCGTCAGCCCGAGTTCACCCAGGTCGATATCGAGATGTCCTTCGTGGACCAGAACGACGTCATGAGCGCGCTCGAGGAGGTCCTGTCCGATGCCTTCGGCCGCATGGGCGTCGAGATGCCCACGCCGCTGCGTCGCATGGACTACTGGGAGGCCATGGACACCTATGGCTCCGACAAGCCCGATACCCGCTACGGCATGCACCTGGTTGACCTGACCGACATCTTTGCCAACTCCAAGTTCAAGGTCTTTGCGACTGCTGCAAACGAGGAGGGCTCTGTCGTCAAGGCCATCAACGCCAAGGGTGCCGGTGCCTGGGCTCGCGCCAAGATCGACAAGCTCGCCGGCGTGGCCTCCACGTTTGGCGCCAAGGGCCTTGCCTGGATCGCCTTCCGCGAGGACGGCTCCATTAACAGCCCCATCGTCAAGTTCTTCTCGGACGAGGAGATGGCCGCTCTGCGCGAGCGCATGGACGTCGAGCCCGGCGACCTTGTGATGTTCGCCGCCGGCCCGCGCCTGCTCTCCGACGAGATCCTGGGCGGCATGCGTTCCCACATGGCCAATGCGCTCGAGGTCAAGCGCGAGGGCCACGACTTCCTGTGGGTCGTCAACTTCCCGCTGTTCCACTGGGATGAGGATCGCAAGGCCTATGCTGCCGAGCACCAGCCCTTCACCCTGCCGACCGAGACCGACATCGCCAAGATCGAGGCCGACCCGCTGGCAGCCGGTTCCTGCACCTACGACTTTGTCATGGACGGCTTTGAGGCCGGCGGCGGCGGTATGCGTATCCACAACGCCGAAATGCAGATGTCCATGCTCAAGCTCCTAGGCTTTACCGAGGAGCGCGCCGAGTCGCAGTTCGGCTTCCTCATGGAGGCTCTCAAGTTTGGTGCGCCCCCGATGGGCGGCTTTGCCCTGGGCCTGGACCGCGTGTGCATGCTGCTCACCGGCTCCGACTCCATCCGCGACGTCATGGCGTTCCCCAAGACGGCCAGCGGCTCCGACCTTATGTCGGGTGCTCCGAGTGCCGTTTCCGGCGCCCAGCTCAAGGACGTCAGCCTGCGCCTGATGTAGGCGAGCGGCTATTTATTGCTTGCAACGAGGGAAGGACGCGTGCCTTCCCTCGTTTTTTATACGCCGAGATCGTGAGGGCATGGGATGACCAGGCGTCGCGGAAAGCGCGTCCCGGAATCTGCGTCCGGAATGGGTCGCGCTTTCCCAAAGGGGTCCTCTGGGAAAGCGCGACCCAGAATTCGGCAAAATAATGGGGCACAGTTTCCGGTTGAGCTGTCTAACGGAAACTGTGCCCCAGAATGAGCGCTCTAAACGGGGCAGTCTTTCCGCAACAATTGTCTGGCGGAAAGCCTGCCCCAGTTTCTTATAGCGAGTCTCTCTGGATCAGCTGCATGTGCATCACGGAGGTGGTGGGCTCGGCACCCTTGATCATGTCGAGCGCAATGTTGGCGGCCATGTGGCCTTCTTCGCGCAGGGGCTGGCGGACGGTCGTGAGCGCGGGGACGCAGCGCGTCGCAATCTCGTGATCGTCGAAGCCGACGACAGAAATATCCGCCGGAACGGATAGGCCTGCCTCGTTGAGTGCGGTGATGACGCCAGCCGCGATACGGTCCGATCCGCAGAGCACGCCATCGAAAGCAATCTCGCGCGCGAGGATCTGGTGCATGGCCTGATAGCCGTCTCCGTTGTTCCAGCCGGTATAGATAACGTTTGCGTCTGGGAGGTCTTCGCCCAAGACGGCACGGTAGCCGCGCAGGCGGTCGACAACGGCGGGGTTGTCTTGCGGTCCCAACACGGCGACGATATCTTTGCGCCCTCGCTCCTTCATAGCGAGCGCTGCAAAGCGTCCGCCCTCTTCGTCGTCAGAGTAGACCGTCGAGAACACATCGCGATAGGGGTGGCCCTCGAGCTGGCCGCACAACACGGTAGGTACGCCCAGCTCGCGCAGCACCTCGAGCAGCTCGCTGCCCTTGTAGGGGGAGACGTCGATCACGGCGTCGAACGAGCGGCGCTCAAAGTGCTCGCGTGCACGGTTGCGCTCATGCGTAGAAGACGCCTGCAAGATAACGGGCAGATAGGACGACTCCGACAGTTCCTCGGTAATGCCGCTCAAAAACTCGCTATAGGTGGGGTCGCTGAAGAGTTCACTTAGGGGCTCGGTCACGAGCACGGCGATGATTTCCGTGCGCCCGACAGCGAGCGCTCGGCCACGAGCGTTGGGGACAAAATTGACTTCCTTGGCCGCCGCGCGGACGCGCTTTTTGGTTTCCTCGCTAATGCGGGGCGAATCGTTGAGAGCGCGCGATGCCGTGGAGCGCGACACGCCGGCAGCTGCGGCAACCTCGGCAAGCGTAGGTGCGGTGCGAACTGGTTGGGTCATGGCGTCTCCTGGAGAATGCGGTCGATGTTGTCGCTGATACGGGTTGGTGCGGATACAGCTTACTATAGTGCGCCTGAACAGCGTTCATGGTATCCGGTGACCGGTGTCGTTTTGCAACCAAGCCACAATCGAATACGTCTCGTGTGGGTGAGATATCAGCGGGCGTGGTGGTTGCCTACGAGCTTAAGAACGATGTCTTGCGCTGAGTGTCGATACTCAGGGTGACATAAGTGTCCCGGTTGTACAACCGGTTGCACCGTTAACCCGACCAAATCGACCGTTCAGCGGACAACCGGTTGCACAGTTTTTTGCATCGACCGTAAGATAAGGACAACCGGTTGCACAAGAATCACTACGATGACGAAGGAGCATCACCATGGACGCCATTAACGATTGGGAAAACCAAGCGCTCACCCACAGGAACCGCCTGGCACCCCATGCGTACTTCATGGGTTACGAGACCGCCGATCTCGCCGCTACGTACAGCCGCGAGCTGTCGCGCGGGTTTGTCCAGCTGTCCGGCTCGTGGCAGTTCCGCCTCTTTGAGGGGCCTGCTGCCGTCTCTAACGAGGAGCTTTCCACGTACGAGCCCGAGTGGGATCACGTGGAGGTTCCGCACCTGTGGCAGGTGGATGGTTATGGCAACCTTGCCTACACCGACGAGGGTTTCCCGTTCCCGGTGGATCAGCCGTTCGTTCCCTCTGACGATCCCACGGGCGTGTACCAGCGCATCGTCAATCTTCCCGCCGTGCCTGCCGGCGCTCGCGAGATCATTCGCTTTGACGGCATCGAGAGCTATGGCGAGCTGTACGTCAACGGCAAGTTTATCGGCATGACCAAGGGCTCGCGCCTGTCTGCCGAGTTCGACGTGACCGACGCGCTTGTCGAGGGCGACAACCTGTTTGCGGTCAAGGTTCTGCAGTACAGCGATGGTAGCTATATCGAGGACCAAGACATGTGGTGGGCATCGGGCATCTTTCGCGATGTGTACCTTATGCAGCGTCCCGCCGCACACCTGGTCGACTTTAGGTTCCGCACGCACCGCGAGGGCGATGCCGCTCTGATTACGCTCGATACGGTGGCCGAGGGCGCTTCCCGCGTCGTGTTTACGCTCAGCGATGGCGAGAACGTGGTGGCTACGGGCGAGTGCGTCGACGGCCATGCCGAGTGCAGCGTTGCCGATGCCCACTTCTGGAATCCCGAGGACCCCTTCCTCTATGACCTTACGTTTGAGGTCTACGACGGTGACCAGGTCAGCGAGTACGTCCCGCATCGCCAGGGCCTTGCCGAGGTGACGGTCGAGGGCAATCATATCTACCTCAACGGCACTTACTTTAAGATGCATGGCGTCAACCGCCACGATCACGACGATCACAAGGGCCGCGCCGTGGGCCTCGATCGCATGCGCCGCGACCTGGAGCTCATGAAGCAGCACAACATCAACGCGGTGCGCACGTCCCATTACGCCAACGACCCGCGCTTTTACGAGCTGTGCGACGAGTATGGCATCATGCTGGTCGCCGAGACCGATATGGAGAGCCACGGCTTCGAGAATATCGGCAATATCGCCCTGGTCACCGACGACCCGGCATGGGAGCCGGCCTACGTCGACCGCATCGAGCGCCTGGTGATGCAGGAGCGCAACCACGCCTGCATCATTATGTGGTCGATGGGCAACGAGAGCGGCTATGGCTGCAACATCCGCGCGATGTACGCCAAGGCTCACGAGCTCGATGGTCGCCCGGTCCATTACGAGGAGGACCGCAACGCCGATACCGTCGACGTCATTTCCACCATGTACTCCCGTGTGTCGCAGATGAACGACTTTGGTGAGCATCCGTTCCCCAAGCCGCGCATCAACTGCGAGTACGGTCACTCCATGGGCAATGGCCCCGGAGGCCTGTCCGAGTACCAGGAGGTCTTCGATCGCTGGGATTGCATCCAAGGCCAGTTTATCTGGGAATGGTGCGACCACGGTTTGGCTGCTGTGACCGAGGACGGCGTTGCCTACGATATGTATGGTGGCGACAACGGCGATTACCCCAACAACAGCAACTTCTGCATCGATGGCATGGTGTTCCCCTGGCAGCAGCCGAGTCCGGGCCTCACTGAGTATGGCCAGGTCATCTGCCCGGTTCGCATGGCTTATGACGCCGAGGCAGGCGAGCTGACCGTCACCAACAAGCGTTGGTTTACCACCCTCGAGGATGTCTGCCTGTCGGCCGAGACCCTGGTGGACGGCGACGTTGTGTGCCGCAAGACGCTCATGCCCGGTGCGGTTGCCCCCGGCGAGTCCGTCCAGCTGCCGCTGGTGATTCGCGAGGCCGCGGTAGGCGAGACCCTGCTGACCGTGCACGCCTACACCATGGCCGCTCACGTCTGGTGCGAGCCGATGTTCCAACTGGGTGCAAGCCAGTTTGCCGTCGCCAACCATCCGGCGCCAGCCATCGCGGCTCCCACTCGTCCTGAGCTTACGGTCGAGGAGACCGAGCAGGAAATCCGCATTCACTCCCTCAACGGTGAGCTGACCTTCAGCAAGGTCAACGGTACCGTGAGCGAGTGGAAGGCATCCGGCCGCGACGTCATGGCCTCTGGTCCCCAGGTTGGTTTTTGGCATCCGCTCGTCGATAACCATGCGCAGGAGTATGACTCACTGTGGAAGGACAACTTCATCGATGTGATGCAGACGTCTACCCGCAAGGTTTCTTGGAAGCAGGATGGCAATGCGGTCGTCGTGACCGTGAGCCAGCGTATCGCTCCTCCCGTCCGCGCGTTCGGCATGCGCGTCGAGCTCGTCTACACCGTGCTTCCGAGCGGTCGTGTCGACCTCAAGGTTTCCGGCGAGCCCTATGGCGATTACTCGGATATCATCCCGCGCATCGGCATCTCCTTCGAAGTCCCCGGTTGCGATCGTGCCGTCGAGTGGTATGGCCACGGCCCGGGCGAGAACTATCCGGACTCGCTGCGCGCCAACCCGGTCGGTCATTACCGCACCACAGTCGACGACATGTTTACGCCCTACGTTATGCCTCAGGACTGTGCCAACCGCGAGGGTACCCGCTGGGTTGCCCTGCGCTCTAGCCACGGTGACGGTCTGGTCGTGACACGTCCGAGCGACGCCGCTTCCAACCCGTTCTCGTTCTCGGCATGGCCCTATAGCTGCGAGGCCATCGATAACGCCAAGCACGTCTACGACCTTGTTCCGGGCGACACGGTCACGGTCAACATCAACGACCAGTTGCTCGGCCTTGGCTCGAACTCTTGGGGTTCCGAGGTGCTCGATTCCTATCGCACCCGTTTTGAGAGCTTCAGCTTTGAGGTGTCCCTGCGACCGCTGACGTCTGCCGATCTGGCTCAGGCGCTGGCACCCATTAAGGAGGCATAAGTCATGCATGTCTTTAACTCGCGTGCCGACTTCGATGCTCAGATGAAGTCCGTCAAGAAGTGGATGCGCACCGGCCAGGCGCTCGATGGTGTTGCCGACCTGCAGCACGACGTGGCGTACTCTATCGGCGACTCGCTGGTGTATTGGTGGGTGAACGCCCACGAGGCGGCTACTGCCGATCTGGTCGGTCACCGTCGCTACCATGCCGTGCTCGCTCCGCTCGACGGCGCCCTGACCGTCGAGGTTGCCCCCAAGGCAGGCCTCACCTGCGCCCGCGCTTACAGCGATATCGATGATCGCGAGCGCTTTGAGGGTGCGGGGGAGACCGTGACGATTCCCGCCGGCGGCGTTGCCGTCGTCGAAATTGACGAGGCCTACCGTGTCGTGGCCAATGCCGCGGATTCCCGCGTCGTGGTATTGCACGTGACGGTCGAAGGTTATTCCTTCCCCAACAAGTAGTATTCGTCCGTTTGGACGTTTGCTTCGCGCCGTTAAGGGGGATGGCTTTGTTGACTCCCTTTTCCCCATTCCCCTTAGCAGGTGCGCCGTCCGTGTTTGCACTTGCAGCTCGGACGGGTTTAGATGACATTTAATAGATGATTGGGAGGGCTTATGAGCTCTGAAAAACGAGGAACGATCGGTTCGTTCGCTCTGCTGGGCATGACGGTTGCCGCCGTGTTCGGTATCAAGAACATCATCAACAACAACGCGGCCATCGGCTTGGCAGCTGCGCCGTCGTTCTTCTTCGCCACGCTTTTGTACTTTGTCCCCTATACCCTGGTTACCGCCGAGTTCGTCGGCCTTAACAAGGACTCCGAGTCGGGTGTGTACGCATGGGTTAAGACCTCGATGGGCGGCCGCTGGGCGTTTCTGACGGCATTTAGCTACTGGTTCGTTAACCTGTTCTACTTTGCGTCCGTCCTGCCCAACGTCATCATCTACGCGAGCTACGTGTTCTTTGGTGCCAATGCCGAGCTTTCGCAGCTGTGGATCACCATTATCGAGATCGTCGTCTTTGCTATCGCCACGTGGGTTTCGACCAAGGGCGCTAAGTGGATCGGCTCTATTTCCTCCTTCGGTTCGACCGCGGCTCTCGGCCTGACTGCCGTGTTCATCCTGCTGTCCCTGGCTGCTGCCTTTGGCGGCGTTGAGTTCGCTACGGCTCCCACGCCCGCCAACATGGCTCCCGACATGAGCAACTTCGCCACTATGTGGGGCTTCTTCGGTACGCTTGCCTGGATCATCCAGGGCGTTGGCGGCGCTGAGTCTGTCGGCGTGTTCCTTAACGACCTTAAGGGTGGCGTCAAGGCCTTCGTGCGCACCGTCGTTATCGCCGGCCTGACCATCGGCCTTCTGTATGCAGGCGCTTCGCTGCTGGTTAACCTGTTCATCCCCGAGGGCGGCGTTGCCATCTCCACCGGCATCTTCGACGTGTTCGGCGCTGTCTTTGCCCACTTTGGCATTCCTATGGAAGTGTCCACGCGCGTCATCGGCCTGATCCTTCTCGCCGCTACGCTGGGCTCCCTCATGATGTGGACCTCCGCTCCCATCAAGGTGTTCTTCACCGAGATCCCCAAGGGCGTCTTTGGTAGCAAGATCGTCGAGCTCAACGAGCATGGCATTCCTGCCCGCGCCGCTTGGCTGCAGTTCGCCATCGTCGTCCCCATCCTGATCATCCCGGCCCTGGGCTCTGGTAACCTCGACGACCTGCTCATGATTGTCACCAACATGACGGCTGCCACCGCTCTGCTCCCGCCGCTGCTGATCCTGCTTGCCTACTTTATGCTGCGTAAGAACTTCGACGCTGCTCCCCGTGGCTTCCGCATGGGTTCGCGTACCTTTGGCCTGGTCATTGCTGCATTCCTGCTTGTGGTCTTCTGCTTCGTTCTTATCTGCGGCACCATTCCGCTCGATCAGCCTCTGTGGCTGACGCTGGTCTACAACGTTGGCGGCGTGGTTGTCTTCCTGGGCCTTGCCGTGATGTGGTACAACCGCTACATTAACCGCCTGCGCGAGACCGATCCCGAGGCCGCCGAGAACGAGCTTCGCCCCTCCGTCCTCGACATGATGGAGTAGCGGCTAGGATTAATCTACGGCTGTGGAATAAATCGATTCCCTTTCCTAAGGAGGGGCCTTACAAGGCCCCTTCTTTTGTGTTTTGGGGCATGGTTTTGGACCCCGTGTTCAAAAAATGCCAAATATGAGTACTGTTGCAAAAGAGGTGTCATATTTTTTGGCCTGTTCTGAGCGAAAATGGGCTCATAATCAATTTATCTAACCCCCTTTAAAGGGCGTTTGACGGCTTTTAACCTCTTCAAATCGCTCAAAGTAGGCAAATGGCTCTCGATTTTGCTGCTACTAAATTGGTGACAGTACTCATATTTGCCACTTTTTGCCCACGAGGTGTTCAGAGGAGCTCTCGACAAGCATCTAACGCTACAATAACTACCACGTGGCTGGGTTTGCCGGCCGAATGTGCGATGTCGTGGGAGGGGACATGGTCGAGTTTACAAAGACGATTAAAGATCCGTTGGGATTACATGCCCGCCCGGTTGCGCTGCTCTATGACATCATTGCCAAGCATCGTAGCGACGTGTCAGTCAGCATCGGCGATCGTCACACGGATGGCCGCGATGTCATGGGACTCATGGCTCTCTACGGCGAGTGCGGCGAGGACGTCGTGTTCCGCGTTTCGGGCGTGGATGAGGCTTCCTGCGTCACGTCGATCAGAAACCTCTCGCTCTAAGCATGACGGGGCGCGGCAAAGGACAGCTCTTTGCCGCGCCTTTTTGTTTCGTATAGGAAACTTTTTCGAAAACTGAATAGAGACTCTTTCCAAAAAGTTAACCACGTGCTAGTTTACTATAGCGAACATAGACGTGGTTAACTTTTAACGCGTCGATGTTGAGGACGAACTGACGTTAGGAGCAACTCATGTCTTGCGGACCGCAGATGCCGGCCATGCCGCTTTCGATGGTAAAAGCGGGCGAAACCGTGCGCGTGTCTCGTGTAAAGGGCAATGAGGATATGAAGCACCACCTCAAGGACCTCGGCTTTGTCGAGGGCAACGAAATCCACGTGGTGAGTTCGAGTGGCGCCAATATCATCGTCACGGTGCTGGGCGCACGCTTTGGTATCGATTCCAAGGTTGCCATGCACATCATGACCGTCGGTTAGTCTGCAGCATTTCATAAAAACCGAAAGGGGGATAAGAGGATGAAGACGTTGGGTGACGTTAAGGTGGGCGAGAGCTCCACCATCGTCAAGCTTCACGGTGAGGGTGCGCTTCGCCGCCACCTTATGGACCTGGGGCTCATCAAGGGCACGTCGTTTAAGGTCGTGAAGGTTGCACCGCTCGGTGATCCGGTCGAGATCAACGTGCGCGGCTACGAGCTTTCCATCCGCAAGGAGGAGGCCGCCGTCGTCGAGGTCCAGTAAGGGCTCTTGGCGCATATTTCTGCAGATAAAGTTAGGTTTTTCTAACTTAATGCAGCAACTTTGAAGCACATTATCCAGCCTGCGCGGAGAAAGCAGCGCAGGCACACAAGGAAGAAGGATTGAATGGCGGATTCTCAGATCCATGTCGCACTTGCGGGTAACCCCAACTGCGGCAAGACCACGCTTTTCAACCTGATCACCGGCGCCAACGGCTACGTTGGCAACTGGCCCGGCGTCACGGTTGAGAAAAAGGAAGCCAAGCTCCTAAGCGACAAGAACGTTACCATCACGGACCTCCCTGGCATCTACTCGCTTTCCCCCTACAGCCCCGAGGAGCAATGCTCGCGCGATTACCTCATGAGCGGCGAGCCCGATGTTGTCGTCCAAGTTGTCGATGCCACCAACCTCGAGCGCAACCTGTACCTGGCGCTTCAGGTTATCGAGACCGGCCTGCCCGTGGTCGTCGCCCTCAACATGGCCGACTTGGTCGAGAAGAACGGCGACAAGATCGACACGGACAAGCTCTCCAAGAAGCTCGGCTGCCCGGTCATGATGATCTCGGCCCTTAAGAACAAGGGCATCAACGAGCTGTTCGAGCAGGTCAAGAAGTCCGCTGCTTCCAAGGGCCAGGTGCCGGAGCACAAGTTCGATTCCTCCATCGAGGACGTTCTGGACCACATCGAGAACAATCTGCCGGCGAGCGTTCCCGCCAACAAGCGTCGCTACTACGCCGTCAAGCTGTTCGAGCGCGACGCGGACGCCTGCAAGCTCATCAACCTCACTAAGGAGAAGGCCGCTCGCGTCGAGCAGCTGGTCGCCCAGTGCGAGCAGGATTGCGACGACGACGCCGAGTCCATCATCACCGGCGAGCGCTACGGCGTGATCGCCCACATCATCGACGAGTGCCTCACCAAGGCTCCGGCCAAGATGAGCACCTCCGAGAAGATCGACCGTGTGGTTACTAACCGTATCTTGGGCCTGCCGATCTTTGTGGTCATCATGTTCTGCGTGTACTACATTGCCGTCTCTACCTT
This sequence comes from uncultured Collinsella sp., assembly GCA_902496645.1. Taxonomy (GTDB): domain Bacteria; phylum Actinomycetota; class Coriobacteriia; order Coriobacteriales; family Coriobacteriaceae; genus Collinsella. Next base: position 18,544 of record CABVBR010000016.1, read on the forward strand.
GGGCGGCACGGTGACCGACTTCACCAACGACCAGCTCTTTGGCACCGACGGTTGGTATGTGCTCGGCCAGGGCCGCGACGCCTACGACGCAGCTGTCGAGGCTGCGGGTGACGCCGCCGACTCGGTCGACCCGGCACAGTACGGCCCCTATGTTCCGGGTATTACCACCGTGGTGCACGATGCCCTTGTGGCGGGCGGCACCGAGGACGGTGGCCTGGTCGATTCGCTGGTCTGTGACGGTATCGTCGGCGGTCTGGGCGCCATCTTCGGCTTCGTGCCGCAGATGTTCCTGCTGTTCGTGATGCTGTCTTTCTTGGAGGACTGCGGCTACATGGCCCGCGTCGCCTTCATCATGGACCGCGTGTTCCGCCGCTTTGGCCTGTCCGGCAAGTCCTTTATCCCCATGCTCGTGTCCTCGGGCTGCGGCGTCCCCGGCGTCATGGCCACCAAGACCATCGAGAACGAGAAGGACCGCCGCATGACGGTCATGACCACCACGTTTATTCCCTGTGGCGCCAAGCTGCCGATCATCGCTCTGCTCATGGGTTCCATCATCGGCGATTCTTCCACCACCGCCGCATGGATCAGCCCGCTGTTCTACTTCTTGGGCGTCTTTGCCGTCATCGCCTCGGGCCTCATGCTCAAGAAGACCAAGCTCTTCGCCGGTCGCCCGACGCCGTTCGTTATGGAGCTTCCCGCCTATCACTTCCCGGCAATCCGCTCTTGGGCGCTGCATGTATGGGAGCGCTGCTGGGCCTTTATCAAGAAGGCCGGCACGGTCATCTTCGCGTCCACCGTCGTGGTTTGGTTCCTCTCCAACTTTGGTAGCTACAACGGTTCCTTCGGCTTCCTGCCTGCGATGGACGGCATCCCCGAGGAGTTTATGGACTACTCCGTGCTCGCCATGCTGGGCAACCTGGTCGCTTGGATCTTCGCCCCGCTCGGCTTTAGCACCTGGCAGGCCACCGCGCTGACTGTCTCTGGACTTGTCGCCAAGGAGAACGTCGTCGCCACCGCCGGCTCGCTGCTGTCCGTTGCCGACGCCGCCGAGACCGACCCGAGCCTGTGGACCGCGTTCGCCGGCATGTTCCCGACTATGGGCGCTTGCGTTGCCTTTGGCGCCTTTAACCTGCTGTGCGCCCCGTGCTTTGCCGCCATGGGCACTATCCGCAACCAGATGGACTCCGGCAAGTGGACCGCGATTGCCATCGGCTACGAGTGCGCCTTTGCCTGGGTGATCGGCCTGTTCATCAACCAGTTCTACAACCTGCTTGTCCTTGGCCAGTTTGGTATTTGGACGGTTGTAGCCATCGTTCTGCTGGTTGCGATGCTCTTCCAGATCTTCCGTCCCATGCCCAAGCACGCTTGGACCGACGAGGACGAGACCAACACCGCTTCCGCTGCAGTTTCCGCTTAAGTCCGAATAAGGATCAGCCCCTTTCCACGAGCCCGGGTGTCCCAGCGACACTCGGGCTTTTTGGTGAGGGAGATGTGGCGTTTCCGCAGATAAAACCGACCAAAATATACCTGTCCCTTTTTGGCAGGTGGAGAATGGGGTAAAGTAAGTGATGGTTAACTAGAGGAGGCTTGCTATGGCACCTATCGATATTGTTGTACTGGCTGTTATCGGCATTGCGTTTGTCGCCGTGTGCGTGCGCATTTATCGTAAGGGCACTTGCGCCGACTGCGCTCAAGGTGGCGTTTGCACGGGACATTGTTCCAACAAAAAAACCTGCGCCGCACTTAAGGGCGTGGACAAAATTGCCGAAGACTTGGGCCGCGGTATCAAATAAGGTCCAGGCACCCAAGCGCCTCGCGAGCATCCGTTCGCGGGGCGCATTGCACATTTGGGGGAGAGCGCGGCGAGTTGAAGAGTGATTTTGGGGTATCGTTACCTGTACTGTTAATTGGCAACTTATCTATAACGGAGTAACCCCATGAGCGCTCGCGTAACCATGAAGGACATAGCCGCCGAGCTTGGCGTTTCCATCAATACCGTGCACAAGGCCCTGACGGGTAAGGCCGGCGTGAGCGAATCCGTGCGCTCCAAGGTGAATGCTAAGGCCGAGGCCATGGGTTACCATCGCAATACGAGTGCCTCGAGCCTGCGCCGCAAGGATATCAACCTGGTGTTTTGCCTGCCCCGCGCATCGTGCGAGGGGGCGTACTTTTTCCGTTACCTTTGGGAAGGCTGCAACCGCTTTGAGCAGGAGGTCATCGACCGGGGCATTACGGTTGAGCGCGTTGAATTTGGCGTGGGTGGCTACGCCGATGCGCTCGAGCAGATTGATGAGCGTCTGCAGGTAGGCGAGAAGATCGATGGTCTGCTTGCCTATGTTCCGGGTGATGACCGCGCGGCCGAGCTCTTGAGGCAGATTGCCGAGGCGGGCGTGACAATCGAGCTCGTAGACGGCGACCGCCCGCACCTCGATCGCCTGGGTGCCAGTTTGGCGGACTATTCCACGGCAGGTAGCCTTATGGCTGAGCAGGCGGCAAACCTGGTCCATGCTTCTGGGGACGATGCCCGCGTGCTCCTGTTGGCGGGCGACCCTTATACCGACTCGCACTACCTAACTGCCCGCGCCTTCCATAATTACCTGCGCGAGCACGATATTCCCTGGCAGGTTGAGGACCTTGCCGGTGCCCATGCGCAAGTCAAACAGCTCAAGCGCGAGCTTGAACAGCGCTTGTGTGCGCCGGACGCCCCTGAGCTCATCTGTAGCGTTTTTGCCGTTGGTTCCGAAGTGGTCGCGGATGCGCTCGTCTCGAGCGGCAAGGCCGGCCAGATCATGGTGATTGGCAACGACCTGTTCCCCGAGAGCGCCTTGGCCTTACGCCGCGGCATCTTTACCAATATTGTTTATAAGGACCCGGTGAACCTGGCCTACCGCGGCGCCAAGACCCTGGGCGAGTATTTGCTGTGGGGTAAAACGCCGACGGAGCCCGTGCAGAAGGGCGCTGTGGAGATGGTGTTTGCCAGCAACGTTGGCCGCTACTGCGAGCTTGCGGGAATTTAGCCGCTTGGGCGGGTACCCCCGCTGGCGGCGTACATTTTTGGGAATATTCAGCATTCCCATGTCCTGGAAGAGGCGCAGAACGACTGTTTTAAGTGCCCCCGATGGCGTAATTCGCCATCGGGGGCATTTATTTATGCCGATTGGGCGCAATATGAGCATCAGATAGGGCTTCGAAGACGGTGCACGGTGCGCTCCGATGCTGAATACTCCCAAAAATGCACGGCGGAACATGACCCACCTGGCCAAAGCGCTCAAGTTCGGTATTCGGGGACGCCTGCCAATTCGCAATACATACAAGTCACGGCTCCAGTAACCGTTGAACGGGCAAAATCGACCGTTCACCCCATGGTGGTTAGGTGAACGTTCACCTTTTAAGTCGCAATGAATTAGTATAGTGAACGTTCACCTAGAGGATAACGAGCGCATCGTGCGCCCGCTCCGCCAACAAAGGGGTTGTTTGATGAAAAACTTCATGGACGATCAGGATTTCCTGCTGAGCACCAAAACCGGTGAGGAGCTGTTCCACAACTTTGCCGAGGGCATGCCCATCGTTGACTACCACTGCCACATTTCTCCCAAGGAGATCTGGGACGACAAGCGTTTTGAGAACATCACCGAGGTTTGGCTGGGCGGTGACCACTACAAGTGGCGCCTGATGCGTGCCAACGGCGTCGACGAGCGCTTCATTACCGGCGATGCCCCTGCTCGCGAGAAGTTCCAGAAGTGGGCCGAGACCCTGGGCCGTTGCGTGGGCAACCCCGTCTTTGAGTGGAGCCACCTGGAGCTTAAGCGTTACTTTGGCTACGAGGGCGTCCTGAACGGCAAAACCGCTCAGGAGGTCTGGGACCTTGCCAACGCCAAGCTCGCTGAGGCCAGCTTTACCTGCCGCAACCTGATCAAGCAGTCCAACGTCCGCATGATCTGCACTACCGATGACCCCGCCGACAGCTTTGAGTGGCACAAGAAGATTGCCGCCGACGATAGCTTTGACGTTCAGGTCGTTCCCGCCATGCGTCCCGATGCCGCCCTGCGCATCGAGCGTGGCCAGGAGTTCGCCGACTACTGCAAGCATCTCTCCGAGGTTGCTGGCGTTGAGATCAGCGACTTCGAGGGCATGAAGGCTGCCATCTCCAAGCGCTACGACGTTGCCCACGAGCTGGGCTGCCGCGCTTCCGACCACGCGCTCGACTACGTTATGTACGTTCCGGCTACCGCCGACGAGATCGAGACTATCTTTGCCAAGGGCCTTGCCGCCGAGCCGCTTGCCGAGGACGAGGTCCTCAAGTACAAGACGGCCTTTATGCAGTTCGTCGCCGGCGAGTATGTCCGCCTTGGCTGGGCCATGCAGCTGCACTTTGGCTGCAAGCGTGACAACAACCGCGCTATGTTCGCCAAGCTCGGTCCCGACACCGGCTACGACTGCATCTCCAACTACACGCCGTCCGACCAGCTGGCCGATTTCCTCAACTCCATCCAGGAGGCCACGGGTCTGCCCAAGACCATTCTGTACAGCCTGAACCCCATCGACAACACCATGATCGATACCGTGATGGGCTGCTTCCAGGAGGCTCCGACCGCCGGTAAGATCCAGAACGGCTCTGCCTGGTGGTTCAACGACAACGAGATCGGTATGCGCGAGCAGCTCACGGCTCTGGCTAACGAGGGCGTGCTGGGCAACTTTGTGGGCATGCTTACCGATTCCCGCTCCTTCCTGTCCTACCCGCGTCATGAGTACTTCCGTCGCGTGCTGTGCGGCGTGATCGGCGAGTGGGTCGAGCAGGGCAAGTATCCGGCCGACATGGAGCTGCTGGGAGCCATCGTGCGCGACATTAGCTACAACAACGCGGTCCGCTACTTTGGCTTTGACCTGGATACCGTCGAGGCCTAAACCCGCATCGAATCACACCGAACTCGGGAGCGCCGTTGCCACACGCGGCGCCCCCGTTTTGCCTGCACGCTAACAGCAATCTAAGGAGAGACATCGATGGAGAACATCAGCTACGAGACGCTCGAGAAGATCGGCTACAAGGGCTACCTGCTGCCCAAGGACGCGCCCGAGAAGGTTCTGCAGTTTGGCGAGGGCAATTTCCTGCGCGCCTTTGTCGACCGCTTCTTTGACATGGGCAACGAGGCAACCGGCTGGAACGGCAAGGTTGTCATGGTGCAGCCCATCAGCGGCGCCTTTGGCTTTGCCGACGGCATTAACGCTCAGGATGACCTGTACACCGTGCTGGTGCGCGGCAAGGAGAACGGCAACACGGTCGACGAGTCCCGTGTGATCAGCGCCTGCAGCCGCTGCCTCAATCCGTATCGCGAGGACGACTACCGCGCCATGATGGAGGTCGCCGTCTCCGACGATTTGGAGATTATCGTCTCCAACACCACCGAGGCCGGTATCGCCTACGATCCGTCCTGCAAGGCCGACGACATGCCGCCCGCGAGCTTCCCCGCCAAGCTTGCCCAGGTGCTCCACACCCGCTGGGCCGCCGGCAAGCCGGGCGTCATCGTGCTCGCCTGTGAGCTCATCGATCACAACGGCGAGGAGCTGCTGCGCATCATGAACCAGTACGTGAGCGACTGGGGCTGGGAGGACGAGTTTGCGCAGTGGATGGCCAACGACTGCACCGTCTGCACCACGCTCGTCGACACTATCGTCCCCGGCCGTATCCGCGACCCCAAGGAGGCCGCTGCCGTGGCCGAGCGCCTGGGCTACGAGGATCCCTTCCTGGCCGTGCGCGAGCCCTTCCAGATGTGGGGTATCCAGGGCGACGAGTCACTTGCCGAGAAGCTGCCCTTCGTGAAGGCCGGCCTGCCGGGCGTCTTTGTGACCCCCGATGTCACCCCGTACAAGAAGCGCAAGGTCCGCATCCTCAACGGCGCCCACACTGCCTTTGTTCCGGGCTCCTGGGTTGCCGGCTTTGACATCGTGCGCGATTGCATGCACGACGAGACCGTTCGTGGCTTCATGAACACCATGCTCTACGACGAGGTCATCCCGACGCTTGCCGCCGATCTGGATGTCGAGGACTGCAAGGCCTTTGCCGCCGCCGTCGAGAACCGCTTCGACAACCCGTTTATCGACCACGCGCTGCTCTCCATTTGCCTCAACTCAACCGCCAAATGGCGTGCTCGCGACCTGCCCACGCTCAAGGACTATGTTGCCGAGACCGGCAACCTGCCCAAGTGCCTGGCGACGAGCCTCGCTACGCTCATTGCCTTCTATACGCAGGAGCTTGTGTCCCGCGAGGGCGATGGCCTGCACCTGCGCCGTGCCGACGGCACCGAGTACACCGCTCAGGACGACGCCTTCGTGCTCGATTTCTACGCTGCCCACGCCGGTGCAGACGATGCCGAGCTGGTGCACGACGTGCTCAGTAACGAGCAGATGTGGGGCGAGGACCTTACGCAGATTGCCGGCCTTGAGGAGTTCGTCGTCAACGCGCTTGCCGTCGTGCGCGTCGAGGGCGCCAAACAGGCCTTCGCCAACGCCCAGGCCTAAATCCTTCTGTGCGCCCGCCGGGCAACTGGCGGG
>CABVBR010000017.1 GCA_902496645.1 uncultured Collinsella sp.
CGATCCGCTGCTCGCCGGTTTTGCCGAGGGTGCCAACATGTATTTCACCCACAGTTATGCGGTGGCCGACGACGCCGATGCCGCCGATGTGCTGGCGCGCACGCACTATACGCGGAGCTTCCCGTGCATCGTGCGCCACGGCAACGTGTGGGGCTGCCAGTTCCATCCCGAGAAATCCTCCGCGCTGGGCCAGCGCATCCTGAAGAACTTCGTGAACATCGTCGAGGAGGCCGGCCGATGATCCTGTTTCCCGCAATCGATTTGATCGGCGGCAAGGTCGTACGCCTGGAGCGCGGCGACCGCAGCCGTTGCAAGGTATATTCCGACGACCCCGTGGCCGTTGCCCGTTCCTTTGCCGAGCAGGGCGCGAGCTGGGTGCACGTTGTCGACCTGTCCGCCGCCTTTGGCGAGGACGAGGACGCGTGCGCGGCCAACTCGGCGGCGATCGAGGCTATCTGCGGCGTTGACAGCTTGTCCGTGGACGTGGGCGGCGGCGTTCGCTCGCTCGCCCGCATCGACGAGCTTACCGGCTACGGCGCGCGTCGCATTGCGCTGGGCACCGTGCTCGTGACCGAGCCGGGCTTTGCCGAGGTAGCAGCCTGCGGCTTTGGCGAGCTGCTCGTGGCAGACATTGCTGCGCGCGACGGCCAGGTCAAGGTGAACGGCTGGCGCGACGGCGCGGGCGTCGCGCTCGACGACGCCGTGGCGCAGCTCACCGAGCTGGGCTTTAAGCACCTGGTCTACACGGACATCGCGCGCGACGGCATGCAGACGGGCATCGATGTGGCTGCGTATCGCCACGTGGCGCAGGTCGCGGGCTTTCCCGTCGTGGCGTCGGGCGGCATCTCGACGCTCGACGATATCCGCGCACTCGCCGCGGTGGGCGAGGACGCCATCGAGGGCGCCATTACCGGTCGCGCGCTCTACGAGGGCAACTTTACGCTGGCCCAGGCGCTGGCCGCCGCCCGAGGGGAGGAGTAGCCCATGCTTACCAAACGCGTGATTCCCTGCCTGGACGTCAAGGACGGCCGCGTGGTCAAGGGCGTCAACTTTGTGAGCCTGCGCGATGCTGGCGACCCGGTGGAGCTGGCGCGTGCCTACGACCGCGAGGGTGCGGACGAGGTCGTGTTTTTGGACATCACCGCGACGAGCGATAACCGCGCGACGACCATCGAGATGGCGGCGCACGCGGCCGAGGAACTCGCTATTCCCTATACCGTGGGCGGCGGCTTCCGCGACCTGGCGGGCATGCGTACCATGGTTGCGGCCGGCGCCGACAAGGTGTCGCTCAACTCCGCCGCCGTGCGCGACCCGTCGCTCATCAGCCAGGCAGCAGCGGCGTTTGGCAGCCAAGCCGTGATCGTGGCGATTGATGCCAAGCGCGTCGGCCTGCCCGGCGAGCCGGGCGCCGACAAGTGGGAGGTCTTCACCGCGGGAGGCCGCAACGCCACGGGTATCGATGCGGTGGCGTGGGCCGAGGAAGCGGCTCGTCGCGGCGCCGGTGAGATCTTGCTCACCAGCATGGATCGCGACGGCACCAAGGCTGGCTTCGACCTGGCACTCACCCGCGCCGTGGCGCGCACGGTGCCGATCCCGGTGATCGCAAGCGGCGGCGTGGGCACGCTCGAGCATTTTGCCGAGGGCGTGATCGAGGGCGAAGCCGACGCCGTACTGGCGGCCAGCGTCTTTCACTTTGGAACTTTCAGCATTCGCGAAGTGAAGGAATACATGGCATCGCAGGGAATTCCCGTGAGATTGGATTTCTAAATGGAACAGGTGACAACCGCGGCGGATCTTAAGTACGACGCCAAGGGGCTGATTCCTTGTGTGGTTCAGCAGTATGACACCGGCGAGGTGCTTATGGTTGCTTGGATGAACGAGGAGTCGGTGGGGCTGACACTCAAGACCGGTACCACGTGGTTTTGGAGCCGCAGCCGCCAGGAGCTCTGGAACAAGGGCGCGACGAGCGGCAACATGCAGGAGGTCAAGGAGCTCTGGACCGACTGCGATAGCGATACGCTGCTGGTCAAGGTCGACTCGCCGGGTCCGGCCTGCCATACCGGCAACCGTACCTGCTTCTTTAAGAAACTCGCCTAAGACGGGCGCCCTGTTGGGCGCTCGGTAAAACGGAAAGGATTGAACTATGGGTGTGCGCACCGCAAATGTTCAGGATGGAAATATCGGCGAGACGCTGACGGGACTGGCCGAGGTGATCCATGGCCGTCGCGATGCGTCGCCCCAGGAGAGCTATACCGCTCGCCTGCTGACCGATGTCGAGGACGAGCTGCTCAAGAAGCTTGCCGAGGAGGCGAGCGAGGTCATCATGGCCTGCAAGGATAACGATCACGACCACATCCGCTACGAGGCGGGCGACCTGGTCTACCACCTGCTTGTGACGCTTGAACGCTACGGCATCACCCTCGACGAACTGGCCGGCGAGCTCAACGCCCGTCGCCACTAGTCTTAGGCGAGGGGCGTGGACTCCCATTCTCCGGTGGCGTGGGGGATATCGAAGGTTCGATAACCGCAGTCGTAGGCGTGGGCCTGAGCCTCGCGGATGTTCCAGCAGATGTCGCAGGCGCGGTGTGCGTCCGAGCCAAAAGTAATCGGCACCTCGGCGTGGGCGAAGCGGTACAACAGCCCGGTTGCGGGATAGTAGTCGTCGAGGCCTTTGCGCGGCGCGGCGGTCGAGACCTCAACGCGGCGACCCGTGTCGTGGGCGCACTCGGCCATCTGCTCCCAAAACGGCGCGGGGTCAAAGTCGGGCGCAAAGCCCTCCTTCGAAAAGCGCATGACCAGGTCGGGATGGGCCATCACGTCAAAGTTGAGTGAGCTTTCGCAAAAACTTGAGATCGGAAGAGCGTAGCGCTCCCACACGCCGCGCACCCCCAGGTTTTCCCAAACGTGCAGGTTGGTGTCGTCGTCGATCCAACCGCAAAGGGAATCGGGTGTATCGGGGCGAGCGACGTTTTCCGTTCCCGCCGTACCCGCGGCACCGGCTATGATATCGCCGGGGTCGCCAATCCAGTGCGCGCTGCCCAGGCGCACCACGGCGCCATCGGACCAGCGCTCAACCAAAGGCTCGCAGCCCTCGTACCAATCGCATTCAAAGCCATAGATAAAGCTGAGCTCCGGCGCGATCTGCGCGGCAAGCTTGCGGGCGTCCTCAAAGGCCAGGCGATGCGCCGGCAAGTCACCCTCGACGACCTGCACCTCGCAGTTGGCGTCCATGCTGGCGGGCAGGGTGAGATGGTCGGTCGAGACCATAACGCGGCAGCCGGCCGCAGCAGCGGCGCGAACGTTGTCCTCAAACGAGGCATGGCCGTCCGAAAACGAAGTATGGGTGTGGCAATCGACCAGCGGGCATGCGGGCATGGCGACTCCTTTGCATTTGGCGAATCCGCTCCATTGTAATGGTGCAACTTTCAACACGCCGCGCACGCCGGGGGGTCGAAATCGATCGGAAAGGCTGCGCGGCGCGTGTCGGCGCCGGCGGCTACTTGCTTCGTGCCGCCATGCGTTTGGCCTGCACCGTTACCATCGCGTGTCTCACGGCGGTGATGGGGCGATAGCGGATCATACGCGGTCCTGACCAGCGCATGACCTCGCGGATCTTCTCGCGCATGGCAGGCCGGTAACAATGCGAAGGACAGGCCGAGCAAAATGTCTTGGTACCCATGTGCGGGCAGCGCTCAATGCGCGCGACGGCGTATTTCTGCAGTTCGGCGCATTCGGGGCAGAGCGTAATGGTCCGAAGGCCGAGCTTCACGCGCACGGGCTCATCGTCGCCAGTCTGTTCGACCGCACGCCCGTCTCCATGATGCCCACGACACCACAGCGCAATCATCTGCGACACCATTTGGGCCTCGCGCTCACGTTTGCGTGCCAGCTCCGGTGTGTCGACCGGGCGCGCCACTAGCTCAGCCTCCCGTGCTCGACCGAAAGCGAGAAATCGGCAAACGCGCAGGTGCTGGCACGGTGGCTCACGAGCACAATGGTCTTGCCGCGGCGCTTGAGCTCGTCGATCGCCTGCATCACGGACGCCTCGTTGAGGGCATCGAGTGCGCTGGTGGGTTCGTCGAGCAAGATGAAGGGTGCGTCGTTGAGGAAGATGCGCGCAAGGCCGATGCGCTGGCGCTCGCCGCCCGAAAGCGAGTCGCCCAGCTCGGCAACGGGCGTGTCGAGTCCCTGCGGCAGACGGTCGATGAGCGTGGTGAGTGAGGCGGAGCGGCAAGCGTCGAGCAGCTCGGCATCGGTGGCGTTGGCGTGCGCGACCAGCAGATTCTCGCGTACGGTGCCGCAGAACAGATGTGTGTCCTGGGTCATATAGGCCTCGTGGCTGCGCAGGCTCGCCGTGTTGATGTGGCGGGCATCGACGCCGCTCACCGTGATGGTGCCGGCTGCGGGGTCCCAAAAGCGCATGAGCAGTTTAAGCAGCGTCGACTTGCCCGAGCCCGAGCGCCCCATGATGCAGGTCATGGTGCCGGGCGCAAAGGTGCAGGTCACGTCGTCGAGGATGAGACTCGCAGCGGTGTCGTTCGCGGCCTGCTCTGTGGCACCCGCACCGCCCGCGTCCACGCCGCCCGCATAGCTAAAGCTCACATCCTCGGCTGCGGCGCCGGCAAACTCAACGTCCTGTCCATCGGCGACCTCGGCGCACTGGGGCCGCTCGTCGAGCAAATCGAGCACGCGTGCGCCCGAGGCGAGCGTCTCCTGCAGTGAGGCGCCCAGGCGGCTCACGGCCATCACCGAGCCAAACGACGACACAAAGGTAAAGACGGCGACAAACGCTGCAGCAAAATCAATCGTTCCCGCAGACACCAGCTGCAGCGCACGCCCGAGCATCACCAGATTGGCCGCAAGAATAAGCGCATCGGCTACGGCCTCGCTGGCCGCCTGACGGCGCTTGAGGCGCGCGTCCACGGCGCCGACTTGCTCGGTCAGTTTGCCCAGGGCACGGCTGCGATCGGCGCCACCGGCAAATTGGATAGTCTCGGACGCGCCGCGTAGACTGTCGAGCACAAAGGCGCCCAGCTTACCGGCGCCCTCGCGGCTCTGGCGGCCGGTGGTGCCGCATGCCTTGGCCGAGACCAGGGGCAGCAGCACGCCCAGGACCGCGTAGGCCACAAGCGCGATGCCGGCGAGCTCAGGGCTTACGGCCAGCAAGAAGCCCTCAAAGACAGCGGTGCAGACCAAGGCGATGACAATGGGCGAGATGGTGTGTGCATAGAAGACCTCGAGCAGCTCGATATCCGAGGTGACGAGGCTCACGAGCTCGCCCTTGCCGCGGCCCTCGAGCTTGGCGGGGGCGAGCCGGCGCAGGGCGCCAAACACCAGGTCGCGAATGTGTGCGAGCAGGCGGAATGCGATGTAATGGTTGCAGAGCTGCTCGCCGTAGTGGAGCGGCCCGCGTGCGATGCCGCAGGCGGCGCAGGCCGCGCATGCTGCGATAAGACCAAGCCCCAAGGCGTTGCGGCCCAGCGCGGCCATAAGGCCAAGGGCGCCAAAGGCCGGCACGAACGCGGCGGTGAGCATGCCAATGCTGCCCAGCGCGACGGCTAGCACAAGCCAGCCGGCAAGCGGTCGGACGAGCCCCATCATGCGCCACATGATGGACGGCGCCGAGCGACGGGCGCGGCCGGAGTCAGGCGCCGCGGCAGCGGAAGACGAGCCGGCACCGTTGAGGCCATCGGTACAGGCGGCGCTGCCGTCACCAGCCTCAACCGCGCCGGCATCCTCGGCATCACCCTCCGCATACGCATATGCCGAGAGCTGCTCCTGGCTGTTCCACATGCGCGCATAGGCGCCCGCGGTGGCCAAGAGCTCGCCGTGAGTCCCGTGCTCGGCAATACGGCCACGCTCCAGCACCAGGATCTGATCGGCGTCTACGATCGTCGACAGGCGGTGTGCCACCACAATTACAGTGTGCCCGCCGGCAAGCGACGCGATGACCTCGCCGATCGCGGCTTCGCTTGCGGCATCGACGTTGCTCGTAGCCTCGTCAAACACATAGATCGGCGAGTCGTGCAGCAGGGCGCGGGCCATGCACACGCGTTGGCGCTGGCCGCCCGAAAGGTTGGTGCCGCCCTCGTTAATCACCATGTCGAGCCCGCCGTTGGCCTGCACAAAGGCCGCCACGCGCGTGCGGTCGAGCGCGCGCAAAAGCTCGGTATCGGTGGCATTGGGCTGGGCGAGCAGCAGGTTGTCGCGCAAGGTGCCGGCAAACAGGTAGCCGTTGGTGGGCACCAGGGTGACGGCGCGCATGAGTGAGGCGGCCGTGACATCGCGCAGCTCGACGCCGCCGATGCGCACGCTGCCACGGTAGGCACCCTTGCGGCCCGCGATAATCCCCGCGAGCGTGGACTTGCCGCTGCCGCTTTCGCCCACGAGTGCCACGAGCGAGCCGTGCGCAATGGTCGCGCTGGCGCTGTCCAGCACCGTGCGGTCACCGTATGCGTAGCTCACGCCCGCGAGCTCGATATCGCCGCGACCGTCAAGCTCAACATCGCCGCGCTCGGGTTCGGGCGTATCCAGGATGCCAAACATGCGTCGTGAGGCCGCCATGCCGTTCATGGCCGTGTGAAACAGCGAACCCAAGCGGCGCATGGGCAAAAAGAACTCCTGCGACAGAAAGACGATGAGGAAGGCCGCCTCAAAGCCAATCTTGCCCGTGGCGAGCTGCAGCACGGCTACGATAATGCCGAGCGCGGCGCCCATATAGACGACCAGGTCCATAACGCAAATGGAGCGCAGCTGCATCACCAGCAGGCGCATGGTCGCTGTGCGGAAACGCTCGGACTCGGCGTTGATGCGCTCGTGCCAGCTGCGATCGGCCTGGTAGACCTTAAGGGTGGTGAGACCCTGCACGGCCTCCAGGAACATGCCGCCCAGATCGACATAGCTGCCCCAGTACTCGGCACCGATCTTTTTGGCGTTGCGCATGACCATCATGATGGAGATGGGGATGACCGGAACGCAGGCGAGCAGCAGCGCGGCGGGAAGACCCGCCTGGCCCACAAGCAGTACAAACAGCGTGATGGGTGCCAAGCCGGCAAAGAAGAGCTGCGGCAGGTAACCGCCAAAGTACACCTGGAGTTGCGTGGCGCCCTCGACGCTGGTCTGGACGGCCTCGGCGGTGGGGACGGTCTCGGCGTAGGAGGGGCCGAGTGCGGTGAGCTTGTCGTAGACGAGCGAGCGCACGCGGCGGACGGCCTCGAACGCGGCCTTGTCGCCGGCGCGTTGGGCCAGGTAGATGGAGGCGGCGCGCACGATGATGGCGGCGGCGAGCGGCAAGGCCGTCTGTGCGAGGGCGTCGACGGCGAGCGCGGCGGAAAGACCGTCCGTGACGATGCCGCCCAAGATGCGCGCAAGCACCCACATCACCGTGATGTTTGCCATGAGCGCGATCCACTTAAACAGGACGCTTGCCATAATGTAGGGCGTTGCCTGCGGAACCAGGGAGAAGAGCCGCTTCTCGAACATGAAACCTCCTATGCCGTAACGGTGCCGGGCGGGGTCCTCGGCAGCCGCTTAGTTAGCCAAATGCAACTAGAGTAACATCGTGCAGCGGGTAAGTATGCCGAGGGTTATTTTTTGGCCGATGAACTGCGTAGAAAGTTCAAAATTGTTGAGTGCGGCGAACTTTGTGGTGGACGGAGTGCAGGCGCAATTCTGATCGCGTACGGCCCCGCTCCAAAACATGTACGTCAGCCTCCAAAACCGACAAAAAATGACATGTTTGGAGGCTGATGTACATGTTTGGATAGGGGCGAGGGCGGCGACGGACGAAAGTCACGCCTGTGCCACGTCCGATGTGCTAGCGTTTGGATGAATAAAACGAGCCCGTGCGGAAAGGATCCGGACCGTATGCAACGTGGAAGTACATCTCCGCTGTCCCGCGAGACCGATGCGCCCGAAACCATCGTCAAGCTGGAGTGCGACATCGACGATGCGTCGCCCGAGGTACTCGCCTATGCCGCCGACCGCTTGCGTGAGGCGGGCGCCCGCGAAGTGCACTGGCTGCCTCTCTACTGCAAAAAAGGTCGTCCCGGCTGGCAGCTGCAGGTAATCTGCGCCCGCGAGGACATTGACCGTCTGCAGATGATCATCTTTTTGGAAACCACGACCAACGGCATCCGCCGCCAGGTTATGGAGCGCGTCTGTCTGCCGCGTCGTTTTGAGCAGGTGGCGACGCCTTGGGGCGAGGTGGCCGTCAAAGTAGCCACCCTGCCCGACGGCAGTGAGCGTGCGGCGCCCGAGTACGAGGACTGCTCCCGCCTCGCTAGCGAGCACAACGTGCCGCTCCAACGCGTGATGCAGGCGGCCCAGAGCGCGGCGCTGCGATTTGAATAGCGCGGCCGGCGACATTCCGCGCCCAGTCATATCAACCCCACCCGAAAGGACCACCATGAAATACCTCATCGCTTCCGACATTCACGGCTCGGCATATTGGACCGAACGCCTGGTCGCCGCCATCGAGTCCGAGCAGCCCGACCGCATCGTGCTGCTGGGCGACCTGCTCTACCACGGCCCGCGCAACAACCTGCCGCGCGACTACGCCCCCAAGCGTGTGATTCCGCTGCTCAACGCCCTGGCCGACCGCATCATCGCGGTGCGCGGCAACTGTGACGCCGAGGTCGACCAGATGGTGCTCGACTTTCCCGTCATGGCGGACTACGCCACGCTGTTCGACGAGACCGGCCGCGAGCTGTTCCTGACGCATGGCCACGTCTTTGGCGCCGGCATGCACAACAGCGTCGACCACGCGCCCGCACTGCCCGAGGGCTCCGCGCTCGTCTACGGCCACACGCATATCAAGGTTAACGAGGCAAGCGAGGCGCACCCGGGCCTATGGCTCTTCAACCCCGGCAGCGTGAGCATCCCCAAGGATGGCACGCACAGCTACGGCATCTACGAGGGCGGCGCGTTCCGCCACGTGATCATGGAGGAGGACTAACCATGGCGCAGCACACGGCCCAGCAAAATGCCGAGGGCTCGCGCGATCTGTCCACGCTGGTCGACGCGTCGGCCGAGCTGCAGCATCTGGTGCAGACCATCTGGCGTCTGCGTCAGCCCGATGGCTGCCCGTGGGACCGCGAACAGACGCATCAGAGCATCGGCAAGAACATGATCGAGGAAGCCTACGAGGCGCTCGATTGCATCGAGGCGGACGACGTGGCGCATCTGCGCGAGGAGCTCGGCGACGTGCTCATGCAGGTCGTACTGCATGCGCAGATTGCGGCGGACGCCGGTGAGTTTACGCTGGCCGATGTGGCACGCGATATCGACGCCAAGCTCATCCGCCGCCACCCACATGTGTTTGGCGATGCGGATGCCGATAACTCCGACGAGGTGCTCAAGATCTGGGACGAGGTCAAGCTTGCCGAGAAAGCTGCCAAGGACAAGGTCGTGGCAGCGGGCGAGGCTGCGCCCGAGGGCCTGCTCGACGGCGTGCCTACGCACCTGCCGGCGCTGATGCAGGCTCAGAAGGTGTCGCGCAAGGCGGCTGCCGTGGGCTTTGAGTGGGAGACGGTCCAGGATGTGTGGGACGAGGTTGCCGAGGAGCGTGCCGAGTTTGAGGCCGAGGAGCCCGGCTCGCCCGAGCGCGAGATGGAGTTTGGCGACCTGCTCTTTGCCCTGGTCAACGTTGCGCGCAAGGAGGGCATCGACGCCGAGAGCGCCCTGCGCGCGAGCACGGCCAAGTTCCGCCGTCGCTGGGCTGCGATGGAGCAGATGGCCGCCGGCGCCCATGTGAATCTTGCTGAGCTTTCGACCCACGGTCTCAATGACCTGTGGGATGCCGCAAAGGCAGAGGAGTAAGACTGCGGGAACGACGAGCCGGCACGCCTCGTCGCTCCCGCTAAATTTTTCGAAAAACAAGTGTATCCCTCGGCTAACTTAGGGCATAATGCAAAAAGTGCGACATGGCTAACTTACGGAGGCGCACCGATGGTGCACGGTCGGCCGGTCGCTTGCATCAACTACGTTTCCAAGTGAGAGGGAGACAACATGAGCGATATTTTGGACGTCTACGGTCGCGAGGTGCTCGACAGCCGCGGCAACCCCACCGTCGAGGTCGAGGTCGTGCTCGAGGACGGCAGCTTCGGCCGCGCGATGGTGCCTTCGGGCGCTTCGACCGGCGCCTTTGAGGCATGTGAGCTGCGCGATGGCGACAAGGGCCGTTACCTGGGCAAGGGCGTCTCTCAGGCCGTCGAGCACGTCAACAACGAGTGCGCTAACGCCGTCGTGGGCCTCGATGCCTTCGATCAGCGCGCCGTCGATGCCGCGTTGATCGCTGCGGACGGTACACCCAACAAGACCAAGCTCGGCGCTAACGCCATTCTGGGCGTGTCGCTGGCCGTCGCCCGCGCCGCTGCCGAGTCGGCGGGCCTGTCGCTGTATCAGTACCTGGGCGGCGTCAACGCTCACCTGCTGCCCACGCCCATGATGAATATCCTCAACGGTGGCGTGCATGCCGACAACAACGTTGACTTCCAGGAGTTCATGATCATGCCCGTGGGTGCTCCGAGCTTTGCCGAGGGCCTGCGCTGGTGCGCCGAGGTCTACCACACCCTCAAGGGCGTGCTGCACGAGGCCGGCCTGGGCGGCGGCGTGGGCGACGAGGGCGGTTTCGCGCCCAACCTCAAGACCAATGCCGAGCCGTTCGAGTACATCACCAAGGCCGTGGAGAAGGCCGGCTTTAAGCCCGGCATCGACTTCATGTACGCCATGGACCCGGCCTCGACCGAGTTCTACAACGCCGAGACCGGCATGTACGAGCTCAAGGGCGAGGGCGTGGAGTACACGAGTGCCCAGATGGTTGATTACTGGGAGAAGCTCGTCGACACCTATCCCATCATCTCCATCGAGGACGGCATGGCCGAGGAGGACTGGGACGGCTGGGTTGAGCTCACCCGTCGCATTGGCAACAAGGTGCAGCTGGTGGGCGACGACCTGTTCGTCACCAACACCGAGCGCCTCAAGAAGGGCATCGAGCTGGGCGCCGCCAACGCGATCCTGGTCAAGGTCAACCAGATCGGCACGCTCACCGAGTCGCTCGAGGCCATCGAGACCGCCAAGGAGGCCGGCTACGCTTGCATCGTGAGCCACCGCTCCGGCGAGACCGAGGACTCCACGATCGCCGACCTGGTCGTGGGCGTCAACGCCGGCCAGATTAAGTCGGGCGCCCCGTGCCGCAGCGACCGTATCGCCAAGTACAACCAGCTCATCCGTATCGAGGACGAGCTCGAGGGCAGCGCGCGCTACGCCGGCAAGGCCGCGTTCTACAACATTCGCTAAACGGGCGAATTTGGCGAGGGGGAGGCTGACTCGGTTCCTCCTCGCCTTGGCTGGATGCCGCAAAGCACTATGGGCGCTGGGCCATACGGCTCAGCGCCTTTTTTATGTCGAGCAAAGGCTGGCGAAGGCGGTGCGGGCGCTCGTGCTATAACTAAAGGACTTAGCGCAAACAAACCTCAACCGCACAAGGCGCACATGGATCAGATTTACGACAACAGGTACTATTCCGCCGGTTCGCGCGAACCGTCACCTCGCCGTGCGCAATCGGTGCAGCTTGGCGGGTCTGGTTATGCTGGCGCTGATCGCTCCAGGTATAGCTCGCCGGCGACTTCGCATCCCAATGCTCAGTCAAATAGTTCCTCGGACAGTCCGGTGCGCCCATCGCGTTCCAAGCATGCGTCGCGCCCTTCGACCCAGGCGTCCGACAAGCCGCGCCGTCCCTCAAGCCGTCTTTCCGGCTCGGACTTTATGCACTACGCCAACGACAACGCAGCGGTCAAGGCGATTTACGACTTTACCCACGGTCCTCAGCGAGGGCTATTCATCGGCATTGTCGTTGCCCTGGTGCTCGTGAGCCTGTATTTCCCCGTGCGCGATCTGTACGTGGCAAAGCGCTCGAGCGATATCTTGGCCAAGCAGGTCGAGATTCGTCAGCAATACAACGACGAGCTGCAAAAAAGCGTCGACAAGCTGCTCTCGGAGGAGGGTATCAAGGACGCGGCATCCGAGGACTTGGGCCTGGTGATGCCCGGCGAGAAGAGGATTGAAGTGCAGGGCCTGGACGACGATTCGGATTCGTCTTCGAGCAAGAAGTCGTCGAACGCCAAGAAGGCCAGCGAAGTTGCCAAGGAAATCGAAGAAGTCGGTAAGGACGCCCCGTGGTATATCCAGGCGCTCGACATGCTGTTTGGGTTTAACGGTGTCGAGGGCCAGACGGTCGTGTCCAACGGCGAGTAGCGCCCGGAGGGGAACCCGCAATGGCAGATTGCAAACGATATAAGGTGGCGGCGATTGACCTGGGAACGGTGTCGTCGCGACTGGTGCTGGCCCAGGTCGAGGGCGGGGCGATCGTGGAATCGTCCAAGCATACCGAGATTACAGACTTGGGTGAGGGCGTGGACGCGACGGGCCGCTTTTGCGAGGCGGCCGTTGGGCGCGTGCTCGCCGCATGCCGCATGTTTTTGGACGAGGCACGTGCCTTTGGGGCCGTGTGCATCTGCACCACGTGCACAAGTGCCGCGCGCGATGCATCCAATGCCGCCCTGCTGCTGGACGGCCTGCGCGATCTGGGGCTTGAGCCACAGGTGATTCCGGGCGAGATCGAGGCGCGCCTGACGTTTTTTGGCGTGGCACACGACTTTGCCGGCGAGCGCATCATTGTTGCCGATTCGGGCGGCGGATCCACGGAGCTCGCGACGGGCGTGTACGCACCGGAGCGTGGGGTCTTTGCGCTGGAGGGCACGCGTTCGCTGGACATCGGTTGTCGCCGCGTGACGGAGCGGTTTTTCTCGGCACTGCCGCCTGCGGACGGCGAGCTTGCTGCCGCTGCCAACTGGGCGGGCGAGCAGTTCGCCGCCTATTTTGAGGGCCTGCCGAGCAATTTTGAGCGTGCAGAGCGCCTGGTCGCGGTGGGTGGCACCGTCACCACGCTCGTGGCGCTGGTTCACGAGCTGGAGCCGTATGATTCGAGCTTCGTGCACCTGCGCGAGCTTTCGATGGAACAGATTTCGGCCGCTATCGAGCGCATGTCCACACTGGACGTGGAGGGTATCGCCGCGCTGCCGGGCGTGCAGCCCAAGCGTGCGTGCGTGATTCTCGCTGGCGCCGTGGTGATTCGCGAACTCATGCGCGCCGGCGGCTACAAGACGCTCACCGTAAGCGAGAATAGCCTACTCGCCGGCATGGCCGCCACCATCAACGAGACTCTCGACGGTGCAACCCCCACCATCGCCTGGACCCCCGCTCTCAGCACCCTCTAAATAAGTTGCGGTGGAATAGTTCCTAAATGGGCCGGTAAACGGCCAAAACAGGAACTATTCCACCGCAACTTCTAAGGGGCCGAAGCAGTCTTTTAGCTCGTCCTAAATTAGCTGACTTTCTGAAGCGCGGGGCGGTGGGACGTCTGCGTATTTGCTGCGCAAATCCGCACCGGCTTCGGCCGCCTGCCGGCGCCCTCGCCGGCTCGCTACGGACGCTGCGCGTCCGCTTAACGCTCGCCCCCTCGCGGATTCGAGTCCCGCCGGCATCTAGAAGAAACGAGCCCGCATCCCTGGGGGACACGGGCTCGTAAGCGTCATATGGTAGGGGCGGTGGGACTCGAACCCACAATCCTTGCGGCGAGAGATTTTAAGTCTCCTGCGTATGCCAATTCCGCCACGCCCCCGTGAGACTAGAAGTCTAGCACAAGCCGTCCGTTACGCGTTGACGGCCATCGAGTGCTGGCCTGACTTCTCCAGGAACTCTTGGAACTTGGCCTCGTCGCCCTTGTTCTTGTACTGCAGGGCCAGAAGGTATTCCAGTCGGCAAGCCTTGACCTTGTCGTCGCCGGCCTCCTCGAGCATGCGCTCTAGCTCGGGAATGTCGTTGTGACGCTTGAGAATCATCGTGTCGTACATCAGCTGGCATTCGTGCGCGACCGCCTCTGCCTGGCCACCCTCAAAGCCCTTGATCTCGTGCAGCAGCTCCTTGGACTTTTTACGGTCCTCCTGGCCAACGTAGTAGTTGAAGGCCTTGATCACCAGGTCGACACGCTGCATCTTGGGCAGGTTAAGGCCCAGCAGGAGGTCGAACATCTCGTCGGCGCGCTTGTGGTCCTCGCGCAGCAGATAGGAGTTCAGGCGCAGGTAATCGCGGTTGTAGCGCGGGTACAGCATGCTGGTGAGCTTGCTGTCGAGCAGGCGGTCGAACTCATCCCACTGCTTGGCGGCCATCAGCTGCTGCAGGCGCTTGAACGTGGTGCGTTTTTTAACGCTAAAGAACACCGATATGGCGATACAAATAATGACAACGGCGGTCCAGAGTGTGCGGGAATCGGGCATATTGAGCTCCTCGGTCGCTCGTAAAACAAGCGGTATGACAATACGTGCTAGATGTATTATACGCAGCGTGCAAGCAAACTGGCACAAAAGCGCATCGAGGCCGAGCGCCATCGCTCGCTGCGGTACACTTACCTAAAGTAAACCATGAAGGGAGACATTACCTATGAAGAAGATCGTTTTGGCTTGCGGTGCTGGCGCTGCTACTTCCACGCTCGTTGCCCAGAAGGTCGCCACCCTGCTCGACGCCAACGGTTATGCCGACAAGTACGAGATCGTGCAGTGCGCCATCTCCGAGGCCAAGGACGCTTGCGACGAGGGCGCCGACCTGCTGATCGCTACCACCGTTGCCCCCGAGGGCCTCACCTGCCCGTACGTGAGCGGCGTGCCCTTCATGACCGGCATGAACCGCGTCGCTGCCGAGAAGGCCGTCCTCGACGTCATGGCTCAGTAGGAGCTGCCTGCATGAGTGAGCAGAACGCCAACCCGGTCGAGCTCTTTGGCATGCGCGTCGCCCATGTGGGCATCAACGCCACCGATCCGTCCGACGCCCTGGAGATCGCGGAGCTGTTCTCGACGATGATGGGCATGCCCGTTATCGAGACTCCGGTTTCGTACTTTAACGATTCGCTAGTCGAGATCATGAAGCAGAACGGTCGTGGCACCAAGGGCCACATCGGCTTTGCCGTCAACGATATCGACGCGGCAGAGAAGTGGTTTGCCGAGCGCGGTCTCGAGGTCAACGAGGAGTCGCGTGCGCTGCTGCCCGAGGGTGGCACCAAGCTCGTGTACTTTAAGCGCGAGTTCGCCGGCTTCGCCGTGCATCTGTGCCGCGAGTAGCGCGCAAGCTGCCATAGCTAACGAGAAATGGGGTAAGGCCGCGTGGCCTTACCCCATTTTTTATGCCGCGTGGCAGCCTGGCAGGCTGTTGATAATCGAAGGTGAATGGTTTTCCCGAGAAGTGAACGAGCAAAATCGGACCCCCGAAGCATCGACACTTTGGGGGTGGAATTTCCTGCGGTTTCATCGAGTTTTTCCTGCAGTTTTGGTGCCAAAAAGTGTGAATGCTTCGGGGGTCCAAAATAGGTCGTTCACTTCTCGGGAAAACCATTCACCTTCGATTCGTGAGAGGTGCTCCTACCGCGGCAAACGGATCGTAAAGCGGCTACCGACGCCTTCGACCGAGGTCACGCCGATGACGCCACCGTGGCTATCGACGATCCACTTGGCAATGGCGAGCCCCAGACCCGACCCCTGTGCGCCGGCATCACGCGCGTTGTCGGCACGATAGAACCGCTCAAACGCATGAGCTGCGGACTCCTGGTTCATGCCGATGCCCTCGTCCTCAACACTTATGTCGATCGCGCCCATGCCCGCATCGGGTGTTATGCCAAATGTGACGGTCGTTCCCGCACTCGAGTACTTGGCGGCGTTTTGCACGATCACGCGCAGAGCCTGCTTCACGAGCGCGACATCGACGGATGCGTCGCAGCGCGGGTCACTGGCAAACGCAGTATTAAAAGCCAGTCGATACGCGTGCGCGGCATCAATCATCTGCGATTCTTCGCATACCTCGCCGACCAGTGCAGCCAGGTTGGTATTCACGCGCCGCAGCACGGTGCGGCCGGCATCTCCGCGTGCCAAAAACAGCAGTTGTTCCACGAGCTCCTGCATATGCTCGCTTTCGGCCTTGAGCGAGGCGATGGACTCTGCCAGCACGTCTGGGTCGTCTTTGCCCCAGCGGTCGAGCATGTTTACGTAGCCCTGAATCACCGCGATGGGCGTGCGCAGCTCGTGACTCGCATCGTTGACAAAACGCATCTGCTGCAGCTTGGCCTCTTGCATCTGACGCAGCAAACGGTTGAGTGCGACCTCGATGCTCGCCAGGTCCGCGTCGCCGGTGGTGACGCTCGGCGAATCGACACTTGCACGCTCAATGGCCTGCTCCAGCGTTTCCATCTTGCCGCCGACGAGCTGCATGCGGCCGAGCTCGTCCACGCGCAGCGCCAGATCGTTGAGCGGCGCCATGGTGCGGCGCACGCGACGGGCGCCGCCGAGCATGTCGAGCACGCTGATGACCTGCCAGCCAATGACAACGATATAGAGGGGGCACAGTGCAACGAGGTCCTGCGCGAGGGGGAAGGTCTTGGTGGCGCGTGCAAGCTCAACGGTATAGGTAAGCGTGGCCGGGTCCCAGCCGCGTGCGGGCGTCAGCGACATACTGCGAACGGACTCGCTGGGGATCCAACCTGCGGTAAACGCGCTGGCGGGCAGCGTCTGGTTGTAGCCAAAGACGAGGATCGCCGCCGCAACAACCAGTAGCAACAGATCCAGCCAGACGTAGCTCATCAGGCGTCGCCACATGTAGCTCCAGTTGATGGCGCGGGCGATGGAGGTGACGCGCTTGGTCTCGGCGTTACGCGCGGCAGACATAGCCCACCCCGCGCACGGTCTGGAGGATGCGGACACCGCCAGCGTCCTCGATCTTGGCGCGCAGGTGCGCGATGTGCACGTCGACGTTGTTGGTGTCGCCCACGTATTCGTAGCCCAGCGCCTCGTGCGCGATGCGCTCGCGTGTGAGCACGGTTTCGGCATGCGTCATAAGCAGGGCGAGGACATCGAACTCGCGGGCCGTGAGCGCGATGGGCGAGCCGCCGACCGTGACTTCGCGGCGGTTGGGATCGAGCGCGACCGAACCCACGACGAGCGCGGCGGGGGAGGGCGAGGCGGATGCCTGGGCCGAGCCGCCGGCCAGGGGCATCGCAATGGTACCGGCGCCCACGCCGCCCACTACGTTCGCCCCGGCACCGATGCCGCCAACGCCCGAAGCCGCCCGCACGGCCTCCGAGCGCTTTAGCGCCACGCGGATCCGTGCGAACAGCTCCTCAATCGCAAACGGCTTGGTCAGGTAATCGTCAGCACCGGCGTCGAGCCCGGCCACCTTGTCCATCACGGCATCGCGCGCGGTGACCATAATCACCGGCACATCCTTGTGCTTGCGGACGCGTCGCAGCACCTCCATGCCGTTGAGCTGCGGCAACAGCACATCGAGCAGAATCAGATCGTAGTTGCGCTCCAGCGCCAGGTCAACGGCGGTGCGGCCATCGGCAGCGTGTTCCACCTGATAGCCCTCGTGCTCAAGCTCGAGCGTCACAAAGCGGGCGATTTTCTCTTCGTCCTCTACGATCAGGATTCGTGCCATACGTGCCCCTATCTGCGATTACTTGTCGTCGTTCAGATTTTGTTTGATGCCGTCCGCGGCATCGGCGGCGTGGTCCATCAGGTTGTTGATGCTGCCGGGCACGTCGCCGTCGCTGTCGATGCGGTAGCGCATACCAAAGAACAGGCCAAGCAGCATCAGCCAAATCGTGGCGCCCCAGGCAAACAGGGCGACGATGGGGATCAGGATGGGAATGTTGAGGATGATGGCGTCGCGGCGCGTGGCGATAAACTTGGTATCCAGGCTCAGGCGGAAGAGCTTTTTGAGGTATTCCCACACGCTGTCCATCTTCTTGGAGAAGTCGGTCTTTTCGCTCGACTTCTCGTAGGCGGCCTGCGCAGCGACCATCTCGGCCGAGGGCTCATCGACCGGCGCGGACTCGGTGGCGGCGTGCGCCGACGTGGTCTGCGTCTTGCCCTGCGACTCGAGCCAAATGATGGCGTCCAGGACGTTGCCGTCGGCGGCGTCGAGCGCGGCCTTGGCATCGGTATAGCTCACGTTGCACTTGGTGCGGATAGTTTCAACTTTTTCGAGGTCGTCCATGACCTGTCCTTTCGTTCGATGGGCGCGACGCCGGGCGATTTGCCCGGGCGCGAGCGTTGCGTTCGGCGGCCTGCGTTGCGCGGCGCCGCCCCGCCCTCGGTCGAACTCTATAGTGCAGGTTATAGATTAAGCGATTCTTGAGCCAAGATTAATGTTGGATGAGTTTTTGGGTGGCGGTGGGGAAGGGGGAGGTGCCCTTCTGGGTAGCTAGCAGCGAGGTCTAATACTTTCCCGAGAAGTGAACGAGCTAAATCGGACCCCCGAAGCATCGACACTTTAGAGGTGCCGTTTCCTGCGGTTTCGATGCTGAAATCCTGCGATTTTGCCGACGAAAAATGTGGATGCTTCAGGGGTCCAAAAACAGACGTTCACTTCGCGGAAAAGTATTAGACCTTGGCAGCGGAGAGCGGTGACCTAACGGCAAGCCGGCGGCAGAAATGGGATAGGCGAAGCGCACCGATCGTATAGAATCAAAAATGCGTTTCAAAAGTATGAAAATATCCTACAATTGCAACATGAAGTACTTTAGCAACATAACGGCGATAAGCGAGCTTTCCGAGAGCGAGGGCGTGTTCACCACGGCCCAGGCGGCTCGCATGGACATCTCTCGAGATGCACTGGCGCACTCATGCCGCGCAGGGCGTCTTGAACGGATATGCCACGGCGCCTACCGGATGTCTGGAACACAGCGCCGAGACACCGACGAGCTCAACGCCTTTTGGAAGCTCACCAATCCCTCCCTTTGCGCGTGGGAGAGAAAACGCCAGTGGGATGGCATCGCCGTGAGCGGTACGACGGCGGCGAACCTGCAGCAAATGGGCGATTTCTATCTGTCCCCCTACAGGATGACCGCGCCTATGCGTATCAATACAAGAAACGAATCCCTTTCTTTTGTAAAGCGCGAGATCGCTGAGCGGGACATCGTTTGGCTCGACGGCCTGCCGGTAACTAAACCCGAGCGCACGCTTGTTGATCTTTGCCTCGATTGCGAGGACCCCTCATTAATTATTGATGCCTATCACGATGCGCTGGGGCGTGGGCTCGATATGCAGCGGCTGAAAGAACTCGTAAAGGAGAACTCTAAAACTGCCAAACGACGCGAACTAATGAGGCCTTTGCTGATGGTACTGAACGGTTAATGCGAAACGGAGAACATGGTGAAGTACAAAACGCCTGCCGCATTGGAGATGGCTGTTAGGAATGCCGCAAGACAGTCGCAGATGGATACCAATCGGGCGATCGTCGGTTTCTACTTTCATCGCTTCCTATGTCGCGTTTTTTCAGAAGATGACGGCAGCTTTGTGCTCAAGGGTGGCCAAAGCGTCCTAGCGCGAACACTCGATGCGCGTGTCACAAGGGATATTGACTTGGTTGCTCAAGAGGAAAGTCTCGAAGAGGCTATTGCCGATCTGGTGCAGGCGGCTTCGATTGATTTGGAGGATTTCGTTTCGTTTGTCTTTGATCGTGCAGAGCAGATCAAAGAAGAAGATGAGTATCGGTGCGGTGCGAAGGTGTGGTTCACCCCCTTTATGGGAACCAAGAAGCTACAGCCAATTTCAATTGACTTGGTAATTGATGAAGTGCAGGGACTTGAGCCGGAGGTTCTTGCACCGATTGATCGTTTGAATATCGAGGGGCTCCCAGTCTGCGACTATCGAGTATGCCGAGCGGAGAGCGCCCTTGCAGATAAATTGCTCGCAATGATAGAGATGCATGAGGGCCGTGCCTCTTCGCGAATCAAGGATATAGTCGACATCTTGGTGTACGCGAAAACTTGCTTCGTCGATGGGGCTACGCTTGTCGAGAGAGTCGAGAAAGAAGCGTCTGCCCGCAAGGTGGCAATGCCGGAAGAGTTCGTGGCGCCTCTCTGGTGGAAACAAAATGGTTCTGCGCAGTACATAAAGATGGCGAGGCAGGCGGGGGTACTTGATCTCGCGGGGAACATTGCTGAGGCAGAGGAAATCGTCAATCGGTTGTATGCACCGTGCTTTAATCGTTCGGCGAATGTGCGCAAATGGAATCCTCAGACCACGGGATGGGAATAGGCTAGATAGTTAAGCCGGCGGCAGGATTAGTTCCTGCCGCCGGCTTAAGACGTTTCTACTGCCTATGTATGCGCTACTCGCAGGCCTGGTCGACCACCTGAGTAACGGCCTTCTTTGCGGCTTCAAGGTCGCGCTGAGCTTGGGCGACAGCGGCCTCGGCTTGTTTCTTTGCCCTTACGACCTCGGCAAAGCGATTGATGGATTCGCTGTACTCGCGTGTGCGTGGGTCGAGCGCCGGTGGGACTTCGATCTCGAACAGATCGGTAGGGCGGATGGCGTGGCTGTACTGATTGTCGGACAATACCTGCAAAACTATGGACCCATGGCCGTCGGTGAGGTACGCCGCGACCATCTCTGCATACACCATGCGCTCCTCGTCGGTCATCGTTGGAATCGCCGGGCGAATGGCGGTGGTGTTGTGCGAGGCAACTAGATGCTGCTTTGCATCATCGATGCCGACCACAAGTAGGTTCGACGCGCCGTAACGACCGAGTATGCGCGGCATGACGATATCGCCGCAACGAAGCTCGTAACGAGCCAACACGTCTGGACTTACCTTTACAGGTTCGGAATCCAGCTCCGACGCGCCTTCCGCAACATCCCTGGGCAGCAAATAGCCGTTGCGGAAATCCTGAGATGAAATGCGGCGCACCTCGACAGCGTCGATGTCATCCGAGGTGGTGCTGTCTCGGGGCATAAACGGCACCACGCGCATAAAGCTGTCGCCGAGCGTTGCGCTGTAGTTTTGAGCTACGGAGATCAGGCCAACCCTGCCTTTGGAGAGCGCGGCGTGGTGTTGGAGTAGCTTGCGCGTTTCGAGCTCGACGGTTTCAATGGAAACCGTTTTGCGTGAGTCGCACTCGATGCCGCTCCAGTCAGGGGAGAAAGCCAAGGGAAGATTGGGGTAGCGAGCCCCGTCGGCAAACCGAAGGCGTGGCATGGGCGTGGCGGCATTGCGGAATGAAACGCTGCGATTTCCCGTCGACAATACAATAAGTGCGTACATGCCGTGCATTGGAGATTCGGCGAGCGGGTGATATAGGACGCTTTCGACGAGCCCCTCGCGCAACAGAATCGCGCGTGCCTGCTCGGCGTTGTCCAAAGACTCGAACGGCAGCAGTACGGCGGCTCGAGTACGACCGGAGAGGGCTAGTGCATACAGGCACCAGAGATAGGCCTCCCAATCGCAGAAGCCCAGGTAGCCAGGCTCCAGATCATTAATGAGCGCCTCACATGCGCTGTTGATTTCGCGAAAACGTTTGCGAACGCAAGCTGTGGCATCGATAAACACCGGCGCCGCGTTGTCATTGCCCGTGTTCTGCTTGCCGGGCTCAAGTTCGCAAATATTAGGTACGCCGTTGCCGTTCAGCCTGAAGCATTCACGAAGCGCCTCGCAGCCGATGGCGCCAGGTAGGCGAACGGTGAGTAGGCGGCTGCCTTGTTCTAGGTTAAGCGCGCGCGAGAGGGCGGCGGCGGTGAGACGTGGCAATGATGTTGTTTCACGC
The DNA here is from genome assembly GCA_902496645.1 of uncultured Collinsella sp. Taxonomy (GTDB): domain Bacteria; phylum Actinomycetota; class Coriobacteriia; order Coriobacteriales; family Coriobacteriaceae; genus Collinsella. Next base: position 21,647 of record CABVBR010000017.1, read on the forward strand.
ATGTATAGAGCCCTTTCTTCTTAGTGGGCTATATAATAGCAGAAAAAATTAAAAATTTCTAATGACGAGAACAGCCTACTGTGCTATCCTCGAAGCAATCCAAAACCAACTCAATACCAACTGCTTGATGCAATCGCTACACAGCCTTTAGGCAAACCGCGCTATCAAGCAGGGTGATTTCACTAACGAAGCTGCAGGTTAGGTCGATTGTCATCATCCATACCTCAGAGCATTCTAAAACTTAGAACAGACTTACACCAAACACCCGAAACCGGATAGAAAGAAACATTCATGAAGAAACGGGACAACATCTACGAGGCATTCCTCAGTGCGATCGACGAGGATCTCCGCGACATGTGCGAAATGAACGGAAAGGTAGAACGGTCTCTTCCGTGTCCGTACTGCGGCGAGAAGAACGTTGAGCGCCTAGCCAAGACGCTCGTTGACGTGCTGGAAAAGCGCTCGCCCGATATTCCCGGGCTGGTGCCCGAGCAGTATCGAGCCGACGTACACGAGGCCCGCGAACTTTTGACCGCCGCGACACTCGCTTTGCTGCCGCTGTATTTCCCCCCGCGCGATAGTCGTATGGAAAGCGTGGCGACTGTAGTGAGCATGTTTAGCCATGGACGCAATGCGGATTTCAAATCGGCTGGCGTTCTCTTGTTTGAGGAAGTTACGACAGGGATGAAGTACAGCGCCAAGCAGGGCGCCTATGTCCCGTCCCTCTTCGTGCGCCATATCGACAGCAGAAAGCCATACGACCGGCTGCACCGCGATGGATCGCATGGCTTTACGGCGGACGAAGATGATGCCGTCATGTTTTATGAGCGCTACCTCAAGGTGCAGCGACGCGTGTTCAATGCGAGTCCTCGTTTCAACTTTGAGCTATGCGTCAAACGCCCGTTTGAGGCACTTTCGGACGAACGACACACTTTTTATTGCATGGAGGAAAAGATGGAAATCAATTTGGCAACCAAGGTGCGAGAACTCCAGGACCGCTATACCCTCAACCGCGCCCAGGCAAAAGAGTATGACTTGCTCGACAAGCTGATGATTGAGGCGTTGCTTGCGTATCTGCGTGATGGAACAGTCTCTGCCGCGGCACGCGAGAGCTATTTGTCGCAGGCAGAGCGCCTGATTGACGGCACGGTTAAGTTGTCGTGCGCGGCGAATCCCAATGAGGGCACCGTTGTCGACCGTATTTCCTAGCAGCAAACCAGATCTTTCGACAAGAAAGGGGCCATGCCATGTCAGTCATCAAGATGTTCGGCTATGAGGCTGCACAGCAGACGGAGTATCAGACCAAGAAGTGGGCGACCAAGGAGGAGATGCAGGCGCTGTCGTCCGGCGATGAGCAGCGCGATGTGATCTTGGCGCAGGGCGCCACGGTGGCTTTCTACGAGGACGACAAGCATTGGGAGACAAGCGTGTCCAACAATGTTTTTGCCTTTGGAGGCACCGGCAGCGGCAAAACGGCGAGCTTTATTTTGCCCAACCTGCTCAATCACCACGAGTGCTGCTATGTGGTCACGGACACCAAGGGTGAGCTGCTGCGCCGTACGGGGATGGGCTTTGAAGAGGACGGCTACGAGGTAACGGTTCTCGATACAGTTAATCCCGAGCAGTCGGCCGGATACGACCCTCTGCGCTACGTGATGGATGTCGAGGATATCCCCACCACAGTGGCGGCAATCATGGAGGGGGTCGATCCTGACCGCCGTAGCTTTAGGTATGATCCGTTCTGGGATAACGCAAACGATCTACTGCTTCGAGCAATTGTTGGAATCCTGTATCTCCTGGAGTGCCTTGCCGGCACCCTTGCGCCGGGCGAGGACCCTAATGCTCCGCGCCGCTACCTTAAGATGAACAACGTCTTTAAGCTGGCCGCGCTCATCAAAGTCACGGGAGATGGCGAGGGGCGATTCCCGTTGGACTACCTTGTGGAGGAGGTGGAGTCCAAGGAATTCCTCGATAAGTATGGGGCGGTGAACGCAGACCTGTACGGCGTTGAGCAGTATCGCGATTTTCGTGGGGCAGCCGATAGGACGCTCAAGAGCATTCTGATCACGCTCAATGCAACTATCTCGCGGCTTAAGACGCCCCAGCTCATGCGCGTTTTTGAGCATGACGAGATGCATCTTGATCGTATCGACGAGGGCAAGCGCGTGATCGATCTTAAGGTGAGCGACAACGACTCGGCCAATGCATGGCTTGCGAACGTTGCCCTTAAGCAGCTGTTTAACCTTGCCCAACGCCGTGCCGATGCCAGCCCCAGCGGTCATTTGCAGCGTCGCGTGCAGTTTGTGCTCGATGAGTTTCCCAACGTGGGGCGCATCCCCGATTTTGAGCGCAGCATTGCGACCGTGCGCAGTCGCGGAATTAGCTTTTTGATGTGCGCGCAATCGCTGAGCCAGCTCGATGGCGTGTACGGCAAATCCACGGCGCTTACCATCCTCGATAACTGCGATAGCTTGGTCTATATGGGTGGCGGTAGCAATATCGCGACGCAGAACTACATAAGCGAACTGTGTGGCGAGTCGGTTTTGGGCACCAATTACGTGGGCGCCGAGCGCACTGCCGTAGATGTGCGCGGTTACGTGATGACCCCGGGCGAGGTTGGGCTTATGCCTCGCACCGATTGTCTGGTCAAGGTGACCGGCATGCGTCCCTTCCGCGCCAAGAAGTACTTTTGCGACGACCATCCCAATGCGGCCAAGTGGCTGAGGGATTAGCCCTTGCAGCCTCGCGCATTCCGACCTGTAATTTTGCCGCACGTCCTCTGTTTGCCATGTGCCGTGCGGCCAGTTTCCCCTATCGATCCCATCTAGAAAGGAATTAGCCATGCCCGTTATGTACCGTGAGCCCAGTATCATCAAGAAGTCCAAGGACGGTCGCGTTGCCGCCGTCGACATGGCAAGCGAGCTGCTCAACAGTCGCGTGCTACTGCTGGAGGGCGAAGTCAACGATGTGACCTGCAACGGCCTCATTAAGTCCATGCTGGTGCTGGAGCACCAAAGCGCGACCGAGCCCATAACCCTCATCATCAACAGCCCGGGCGGCAGCGTTACGGCGGGGCTGGCGCTCATCGACACCATGCAGTCGCTCGACTGCCCCGTGATCACGGTGGGCGAGGGCGTCGTGGCCTCGATGGCCGCGGTA
>CABVBR010000018.1 GCA_902496645.1 uncultured Collinsella sp.
GCCTTGGACCTCGTCGATATGGTTGCCGGTGACAAAGCTCTTGGGCAGCAGGATTTTGCCCTTGTAGTGGTCTTTGAGCGCGGTCATAACGTCATCGCGCCCGAGCTTAAACGGAATCACCAGGTCGGGGGAGAAGTCGCCCGAGAGCTGGCCGGGTGCTACGGCGGAGTTGCCGCAGTATGGGCAGGTGGTAACGGCGACGGTGCCGTCCGAAACCAGCTCGGCGCCGCACGACGAGCAGATGTAGCCGGCGTTTTGGGCCAGCTCCTGCACGGCGTCGTCGGCAGCAGGTTTGGGAGCCGCGGCTGCGGCATCAGCTTTGGCATCTGCCTTGTCCTGGCGCTCGCGATAGAGGGCCTCGACTTCTTCGACTTCAAAACGCGAGTCGCAGTAGTCGCAGACGAGCTTTTGCTCGGCGCTTGCAAAATGCAGCGGGCCGCCGCAGGCAGGGCACTGATAGTTAACGCTTTCGAAGGCCATGATCGGTCCTTTCCGTGCCGGGGCTATGCGCCGATGGCGCCGCCGCAGTATTCGCAGCGCCCACTGGCATCGGGAATGGTGGTGGCACCGCAGAAGGGGCAAGTGACCGCGGTCTTGGGGGCCTTAGCGGCAACGACGCTGTCGCGCGTCTCCTGACGCAGCTGCACCAGCGCGTCGCGGACTTCGGTTGCCTGACGTTTGGCCTCGCGGTACTCGATGGACCCGCGCTGCTCAATGGTGGAGTCGTTCACGCGCAGGTCGATCTCGGTAAAGTACGGCGTGTTGACGTGGATGGTCAGATTGAAGTCGTAATCCAGGTCGTAGCGCGGCGGGTCATAACTCTCGCGCTCGCCGTCCTTGGTCTCGCGATAGATCTCGGTGCGGTGCTCGTCGATGTCCATATCGCAGCCGAGTACCTGCGAAAACTCGATGATGTCGGGGTTGGCGTCGCGCCAGCGCGTCTGCGAGGTAATGATCAACAGGCCCGCGTCCTCGTCGAGCATAATATTGGTGCGTCCGGCCGAGAGCGTGCGCGTGGGATTGAACGATGCCAGGCGCTCGGCATTGGCCTCGCGATAGGCGAGCTGCTCGCGAATGTCGTCCGCGGTGCTAGAGCGATAACCGCCAAAGAAGGGGGAGAGCTTGCCGGCGCACTCTTTGCACAGGTAGCCTTCGCTGATCTTTGTCTTTCCCAAAAGTCCCAGCTCGGTACCGCAAATCGCACATTCTTTCTTCTCGAACATTTTGTCAAAGAAGCCCATGGCTGCCTCCCATCACCTGGTAGCGTGTGTCACTTTTGATGATGGGGGAGCGCGCAATCTTTCACGATACCCAGACGGCTCAAGAGGTCTCCACAACTGGGACACATGGCCCATTTTTCATCCCCAAATAAGTTGCGGTGAAATAGTTCCTGAACGGCGGCTTTAGAAGGCCAAACAGGAACTATTCCACCGCAACTTCTGGGTAGTCATTGCACTCATTGGGGACGTACTTAAATGAGTGGCCACTCATTGGGGACGTACTTAAATGAGTGGCAGTTGGGGGCACTCCATAGTCATCGGGGACGTTCTTAAACGACTAGTCGTTGGGGACGGTCTTTGTTGAACATGGAACGGTGCGTTTAGGCGATAAGCAATCCGCCGTTTACCGAGTAATTTGACCGCTCAGGGTTAAAACTGATTTCAATTCGAGCGTGCGGGGCGTGGGTGTTAAAATAAAGCACGCGTAAGCACGCTTGAGTGCGACTCCCCGTGAGGCATGATCGAGCAGCTCACATTAACCACGGTAACATGCCGTGCAGAAGCTGCGAGGGGAGTCTATGAAAGTCGTCAAACGAATCAACAACAACGCCGTGATGTGCATCGACTCCAAGGGACGAAGCGTTGTCGCCTTCGGCAAGGGAATCGCCTTTGCCATCGACAAGGAGACGGGCGACCTCAAACTCTCTGCTATCGAGCGCACCTTTTACAATGTTGACGAGCATTATCTGGCGTTGCTTGAGGAGCTTAATCCTCCTGTCTTGGCGCTCTCTGCCGACATTATCGAGGCTGCTGACTTTGAGCTGCCCTACGAGCTGAGCCCCAATGCCGTACTTGCCCTCGCCGACCACATCACCTTTGCTATTCAACGCGCCAAGAAAGGCATCGATATTCGGATGCCGCTCGCCTACGATGTGGCGCAAATGTATCCCGCTGAGTACAGACTGGGCGAATACGCCGTTGAGCAAATTTCACGCAAACTCATGGTCGATCTGCCTAAGAGCGAGGCGGTCGGCATTGCGATGGCCCTGCTCAACGCCTCTCTCACGCCCGCGAATGAAGATGACACCGTTGCGCAGGCGGAGAAGGACAACGAGATCGTCGATAGAATCACCAGGATTATCGAGGATGAATATGGTATCGAGGTTGACCGCAAGGGCTTCGAGTTTGCGCGGTTCGCCACGCATATTCATTATCTCCTCGGCCGCATTCGCAAGGGTGAGCCCATGAGTACCGATGGCTCCGGGCTCTACGGCGTTGTTCGCTCGCAGTCCAAAATCGGCGCTGCTTGCCTCGACAGTACGGTAGATTTGATTCGTGCTGAGTTCGATGAGGAGATAACCGACTCTGAGAAGCTCTACGTGCTTATGCATATCATGCGGATCTCACGCCCGCGGGCGTAGCGATACCGTGGCGACGACGGTTATCGTCGCAGGTAAACCGGCCTGAGGCTGCAGCGAGACCCCAACCCCTATCCTCGCGGCAACCGGGCGACGGGTTTGACTCGGTGCCTCGTGCACCAGGCGGGGCAAGCCTCGCCAGTAGAAAAGGGAGGTCTTTATGGCCGACAACAAGCAGATTGCCGAGGACGTGCTAGCAGCCGTCGGCGGCAAGGAAAACGTCACGAGCGTTACGCACTGCATGACACGTCTGCGCTTTACGCTCAAGGATTCGGGGATTCCCGATACCGCCAAGGTCAAAAAGATTAGAGGCGTTATCGGAGTTCAGGAATCCGGCGGGCAGTACCAGGTGATCGTTGGGCAGAACGTGCCCAAGGTCTATGACGAGGTCTGCAATATGGGCGGCTTCACCAAGCGCGCGGCAATCAACGAGAACCTCGATACACCCCAGGAGAAGCTGACGCCCAAACTGGTGGGACAGAAAGTCCTCAACTATCTTTCCGGCTCGATGGTCCCGCTTATCCCAGCCTTTATGGCGGGCGGCCTGTTCAAGTGCTTCGCCTGCATCCTGGGGCCGACGATGCTCAACGTCATCTCCGACACGAGCGACCTCTACGTGTTCCTTACCATGGTCTACAACGCGTCGTTCTACTTCATGCCGATCTATCTCGGCTACAGCGCGGCCAGGCAGATCGGCGTCACACCGATGCTCGGTGCACTGTTGGGCGGCATCCTGATCGAGCCCACGTTTATGCAGCTCGCAAAAGACGGGGCATCGTTCTCAGTGTTTGGCATTCCCTGCATGCCTGAGGTGTACTCCCAGACCGTGCTTCCCATCCTGCTGTCCGTTGCGGGCATGAGCGTGATTGAGAAGTTCTTCCGCAAGTATGTTCCCGAGGCCTTGGCCACAGTGTTCACCCCGCTTCTCACCATGGTCGTTGCCACGCCGCTTGCTCTTTGTCTCTTTGGCCCGATCGGTCAGTGGTGCGGCACGGCGATTGCCGCGGTGCTCAATGCGGCCGGTAACGCCGGCGGTGTCGCGACGATTCTCGCGGCCGGTGTCCTCTCCGCCCTGTGGCTGCCCATCATCATTACCGGTATGCATGGGCCTATCGTGATGCTCGCTTTCGCCAACCTCATGGCTGTCGGTTCCGATTCCTTCATCCTCGTCGCCACGAACCTTCGCGTTTGGGGCATCTATGCCATCTGGCTCGCATCGGCCATCAAGCTGCGCGACAAGCAGGAAAAGAGCAACGCGTTCAGCTACTTTATCGCTAACTTCGTGGGCGGCGTCGGAGAGCCGGGCATCTATGGCCTCATGCTCCGCTATCGCAGGCTCTTCAAGATCCAGTTCGTCACGAGTTTCATCGCCGGCATCCTTGGCGCCATGCTTCATGTGACGCTCTACATGCCCAGCAACTCGACGTTCCTCGGCATCGTGTCCTATATCAGCGAGGATCCGATGAACTTCATGTGCGCGGTCGGCGTCGCTGCGGTCACGTTTGTTACGGCCTTCGTGCTCGTGATGCTTTTTGGCTTCACCGAGGACGAGCTCGAGAACGGCCCGGTTTCCGAGCGCCAGTAGAGCTGTCGTCCATAAGATAGGGGCTATCTCGGCCGCCCGCCTTAGGACGGGTGGCCTCTTTTAACGAGGAGGAATCATGGGGAGCCAATCGTTGAGGGTCGCGTTTGCGCGCGCCGACGTCACCCCCAATCGCCCGTGCCGCATGGGCGGATATAACCGAAAAAAACTTTCCGAGGGAGTGCTTGACCCCATTGAAGTGAACGTTGTCGCGGCTGAGGTGGGCGGAGTGCCGTTTGTCCTCGCTGTGCTCGATTCGATCATGGTGTCCGAGGAGTTTGCCCGGCGTCTCCAGGCGCGCGTCGCGGAGGCCTGCGCCGTTCCTTGCGCGAACATCGTCGCTTGTGCGATTCATACTCACTCGGCCCCGGCATTCTTCAAGCTCGCCTTTGAGGAGACCCCGGCGGAGGGGGGACTGACCGAGCGGCTGCTCGACCGTACGACGCGGCTCTGCATTGATGCCGTGGCGGATTTACGGCCTGCGGTGTGCACGATGGAACGTATGGAGGTCGAGGGTCTCTACGGCAACCGCAATATCGAGGGCGGACTGGCGGATAAGTCTTGCACCGTGCTGACGTTCACCGGCGACGACGGCAAGGTTTTGGGCAAGTTGCTTAATATATCGACGCACCCGACCATCCTCAGCGGAAGCAACCTCATGCTCTCCGCGGACTTGATCGGGCAAGTGCGCATGCGTCTAGAGGACGCGTGGGGTGTGTCCGTTGTCTGTGCCAACGGCATATGCGGAGACGTGTCCACAAGGTTCTACCGCCAGGGTTCCGGAGTTCCGGAGCTCGAGCGTACGGCCGAGGAGCTGGCCGGGCAGATTGTCGCGAAGCTCACGCCTGTCGCGATTGATCTCGATTTGCCGGTGAGCGGAGAGATCCGCATGCCGGTGGTATATGACGCGCGCATCGATGCCGATTGCGCTTCTGCCTTGGAGAGGGCGCAAACCGATCCGGACGTTCCTTGGAATAAGTTCATTATCGAGCGCGTTGCTTTCAAGCGGCAGATTAGCCCTATTGAGATGACGCTGATATCGCGCTATGCCGTTATGGGCGACCTGGTTATCGTCACGATGCCGTGCGACACCTGCAGCGCGCTCGGCCTTAAGATTAAGCGCGCTTTCTCCGGGCGTGAGGTTATCGTTATCGGGTATGCCAACACCTATTGCAACTACCTGGTCCCCGAGGAAGACTATGGCAAGTACTTCGAGACTATGAATGCGCGCACGGCACGCGGGCAGGCCGATCGCTTTGTCGAGCGCGTTATAGATGCCGTGCATGCGGCGCTTTAGGTGGAACGATGCAGATTGCAGTTGCGCTCTTCCAACAGGTTGTCGTCATGTTTGCCCTCATGGCGATAGGATATCTACTGCGTCGAGGTGGCATTCTCGGTGCTGAATCATCTGGGGATTTGGGAAAGCTCCTCGTCAATGCCGTCCTGCCTGCCGTGGTCGTGCGCTCGTTTTGGACGGCGGCGGGCGATGGGCGAGGCGGGGAGCTCGTCCAGTCGTTCGCCATCTCGGTGGTGTTGCTCGCATTGGCGATGGCGGTCGGCCGTGCATTGCAGGCTCGACATCCCGTGGGCGATTTCTCAGTCGCCTTTTCCAATGCGGGCTTCATAGGCATTCCACTTGCCCGCGCTGTACTCGGCGATGGATCAGTGTTTTTCATCGCACCGTTTATCGCGTTGCTCAACGTGCTGCAGTGGACATATGGGCAGAGGCTGCTCTCGGGCGCGCGCAATCGACCCGATATTCGTTCCATACTGCTGAGCCCCATGCTCATCGCAATGGTTGCGGGCCTTGCGCTCTACGGCATGGCGATGCCCCTACCGGCTCTGGTCGGTACGGTCCTAGACGACGTGGCGGCGCTCAACTCGCCGCTGGCGATGATAGTTCTCGGCTGTTACCTCGCGGAGAGCGATTTGCGGATGCTGCTCTCTACGGGGAACTTGTATTCGGTGGCGATGGAACGGCTGCTCGTTGTCCCGCTCCTGAGCGTCGCACTTCTTGCGTTTGCTCCGGGCGGAACCGATCTCAAACTGTCTCTATTGCTTGCGGCGGCTGCCCCGGTCGGGACGAACGTAGCGATTTTCGCGCGGCAGAATGATAGCGACTACACCTATGCTAGCGGCTGCGTGTGCCTGAGCACCCTTGCCTCACTCGTCACCATGCCCGTGGTGATGGCGGTTGCGACGGTGTTTCTCGGCTAGGCCTGCTGCCCCCTCGAGCACGAGTCTCTGACGTGAATATCGTTTTGGCGATGGATGCCGATACATCATTTCACAGCCAGGGCGTCCGGCGGACGTTGCGCCGAGGGGGTGCACGCGGCTACGCCGTCGTTGTCATCGCTGTTTTTAGGCTGCGTGGTAAAGAAAGCCGCAGTAACGGAATGCTTACAATACCGCGATGGCGACCTGGGCGTAGCGGGTGCAGGGACGCTCCGCGCGGGTTTTAACGCTGAGGGTGAGCCGAAGCGGTCACCGCTCTGCGCGTCGGCAGGCACGGTGAATGTGGCGTCCGTCGCGCATTCCTGCCACAGCGACAGATCTTGAGCGCCCGCATAACTCGACGGTCCTATGGCGACATCCCAGTGCGCATCGAAGCCCCTGCCATCGGGGTCGACGATGGTCTCTGCGAGGGCAACGCGCTCGCCGGCTGCGGCGCTTATGTCGCTCGTAACCTCGGCAACATGCGTCGGATGCGAGCAGGCCGCGGGCTCATGGGCGCACCACTGCGCGCGAGCGGCGAAGTCTTCCTGGTAGGCGCGCAGATAGGGGTTGGGGTTGCCGTCCACCGGCGTACCTATGGCAGCAAAACCGGCAGGCGCATCTGAGTCGGGATGCCCGTCAAGGAACATGCGGCCGAGCAACGTGTCAAAGTCGCGGTTATCGATGCCGCGCAGGCCAAACGGCAGCAGCGGAATATAGGTCATCGAGTCGCCCTCGGCCATAAAATCGCCGCGCTCAAATTGCATCGCGGGCATGCCTTCTAAGCCCCAATCCAAGCGGGCATGCTTGCCAAACTGGAACCTCTCGGGCTCGTTTTCGTACACCTTGCCATCGCCATAGAGCATATAGCGCGCCATAAGGGGGCCGTTGCCCTGCGTGAGATTCTGTGCAGGCCAGGGAGCCTGGAACAGCGGCAGCGTATCGGGCTGAGCCATCTTGGCATCGACATAGCCGCCATACATATAGGGCACACACCAAAAGATGAGATCGGGGAAGAGCTCATGCCCATGGTCGAGCCAAGAATTGTCCTGCCCCACACCATCCGCGACACCCATCACACGAACCTTGCGATAGACACGCTGCTGCACAGAGGGCCATTCAGGCGTATCGCGATAGCGCTCATCAATACTCATAAGCGCACGAACGATCGTATTCATACCGCCCCAGCTGAGCAGCCAAAGCGTACGCGGGTCATCATCCAAAATCGCTTGAGCAATCACGCGCGAACCTTCAGTCTCCTCGCGCACATCGCCCTCAAAGGCAACATTCCCAACAAAGGTACGCTCAATCATCTGAGCAGGCGAGGGAAACGGCGGCTCACCGGCAGCGGCGGCATTCGCCTGCAGCTGAGGCCAAGCCTGGGCATATTCATTACTCCAGAGACTCTCAATCCAATGCTCAGGAAACGGTCGATACTCACAAAGCTCCCCAGCCGTGGGATCGGGCTCATGAGGCACCACATCCCACTCATAAGAGCGACGCCCCTTAGTCCGCCAATGCGGATTCACCTCACCGAGCGTATGGACGCCATCCCCAAGAAAGTGATACTGCGAAGCCGTATACACCACAGCCTGCACGTCAAGCAAGTTAAGATACAGAGCCAAATGAACGAGCGAGTTCATATCATCGACTTCCATATCAGTAGTAACAATCACCCGAGTCAACTCTTGGGACATAAGAAAGCTCCAACCAAATAAATCTCAGCCAGTTACGCGCAAGGCAAGACGGGACCCCCGCCCTCATCGCCGTCAACCCGGCGGCCCGCCGGAAGCGCTCGCCCAGCGTTTCGAACAACGTTAACCTAGGGGCCCTGACCTTTAGTTTTGTAAACATTCCGCAGCGCGGGTCCCGCTTGTCCGTTGCTCCGAAGGAGCAGGATAAGCGGGACTCATGCGCGAGGACGTTTACAAAACTAAAGGTCAGGGCCCCGATGGGATGGTTACCTCGAAACTCTGGCCGACCACTCCCAGCAGCCCACCGGCTCGCCGTCGATGAGTACGTTGCCCCCGTCGAAGTCTTGATAACACAGGTCGTTGAATTGGTGGATCCACACGCCATGGTTGAACGTCTTCTTGGGCGAGCCGTCGGCCTCGCGGTAGCGCCCAGTCAGGTCCTCGACATGGCTAAAGTACGTGAGGTGCACGTTGGCGCCGGCATCGCGCAGGCGCGCCGTAAGCGGCAACACGGTTTGCTGCGGGACCACAAGCTCGTCACCCTTGGAGTGCGTAAACCACAGCGGCGTCTTGGCAAGGGCGGCGACGTCCTCGTCCGTGGCGTTGTACCACGGCGCGCAGCAGGGAAGGCCCGCGGCGAAGAAATCGGGGTAGTCGGCGCACAGGCGCAGCGTCATAAAGCCGCCGTTGGAAAGGCCGGCGACCACGATGCGGTCGGTGTCGATGCGGTCGGCATGCTCGGCGACAAACTCATCGATGAGCGCCTTAATGACGGGGGAGTAGATACTCTGGTTGGAGTGGCCGAGCTGCTCGACGCCGTTGTCCATCCAAAACGTGGGAGACTGCGGCACGAGCACCCAGGCAAAGCCGCCAAAGTAGCGCTGGATTTGCGCCTGGCTAATGGCTGTCACGCGGTTGCCGATATAGGCGCGCGTGGCGCCTTCGCCCTGCGTGGCACCCTTGCCTTCGCCGGCGCCGTGCAGGTACACCACGAGCGGGGCCTTCTGGGGCACGACTGTCGTTTCGGGCGCGAAGGGGTTGAAGCAGGCGGAGTCCTCGGCCTTAAAGCTGGGCTCAAAGAAGCCGTACTCGAGCGCGATGCCGTTGACGGCGGTCTTTTGCGTGGCATTGCTCCAGCCCTTGAGCGCGGGACAGATGTCGCCGCGGCAGGTGTCAAAGACCAGGCCGCAGGTTGGATCGTCACCGTCATTGCCGGGAAGGGCCGCGAGCTGCGTGATGCGCAGCTGGTCGTCGAGCAAGCGCGAGCCCATCACACTGCCCTCGATCTTCTTGGTCAGGCGCTGCTCGGCGATCTCGAGCGCCACATGGGTGCCAAAGGCGAGCTTGCGTCCGCACTCATCGCACGGATGGGCGGCGAGGACGTCGACATAGCCTACGGAAGGTGCGGCGTGGTCGGCGCCGCGCTCTTTGCGCATCAGGATCTCGCCCGTGCGTTCATGGCGCTCTACATATATATGGAAGGTGCGCGCATCGATATCGTTGGCGCGAACGGTGCACGGTAGGTCGAGCACGACTTTGCTGATCCAGGGGCCAAAGTCTCCCAGCGTGGTGACGGTTGCGTAGGTGCACGATTTGAGTTCCATGAGCTGCCTCCTCTGCGCCGCGAGTGGTAAACATCAGCGGCAATACAACTTAAACATGTTTAGTATAATGCAGAGCTACAGAACAGGCAGATGAACTCGGTAAACGGTCAAAATGAACACTCAACAAATTACTAAACATTCGTTTATCACCATTTAGCAGGGCTTTTGTTGATGGGTCAACAAAGAATAGAGGTGTTTACCAAATTAAAAGACCACGTAAATAGGCATTTAGTAGCAGAGCGTCAAATAGACAATCCCTTACCGTTCAAGTACGTTCACCCCCGATTTCCTACCGTTCACCGGACTACAGACGGCAAAATTGCCACAAATTAGACGTTCCGTGTAAACTTAAGCCCGTAAACGTTCAGTAAACACATTGTTTACGACAGCGTATCCAAGGGTTCGGCAGCCGTAAGGGGTTATAGTCGCCGAGCCAAAGGCGTGCCTACGCCCAAACGAGTAGGCACACGAAGATATGGGGAGGGGTCCCATGGCAGTAGATAACAAGCAGATTGCCACCGATGTCCTCGAGCTCGTGGGCGGTGCGGAGAACGTCACCGTCGCCACCAACTGCATGACGCGCCTGCGTCTGACGCTCAAGGACAACAGCAAGGCCGACGTGGAGAAGATCAAGAAGGTCAAGGGTGTTCTGGGTTGCCAGTTCGCCGGCAGCCAGCTCCAGGTCATCATCGGCCAGAACGTGCCCAAGGTGCTCGCCGAGTTCGTCGCCATCTCCGGCGTCAAGCAGGGTGCCGCGGTCGATGAGAACCTCGACGCTCCCAAGGAGAAGTTCGAGCTCAAGAACCTGCCCAACATCATCCTCGACTACCTGTCGGGCTCCATGACTCAGCTGATCCCGCTGCTCATGGCCGGTGGTCTGTTCCGCACCATCGCTGCGGTCCTCGGTCCCACCATGCTCGGCGTCCTTTCCGACACCGACCCGACCTACACGTTCCTCTACACCACCCTGTACGAGGCAACGTTCACCTTTATCCCCATCTACCTGGGCTATGCCGCCGCTAAGAAGCTCGGCGCCTCCCCGGTTCTGGGCATGCTCCTCGGTGGCGCCCTCATGGCCCCGTCCGTCGTGAGCGTCGCAACCCAGGAGGGCGGCGGAATCATCTCCGTCTACGGCATCCAAATCGCCGCTGCAAACTATCAGCAGTCCGTCCTGCCGATCATCCTTTCGGTGCCGGTCCTCTACTTCGTCGAGAAGTTCTTTAAGAAGGTCATGCCCGACGTGCTCTCCACGGTCTTCACGCCGTTCTGCACCATGATCGTCACCATCCCCATCGCCTTCATCGTCCTCGCCCCGCTCGGTAACGAGATCGGTAGCCTCATCGCTAACGCCCTCTTTGGCCTGGCTGACCTCGGCGGCATCGGCATCCTGATTGTTATGGCCGTCCTCGGCGCCTTCTGGCAGCTCTTCGTGGTCTGCGGCATGCACATGCCCGTCATCCTGCTTGCTCAGGTCCAGATCATCGCCGCCGGCTACGATCCCTTCGTCTTCGTCTCCACCAACTGCGCTATGGCCGCTGTCTGGGGCTGCGCCTTCGGTGCCTTCCTCAAGATGAAGAACCCCGACGAGAAGGGTCTTGCTCTGGGCTACGTCATCTCCGCCATCGCCGGCGGCGTCACCGAGCCCGCGCTCTTCGGTATCCTCATGCGCTTCCGTCGCACCATGCTCGGCATGTTCATCGGCGGTGCTATCGGCGCTGTGTTCTCCGGCCTCATGGGTGTTACCTACTACCTCGCCGGTGGTGCCGCCAACTTCCTGGTCTTCACCAACTACCTGCAGGGTGGCCAAATGAACACCGTCTGGGCTATCGTCGGTATGGCGATCTCCTTTGTCATCGCCGCTGCCGTCGTCTTTGCCACTGGCTTCTCCAAAGAGGAGCTTGCCGAGATGGAGGCCTAAGGCCAAGCCATTCGGTCGCATACGACCTTACCTACACGACAGGGCCCCGTCAGGCGCAAGCCCGGCGGGGCCCTTTTGCAAGGTAGACTGATTGGGGCGGGTGATGCCCGCCTGCTGGGCCTTGCTAAACGTCAGGGGCTTTCGCGCGGGGTTACCGCGAAAGAATCTGCCGGTTCGCAACTCCTTTATCAAACGAAAGGACATGCAGATGAGTTTGGGAAAGCTGACTGTCAACGGTCGCCAGGACGGCTTTTTGTGCGAGGGCAAACCGTTCTTTTGGTTTGCCGATACGTGCTGGAGCGCGTTTACGAGCATTGCCGAGGCGGATTGGGATTACTATCTGACCCGCCGCGCCGAGCAGGGCATGAACGTGCTGCAGATCAATACGCTGCCGCAGTGGGATCGCTGCTGCCCCGATCTGGGCATTTGGCCCTATGCCAGCGAGGACGGCGTGCATTTTGATTGGTCTCGCCCCAACCAGGCGTACTGGGATCGTGCGGCCGACATGTGTCGCGCCGCCGTCGAGCACGGCATTCGTCCGGCGCTCGTCCTTATGTGGTGCAATTACGTGCCTGGTACCTGGGGCGCTAAGATTGCTGAGCGTTGTGGTGCCGAGATCATGCCGCGCGAGGAGGTTCGCGCCCATGTTGCCCGCGTGGTCGAGAACCTGGGCGAGTTCGACCCCGTCTACGTGGTGACGGGCGATACCGACTTTGCCGGCGACGAGGCCATCGCCTATTACGAAGATGCGCTCGACGAGGTTGCAAAGCGCGCGCCCGAGGCTCTGCGTACCATGCACATCAACCGCGGAAACCGCACGATTCCCGCGCAGTATCTGGACCGTCTGGACTTCTACATGTTCCAGCCCGGCCACAACTACGAGGGCCAGCCCGAGGCTTGGCGCCTGCCGCAGGACTTTATCGCCAACTATCCCAAAAAGCCCATGGTCAACTCCGAGCCCTGCTACGAGCAGATGGGTGCGTCGCGCAATGTGTACTGGCGCTTTACCGCGCAGGACTGCCGCGCGAGCGTGTGGTCGTCGATTCTTGCCGGCGCCAGCGCCGGCGTGACTTACGGTGCCCATGGCGTGTGGAACTGGCAGACCAGCAAGAGCCAGGGCTCGGTGCTGGGCGAGGGCTTCGACATGCCGTTCCGCTGGCAGGAGTGCCTGCAGTTTGCGGGCGTGTGGGACTTTGCCGCCATCGAGCATGTGCTTGCCGGCTTGGGTGCCACGGCGTGCGACGACGCCCTTGCCGTGGTCCCCGCGCAGGAGCTGCTCGACGACGCGCGCGAGGCCATTCGTGTGGCGCGTATTGGCGATCGCGTCGTCACCTACCTGCCACGCACCACGGCGCTCACGTTTAAGCTCGATAGTGCGCGTGGCTGGTCGGCGACGGCCCTCGACATGGAGGGCAAACGCATCGCCAAACTGCCCGTTCGCGATAACGGCGACGGCACTGTGCGCGTAGCTCAGCATCCCTTTGAGCACGACGCCCTGGTGGTCCTGACTCCCGAGCACTAACGCCCGAGCTCCAACACTTCCGATCCCTCCATTCCCTTCTCCATCGCACGCAACCCAGTCCCCTCAATAAGTTGCGGTGAAATAGTTCCTAAAAAGTGCCCCCAGCCGGACAAACGGGAACTATTCCACCGCAACTGAGCGTGCGATTGGAGAAGGGCTCCTTTGGTTGCGGTGAAATACGGTCTAAATCCAGCCTTTTTGGCTGTAAACAGTCCGTATTCCACCGCAACTGCTGTTGAGGGCGGTTGAGGTCTGATGTGTAATACTTCCGGCATCGCGTGTGTAGTAAGACCCGTTCTCTACTAAAATGGTTCTCCGGACATCTAAGCGGGTGGGGGTTACCATGAGGGACCTGGGAGACACAGCCGCATATTTGCGCCGGGGCATACGGGAGATTCTGTGCCTGGCGCTTTTCTTTTTTACGTTTTTGGCCGGCGAGTACTTCTTTGACGTACGCGTGGCCGAGTTTGTGCCAGCGAACGAGGTTGTTATCTACGAGAGCATCGTCGTCGGCGCGAGCGTGATTGGCTATTTTGTGCGTCCTCTCCTGTACTATCGTCGTCCCCAGACAATCGATGCAACGAGCGATATGACGGGCGTGCTGCTGGTGTCGGCATTGCTGCTGCTGATTATGGCGGCGCAGTTTCAGGTCGTGATTGTGGGCGGTCTGGTGGCGTGCTGCGCCTTGGGCTACTGCGGATCGACCGCCCATGCCAATCTGGCGCGGCGTTTTGCGCAGACGCCTTGTCTGGCACGTGCCGTGGCGGTTTCTTATGCTGCGGGCATTTTGGTGCAGGTGCTCAACCATATGGTGATGCCTGCGGGCATTCCTCAACAGTTTGTTCTGGTCGCCTGTGCGATTGCGCTGGTTGGGCTGCTTCACGGTACCCGCCGAGCTAAATTGCGTGATGAGTCTGCGCCCGAGTTCGAAGCCGAGATTGCCGAGCTATCGGTCGATGCGTCGGAGCATGGCGCCAAGTGGCGCGATAATCCTGAGGCAAAGGCGGCCTTCCAAGGTGCCGTAGTGCGCTTGACGGTGGCGACCGCCTGTCTTACCGGCGTATTCGCGGCTCTCAACGCCGGTCTTACGACCTCGCATGCCGCCGGCGCCATCGATCTGGGTGACTGGCCGCGCTTGCTGCTGGTCGTGAGTGCACTTGCCGCTGGCGCCCTGTATGACCTGCGCGGACGCTCGTATATGAATATCATCATGACGTGCGCCGCCATGTTGTCCACGCTCTCGTTCTTCGTGCTTATCACCGATGGCAACGGGGGCAATGCGCTCGCCGCCACGATTATCTTTTACCTGGGTACGGGCTTTTTCGTGGTGTTCTTCACCGCGAAGTTCGCCGCGATTTCGATGTATGCGCGCTGGTCGTATTTGTGGCCGTGCATGGGCCGCGTCATCAACAACATTTGCTCAATGCTTGTGACGGCGCCGGCGGTGGCGATCATCTCGAGCCAAAACGTGCTAATGGCGGTGGGTGTCGTACTCGTGCTGTTTGTCGGCATTGCGATTTCGCTGCTGGGACAGTTTGGACAAGGCGTTGAGGACGAAGCGGATCACAGAGGCCTGGCGTTTGCCACCGACGATCTTGGCGTGAGCCGTGCACCCGATCAGACCGACGCGGTGCCCCTGGAGACGCCGGAGCTTTCGTTTGACGATCGACTCGACGGCTTTGTAGCCGCCTTTGGACTTACGAAGCGCGAGCGCGATGTGCTGGAGGCGTTGGTCGTTTCGGACGACAGCGTGCAGGACGTGGCGGCGGCGCTCTTCCTTTCGCGTTCTACGCTCTACCGCCACATCGCCTCGATCAACAAAAAGACCGGTGCCGCCTCGCGCGTAGCCCTCATCAACTTTTTCTGGTCCTGGACGCCCCAAGACTAGCCAACCACCACAAAGGGGACAGGCACCTTTGTGGTGGTTTTTTACCTGCGAAAATGTAAATATGAGACATTTGTCACCTGCCGTTTTGGCGCTCAAAGGCATATGAATGTGATGTTGAGCGAAGCAGAACGGAAGGGGTGCACCTATGGCGTCTCGGGGTTGCGCGTCTAATAAAATTGCGGGCGCGCTTATCGCCGTGGTTGTTGTTGCCGCGGCGGTGACACTCATGCGAGCTTACGGCGCCGGCGCCCATGGCGCTCAGGGAAAGACTGCCGCACAAGCATCGCTCAATGATTGTGCCGCCGCTCCGGTGGCGGTCAAGCTTATCGAGGACGGAGAGGCACGGACGGTCTACGAGACCGACGATGCCGAGCTGGTCGCATCGACCTTTGCCGCGCTCGACGGCTGCATCGTGGGAGATGAGGTGGATGAGCGGATGAGCGACGCCGGTTGCACGCTCGTTTTTGTCTACGCGGACGGCTCGGAGCGATCGGTGGAGCTCGAGGGCAAGAATATCGTGCTCGACAAGACGGCATATCGCCTCGACGGTGCCGACGAACTGTGGCGACAGCTTGCCGCCATCAAGAAAAGCCAATGAAATGAGGGATGTACGGGATGAGTGACTTGAGATTCTGCCCGGCATGCGGGGCGCAACTGCCTCGGGTTGCCGGTGTGCCGGTGCGGTTTTGCCCGGGTTGCGGCGTCCGGCTCGAGGGCGTTGCATGCGGCCCGGATGCCACGGGGTCTGTGAATGATGCGGCTGACGATGATGGCGCGGGTGAAGGTTGCGAGCCGAGCGTGGCCGTGCCGGCAGATGCGCCAACGCGGAGTGTCGAGGCCGCGTCACCGTCTGGCAGCACAGTCTCGGCGGACGCTCCTCGCGCTGGCGAACTTGAGCTCCATACCGCATGCGATGTTTCTGGCGGTCAGGCACTCGCGCAGGTGGCATTGCCGCGGGATTGGCGTATCGAAGAGGCACATCTTGAGCGTAGCGGTAGCTTCGACTGCCCGATTTCGGTTGGCGTGACGGCGGCGGGCCCCGCGGGCGAGCGCATTGTGTACCGCTCCGAGCTCTGTTACGTGAACGCGGGCGCCGTTGCCAAGCGTATTCCCACGCAAACCGAGCGCAAGGCGTTTATGCACGTGGAGGCAGCTTGCGACGAGCTGGCCCAGGCCTGTGCGGCACAGCTGGGCGCGCGGGCGGAGGTTGTGGCCGAGCAGCCGTACCCATCAAGCGCGGCGGTCGATATCGAGCACGAGCGTGCCCGCGTCAAGCGCGAGGCGGCAAACGACTTTGCGATTCAGGGCTTTTCGATGGAACCGAGCGATGTGATCTATGAGTGTGGCATGCGTAGATATCGGCTTGCGGGCGCTCCAGTGCCCACCGAGCTTGCGGTGGCTGCCAAAGTCGAGGGCTATGTGGCCTCGATTGGCGGAATCGCGGGCTCTATGGGTAAAGGCATTGCCGCCGGAGCCGAGGCGCTGCTGGGCGCGGGCCTTTCGAGCGGGCTCATCGGCGGCGTTCTGGGCAAGCGCCTGCGCGAGCGCCAGGCGGCTGCGGCGGCGGGGCAGGGTGTCGCGCAGGAGCAGGCCTCGGATCGGGGCGATTGCCCAGACGAGGCGCCGTTCAAGCTGGGCGCCGCCGACCTGTTGCAGTGGCGTATCAGGGACAGCTTCTGCTTGGTTGCGCCAGAGGGCCGTCTGGACGAGGCGGCCTCTACGGCGCTCGCCTCAATGGCATCGACCCTGCGGCTCAACCCGGAGCTTGCGCGCGAGGCATGCGCTCAAAAGCAGCAGATGGTGCTTGAGCAGCGCCAGCGCACGCAGATGAACATTGCTCAGCAGCAACAGCAGTTTGCAGCCTGGCAGCAGATGCATGCTTCGCAGCAGGCGGCGTTCGACAGTTACCAACAGGCATGGTTCGACCGCAGCGATCGTCAGCACGCCGCGAACATGGCCGCCAGCGCAGCCAATTTCTCCAGCGCGGGTGTGGGAACGGGCGCGGCCTCGTATTCCGATGCCATTCGCGGAGTCAACCATTACACCAGGCCCGATGGCACCGATGTCGAGGTTTCGGTGATGGCAGACCAGGCTTGGGTGAACGGCTCGGGCGATGTGATCGGCACACGCGATGGCTTTGAGCCCGGTTTTGGCTGGACGGAACTGCCTCGTCAATAGCGTGAGCGGGCTATGTCTGAACCGATGCCGGGCGTGTTTCTCGGCATTGTGATAAAGAACGGGAAAGGAACAACGATGAGGGAGACGGTTATTTCGCGCACGGCGTTTGTCGCGGCGGCGGGAACGGCGCTGCTGACGCTTGCGGGGTGCGGCGGACAGCAGGCGCAGGACACGACGGGCTTTAACGATGATCGCCCGGTAAAGGACAAGATGGACGCGGGCTCGTCATCGGGCGATTCCGGCGATGCGGGCGGCGGCGCGGATACGGACGGCAGCTCGACGGATGCGTTCGATACGTGGTCGGACGACTGCTGGGATGCGCATCGCAACATCAGCATCGCGGCGTTGCTCGAGCTTAAGGGCTGGCAGTTGCAGGAATTTGCTTCGCAACAGGGCTATATCTGGCAAGATGCGCTCGAGATGTACGAGAACGAGGCAGGCCGCGTACTCAGCGTCTGCAATATCAGCAAGGACGGCGCAACCGAATGGCTCGGCGAGGACGAAATCGGAAAGCTCGACAAGGGCGGCACCGGGAGCACCGTGATGTTTACGTTGCAACTTGCGGGCTATTCGAGCTGCGAGGATGTTATCGCGGGCTTTTCGGTGCCGGTTGAGGATCGGGCACAGATCACCTCGGGCTCGTGGATCGCGTGCGTTTACGGTTCCAACATGGCGCGTCACGTTGCCATGGTGAGCCCGATGGAAAACGGCGACTATCGCCTGGACCTCATTACCGAGGAGGCTATCAAGACCGGTACGTTTACCCAGGGCGGCGGTGCCCCCACGATTGACGAATTTTGGCAGGAGAAGACCGGGCGCGCACTCGGCTAAGCGCGACGCGACCGACATCACAGCGAGGGATGAACATGATGAACGAGATGACGATGAGCCGTGCGGCCTTTGTGGCGGGCGCGGGCGCGGCGGCTTGTGCACTGGCTGGCTGCTCGGGCGGATTGGGCGGCGCGGGCGGCGCCAAGAAAGCGAGCACGGCGGACGCCGCCTGCGTGGACGACAATGCCAACGTGACGGTCTATGCCGCCATCAACCTGGGTGGCGCCGATCTGGTACGCCTGCTCAAGCATCAAAACTATGAGTGGCAAGGCGAGAACGTGGGCTACGGCGCCGTCGATGACGCGGGATTTTTCGCCTTTACCTTTTCCAAGGTTTCGGACGATGTGGACGAACTTGCAAATAGCGCGATACCGCTTTCGGAGTCCGAGTACGAGGAGCTTGAACCGGGCGGCGGAGACGATAGCGTGGCGATCTTGCTTTCGGTGGCCGGTTATACGACGGGCGACCGCGCGCTTGCCGGCGCAATTGGCGATGCAGCGATGGTGCAGGAGAAGTGTACGGTTGACGATTCCGCGTATTGGCTGGTCAGGGCACTCGACGGCAGCCGCTATGTGATTTCGTCCTACGACACCGAAGACGATGGCGACAGCGCTCATGACATCTATATCTACAACGAGGCTTTTATTCGCACCGGCTACCTGAGCGGCGGCGACCAAATCGATATCGATGAGCTCTGGAGCCGCCTGGCCAACGCCTCATAGCGCACCAAAACCACCACAAAGGGGACGGGCGCCTTTGTGGTGGTTTTCGGGTTGCGCGCCGCAATCCAGGCGCTACAGCAGCTCGCCGTGGCGGGCGATGTAGCGGCGCTTGGCCAGCTGGGTCAGCGCAATATAGGCAGCGACAATACCGATGAGCAGCGCAAAGAAGCTTGTCGGCAGCGGCATGAGGCCCAGCGCATCGGCGATGGGGCTTGCCGGCAGCCAGGTGACGAGCGCCAGGCCCAGCACGGTGAGTACGCACAACGCGGGCGCGGCGTGGTCGCGCGGGCTCGGCAGGCGCGGGGAGCGTAGCATGTGGATCACGAGCGTCTGCGACCACATGGACTCGACAAACCAGCCACTCTGGAAGACCGCCGCAAAGGTTGCCATGCCGGCAACATTGCCCGCAGCGGCAAGCTCGGCCCAGCTCGCGCCCAGGGCGGCGGGGCACACCGCAAAGAAGAGCGCGGCAAAGGTCGCGATGTCAAACAGCGAGCTCACGGGGCCCAGTTCGAGCATAAAGTCCTTGATGGACGCGGCGTCCCAGGCGCGCGGGCGGGCGGTCCAGGCATCGTCGACGGTGTCCCACGGCAGCGCGATGCACACGATCTCGTAGACCAGCGACAGCAATACCAGCTGCAGGGCGCTCATGGGCAAAAACGGCAGGAACAGGCTCGCGACGGTCACGGACAGCACGTTGCCAAAGTTGGAGCTCACCGTGGTCTTGAGGTACTTGAGCAGGTTGCCGTAGGTGCGACGACCTTCGATGATGCCGCGCTCGAGTACGCCCAGGTCCTTCTGGAGCAAGATGATGTCGGCGGATTCCTTGGCGATGTCGACGGCCGAATCGACGGAGATGCCGCAGTCACTCGCACGCATGGCGGCGGCGTCGTTGATGCCATCGCCCATAAAGCCCACGGTATGGCCGAGCAGCTCGCGCATGACGCGCACCAGGCGTGCCTTCTGCAGCGGCGAGAGCTTGGCAAAGAGATGGGTCTGCTCGGCACGCTCCGCCAGCTCGGCGTCATCGAGCGCATCGATCTCGGAGCCCAGCAAGACGTTGCTCGCGTCGATGCCGATCTGCTCGCAGACGGTGGCGGCGACGCGGTCGTTGTCGCCGGTCAGGACTTTTACCGCCACGCCCTTGGCCTCGAGAGTGGCGACGGCGCCCGCCGCGCTCGCTTTGGGCGGATCGAGGAAGGCCAAAAAGCCCATCAGCACCATGTCGCACTCGTCGGCGATGCCAAACTCGCCCACGGTGCGCGGGTTGGTCTTCTGCGCCACGGCGATCACGCGCAGGCCCTCGGCATTGAGTCCTGCCACCTGCTGGCGAATCTGGGCGAGCTTTTCGTCGGTAAGCGGCTGGGCGGTGCCGTCCACCTCGACGTAGGAGCAGATCTCGAGCATTTCCTCGGCAGCTCCCTTGGTGACCATCTGGGTCTTGCCCTGAGCGTCGGCGACAACCACGCTCAGGCGACGGCGCGAGAAGTCGAAGGGCACCTCGTCGACCTTGGTATAACGGTCGCGCAAGCTCTGGCCCAGCATGGAATCGGGCACGACGGTCGAGGGCGTCACATCGGCACGGTCGATTACGGCCAAGTCGATGAGGTTCTTGAGGCCAGTCTGGAAGAAGCTGTTCAAGAACGCGTGGCGCAGCACGCGAGTGTCCTCGTTGCCGTCGGTGTTGAGGTAGCGCTCGAGCACAATGCGGTCTTCGGTGAGGGTGCCGGTCTTGTCGCAGCACAGTACGTCCATGGCGCCGAGGTTTTGGATCGCGGGCAGCTCCTTGACGATGACCTGGCGGCGGGCGAGGTCCTTGGCGCCCTGCGACAGGCTCGTGGTCACGATGACGGGAAGCATCTGCGGCGTGATGCCCACGGCCACACTCGTGGCGAACAGCAGCGCGTCGATGACGTTGCCCTTGGTGGCGGCGTTGATGGCAAAGACGGCCGGCGCCATGACGAGCATCAGACGCACCAGAAGCATCGAGACGCTCGAGACGCCGCGGTCAAACGCGCTCTTCTCGCCGCGCCCGTTGAGCATCTTGGCGATGCCGCCCAGGTAGGTGTCCGAACCGGTGGCCACGACAAGCGCCATGGCGGTGCCGTTTTGCACGGAGGTGCCGGTAAAGACGATGTTCTTGCAGGCGGAGAGCGGCAGCGTGGAGCCGTCAGCGCCCTCGACGACGGTGGCGGCCATGGTTTTCTCGACGGCCTCGCTCTCGCCGGTGAGGGCGGACTCGATCACAAACAGGTCGCGTGCGGTAATGATGCGGGCATCGGCCGGCACCATGTCGCCGGCGGAGAGGCGGATCACGTCGCCGGGGACGAGCTCATCGAAGGGGATCTCGATGCGCTCGCCGTCGCGCAGGGCGGTGCAGGTGTTGGAGACCAGATCCTTGAGGGCCTCGGCCGCATTGCCGCTGCGGGCTTCCTGGATAAACTTCATGCCGCCCGATACCAGCAGCATGATGCCGATGACGATGACCGTGGAGGGGTCGCGCTGCGGTTCGGGCACGGCGAGCACGTCGATGTAGAGCGAGACCAGCGCGAGCGCGGCGAGGATGCCGGCGAAGGGGTCGATGAAGGCGTCGGCGATGCGGCGGGCGAGTGTCTTGGTCGGCGCCTCGATGGTGTTGGGACCGGCGGCGTCCAGGCGCTCGGCGGCCTGGTTGGCGGTGAGGCCGTCCGCTGTGGCGTCGAGCAGCACGAGGGCGTCCTCGGCGCTATGGGTGGCGGCGAACATGGTGTTCTTGACAAGGCCGGTGTGAGCGGCAGGGCGCGCTGTGCGGCGGCGCTTGGAGATGACTTCGAGTACCGTGGCGGTTTTGAGCATCAGCATAGGGTCCTCCTTGCTAAAGGGAGTTAGCGTACGTGTCGTATTGAATTGCAAAAAACCTAGATGCCGCTCACGTCATGCTCGCGAACCACCACAAAGGGGACAGGCACCTTTGTGGTGGTTTTGATGATCGGCTGTTGGCGCTTATGCGTGCGCGGAATCCTCGCGGCGTGCCGAGGGCGACATGCAAGTTTTTCGACTATGACTGCCTTCCATGGCACACCTCCTTAAGGCCGGGCGCAGCGCGCTTCGGGTATCTCGTACCCGTTTCAATCCGCCGGTATTTTTGACGAGGGGGTTTGCCGTGTCAACCCCATTGTTCGGAAAATCATCGCCCCTGACAAAGCCCTTACAGAGTGCCGTGGCTCCAAAGCGCGCCCGCATCGACGCCCTGCCTGCGCTAAACTGGAGGACACGTACGCGATTACGAGAGGAGCCCGCATGGAGGCTTACAAGCAAGAGTTCATCAAGTTTATGGTCGAGTCCGACGTTCTTAAGTTCGGCAGCTTTACGCTCAAGAGCGGCCGTCAGTCCCCGTTCTTTATGAACGCCGGCGCCTACGTGACGGGCTATCAGCTCAAGAAGCTGGGCGAGTATTATGCCCAGGCCATCCACGATAACTTTGGCGATGACTTTGACGTGCTGTTCGGGCCGGCCTACAAGGGCATTCCGCTGGCCGTCGTGACCGCGATTGCCTACCACGAGCTGTACGGCAAGGAGGTCAAGTACTGCTGCGACCGCAAGGAGGCCAAGGACCACGGTGCCGACAAAGGCAACCTGCTGGGCTACGAGCCCCAGGACGGCGACCGCGTGATCATGGTCGAGGACGTCACCACCAGCGGTAAGTCCATCGACGAGACCTATCCCAAGGTCAAGGCGGCTGCCGATGTCGAGATTAAGGGCCTGATCGTGTCCCTCAACCGCATGGAGGTCGGCAAGGGTGGCGTGACCACCGCGCAGAAGGAGATCGAGGCCAAGTACGGTTTCCCCGTCGCGAGTATCGTTTCCATGGCCGAGGTCGTCGAGACTCTCTACAACCACGAGGTTGACGGCAAGGTCGTCATCGATGACGAGCTCAAGACCGCCATCGACGCCTACTACGAGCAGTACGGAGCTCGGGAGTAGGTAGTTACGCGGTTTTACAAACCGCGTAACGGCTTGACGCTGCAAGCCCGCCAGAGCGGCAATCTGCCTTTCAACTTCGGCGGCATGACCAAAAGGTCTATGCCGCCTTGTTTCAAGGCACCTTGCTCGCTCTGGCGGGCTTTCGCTGTCGTTGCCAAAACATCGGCGTTACCTTGGTCCAGATGTAGTCATTGGGGACGTTCTTAAACGACTAGTCATTCAAGAACGTCCCCAATGACTACTCAATGGCTATTGCGCGCATGGCTCGCATGACAGCCGTCTCTTTTATGTTTCCTTTAGCCGTCGCTGTCTAGGATGGGGGTTAGTCGATAGGAAGGGAGCACCGGGATGGACGACGCGAGCGAGCGCGCAATCGAAGAGGACATGCTCGATCAGTTCAACTACTTTGATGATGAGGACGAGGAGCTGATCGACCGTCGCGAGCCAGCGCCGCTTGATTCCTTTGATCTGGTCGATGAAGAGGCTGATGAGGTTGAGGACGAATCAACGGAGCCCCCACAGTCTTCGCGCCTTGACTCGCTGCTTTCGAGAGCCCCCATGCACCACGGTGTTCGTGCCGGCGCGCTCCATATGAAAACTGACTGGCACCAGATCGTGACGGCAGGCGATGAACTTGCCGTCGATGCGCCGCTCACCGATAAATCATCCATCATCTGCCGCACCGGTATGCTTATGCTCGCGAGTGGAACGGGTGCCTGGCGCGTGCGCGATACCATGAATCGTGTTGCTGACGTGCTCGGCGTCACAATTCACGTCGACCTGAGTCTCCTATCGTTTGAGTGCACCTGCATCGAAGATGGCCACTGCTTTAACGAGGTCGTCAGCTTGCCCACAACCGGCGTCAATACCCATCGCATTTGGATGATGGAGAGTTTCCTCAAGGAAATCGAGACCTATGGTCGTCGCTTCACGGTGCACGAGTATCACGAGATGCTCAAGACCGTTGAGAGTTCAAAACCTGATTACGCGCCTTGGCAACAGGGCCTTGCGGCGGCCTGTGCTTGCGGCGCCTTTGTCTTTTTACTTGGTGGCGGTCCTATTGAGATGGCATGCGCGTTCGTGGGCGCGGGTGTCGGCAACTTTGCCCGCTCCCATATTCTCAAGCAAGGCCTTGGTCAGTTCAGCGCGCTGACGACCGGTGTTGCGCTCGCTTGCGTTTCGTATCTGCTGGCATTGCTCGGCCTTGGCCAGGTCATACCGGGGGCAATGTCGCACCAAGAAGGCTATATCGGCGCCATGCTCTTTGTGATTCCCGGCTTTCCGCTCATTACGGCAGGCCTCGACATCGCCAAGCTTGACATGCGAAGCGGTATCGAGCGCCTTTCATATGCCGTATCGATTATTGTGATGGCGACCCTCGTAGGTTGGATGGTTGCCGAGTGTGTTGGCCTGGCGCCGGACGACTTTGCCCCGCTCGGCCTTTCGCCGCTTGCTCTTACGCTCCTGCGCGTGGTGATGAGCTTCGTTGGCGTATTCGGCTTCTCGGTGATGTTCAACAGCCCGGTAAAGATGGCAGCGGCGGCAGGGCTCATCGGCGCCGTGTCCAATACCCTGCGTCTGACCCTTGTCGATGC
>CABVBR010000019.1 GCA_902496645.1 uncultured Collinsella sp.
CCGTTACCGCCGCCCAGGCCCCCGAAGGCGCGATCTTCAACCCCGAGGCCGCCCATGGCAACCTGCACCTGGGCATCGATGTTGGCTCCACCACCGTCAAACTCGCCGTGATCAACGACGATAACCAGATCGTCTACGCCAAGTACCAGCGCCACCACACCGACGTCCGCGCCTGCGCTCGAGACCTGTTCGAGGGTGCCGCGACCGTGCTGCCGACGGCCCAGATGACCTGCGCTATCACCGGCTCGGGCGGCCTGCTGCTGTCCCAGTGGCTCGACCTGGAGTTTGTCCAGGAGGTCATCGCCAGCAAGCGCGCCGTCGAGACCCTCATCCCGGCAACCGACGTCGCCATCGAGCTGGGCGGCGAGGACGCGAAGATCATCTACTTCGATAACGGCATCGAGCAGCGCATGAACGGCACCTGCGCCGGCGGTACGGGTGCGTTCATCGACCAGATGGCAACCCTGTTGCACACCGACGCGAGCGGCCTTAACGAGCTCGCGGCTAACGCCACCACCATCTATCCCATCGCCAGCCGCTGCGGCGTCTTTGCCAAGACCGACGTGCAGCCGCTGCTCAACGAGGGCGCCCGCCCCGAGGACGTCGCCGCGTCCATCTTCCAGGCCGTCGTGACCCAGACCATCTCGGGCCTGGCATGTGGCCGTCCCATCCGCGGCAACGTCGCCTTCCTGGGCGGCCCGCTGCAGTATCTTTCCGAGCTGCGCCACCGCTTCTACCTCACGCTCAACCTGGACGAGGAGCACCGCATCGTGCCCCAAAACGCCCACCTGTTTGTGGCGAGCGGCGCCGCCATGGCGCACGAGTCCAGCAAGCTCAGCACGTTCCCGCAGCTCATCGCGGCCATCGACAGCTTGGGTGACACGCAGGGTGCCGAGGTCGAGCGCCTGGACCCGCTCTTTGCCACCGACGAGGACTTTGCCGAGTTCAAGAGCCGCCATGACACCGAGGTTGTTCCCAAGGGCAAGCTCGACGGCTACACCGGCCGCGTGTTCATCGGTATCGACGCCGGCTCCACCACCATGAAGGCCGCACTCGTGGGCGAGGACGGCCAGCTGCTGCACACCTGGTACGGCAACAACAACGGCGACATCCTGGGCACGGCCAAGGTCATCATGGCCGATTTCTACAACCACATCCCTGCCGGCTGCACCATCGGCCACGTGACCACCACGGGCTATGGCGAGGCGCTGCTCATCGAGGCGCTCAAGGCCGACTCCGGCGAGATCGAGACCGTCGCGCACCTGCGCGGCGCCAAGGCGTTCCTGCCCGGCGTCGAGTTCATTTTGGACATTGGCGGCCAGGACATGAAGTGCCTGCGCGTCAAGGACGGCGTGATCGAGCACATCATGCTCAACGAGGCCTGTTCGTCGGGCTGCGGCAGCTTTATCGAGAGCTTCGCCGTGTCCATGAACATGGACGTGCGCGCGTTTGCCGACGCCGCCATTCACGCCAAGGCCCCCGTTGACCTGGGCAGCCGCTGCACGGTCTTTATGAACTCGCGCGTCAAGCAGGCGCAAAAGGAAGGCGCCACGGTGGGCGACATCGCTGCCGGCCTGTCCTACTCCGTCATCAAGAACGCCCTGTTCAAGGTCATTAAGCTGCGCGACCCCAAGGAGATCGGCAGTCAGGTGATCGTTCAGGGCGGCACCTTTATGTCCGACGCCACGCTGCGCGCATTTGAGCAGCTCACCGGCGTGCACGCCGTGCGTCCCGACATCGCCGGCTGCATGGGCGCTTACGGTGCGGCCCTGCTCGCCCGCGACCGCGCCGGCGCCGACGGCACCTCGACCATCCTTTCTGCCGAGGACATCGCGCACCTCACCGTGACGCAAAAGCATGTCCGCTGCGGTCGTTGCTCCAACAACTGCCAGCTCACCGTCAACGATTTTGGCGGCGGTAGGCGCTTCATTACCGGCAACCGTTGCGAGAAAGGCGCCGGCCACAAAAAGCAGAAGACCGAGGCCCCCAACCTCTTCAAAAAGAAAAACGAGCTGCTCTTTAACCGCGAGGTGCTGAGCCCCGACGAGGCCCCGCGCGGCACCGTCGGCATCCCGCGCGCGCTCAACATGTACGAGAACTACCCCTTCTGGCACGCGTTCTTTACACGCCTGGGCTTTAGCGTGCAGCTGTCCGACCAGTCGAGCAAAAAGACCTACCAGGCGGGCATCGAGTCCATGCCGTCCGAGAGCGTGTGCTATCCGGCCAAGATGAGCCACGGCCACGTTATGAACCTCATCGACCGCGATGTCGACTTCATCT
Organism: uncultured Collinsella sp.; assembly: GCA_902496645.1. Classification (GTDB taxonomy): domain Bacteria; phylum Actinomycetota; class Coriobacteriia; order Coriobacteriales; family Coriobacteriaceae; genus Collinsella. The sequence goes on from CABVBR010000019.1 coordinate 2,281, forward strand.
GGATGCCGTGCGTGCGCTGGGAGCGCAAGGAGGATCCGACGGCTGGCAACTGCTATAACTGCCCCATCGTCATGAGCTACCCCACGGCGTTGGCACTCAACATCGACGAGATCCGCGAGCAGAACATCGAGTTCCTGTATCCGTTTGTGCCCTATCACGACAAGACCGAGCTCAAGCGCCGCCTGTACCAGGTGCTCGCCGTCGACCGCGTGGCCGATGCTGAGGCCGGTCGCGGTCGCGTGCGTGGGCCCAAGATCACGCGCTCCGAGGTCGATGCCGCCGTCAACGCTGCCTTTGAGGCCGATGCGCGTTTCCATGAGGACATCCAGACCATGGGCGAGGAGGCTCTTAAGTGGGTCGAGGACCACGGTGGCCACGGCATTGTGCTCGCCGGCCGCCCCTACCATAACGACCCCGAGATCAACCATGCCCTGCCCGAGCTTATCTCGAGCTTTGGCTTTGCGGTCTTTACCGAGGATTCGCTCGCGCACCTGGTAAAGCCTGAGCGTCCGATTCGCGTCGTCGACCAGTGGATGTACCACAGCCGCCTGTATGCCGTCGCCCGTTTTGTGACGATGCGCAACGACCTGGATCTGATCCAGCTCAATTCCTTCGGCTGTGGCCTGGACGCTCTGACCACCGACCAGGTGCAGGAAATCCTTGAGGCCAGCGGCAAGATCTACACCGTGCTCAAGATCGACGAGGTGTCCAACCTGGGCGCTGCGCGCATCCGCATCCGCTCGCTCATGGCGGCGCTCAAGGACCAGGAGGCCGAGCGCTTGGCCGAGGCTACGGCAGCGGGCGAGGCCTACGAGCAGGGCGACGCCGCGCCGGTGGCACCCTCCACGGATGCTCCCGCATTCGCGAGCCGCAAGTACACGTTCGAGGCGCAGCGTGAGAGTGCTTCGACCGCGTGGCCCAAGGTGCCCTTTACCGAGCAGATGCGCGAGGAGGGTTACACCATCCTGTGCCCGCAGATGGCGCCGATCCACTTTGACCTGGTCAAAGAGGTGTTCCGTGGTGCCGGCTACAACTTGGAGCTGCTGCCCTCGACCGACCACGACGCCGTCGAGGCCGGCCTGCGCTACGTGAACAACGACATCTGCTACCCGTCGATTCTGGTGACGGGCCAGATTATGGAGGCCATCGAGAGCGGTCGGTACGACCTGTCCAAGACCGCCGTGGTCATCAGCCAGACCGGCGGCGGCTGCCGTGCTACCAACTACATCGCGCTCATTCGCAAGGCCCTGCGCGAGAGCGGCCACCCCGAGATTCCGGTGATCTCGCTTTCGGCCGTGGCACTCGGCGAGGACAACCCCGGCTTTAAGATTACGCCGGCGCTGCTTAAGCAGGCCGTGTACGCGGTGCTCTTTGGCGACGTGATGATGCAGATGCTCTACCGCTGCCGCCCGTACGAGGCCACGCCCGGTGCCGCCAACGCGCTCTACGAGGAGTACATGGCGCGTGCCCGCAAGCTGGCGCCCAAGTTTAACCGTCACAACTACACCAAGCTGTGCCGCGAGGCCATCCGCGCGTTCGACACCATGCCGCTCGTGGGCGAGGGCACCAAGCCACGTGTGGGCGTGGTCGGCGAGATCTTGGTCAAGTTCCATCCCACGGCCAACAACCACGTGGTCGACGTTATCGAGCGCGAGGGCTGCGAGGCCGTGGTGCCGGGTCTGCTCGACTTCTTCCTGTACTCCATGAGCAACGCCGAGCTGCAGAAGGACGAGCTGGGAAGCTCTGCCACTACGCGCGCGGGCATGCAAGCGCTTATTAAGCTCGTGGACTGGATGCGTACGCCGGTGGAGGAGATGCTCGAGAAGTCCCGCCGCTTTGAGGCACCCGAGCGCATCGGCACCATGGCCGACAAGGCCCGCACGGTGCTTTCGGTGTGCAACAACATGGGCGAGGGCTGGCTGCTCACGGCCGAGATGCTCGACCTGATTGACCATGGCGCGCCCAACATCATCTGTACGCAGCCCTTCGCGTGCCTGCCCAACCATGTGGTGGGCAAGGCCGTCATAAAGGAGCTGCGCCGTCAGCACCCCGAGAGCAACATCGTCGCGGTGGACTACGATCCCGGTGCGTCCGAGGTCAACCAGCTCAACCGCATTAAGCTCATGATCAGCGTTGCCAAGGAAAATATGCGCGCTGGCAAGGGCTTTAAGCTCGAGAAGGTGGCGCCGCTCGCGATGGACGAGGTTACCGGCCAGATGCGTGCCCACGACGGCTGCGTGAGCTGCGATTCGGTGAATGAGGAGGCCGTGGCATCGGTCGCCAAGCGCCTAGGACGCGGCATTAAGAAGTAGTTGGCCTACTTCGAGCCAGATATAAGACAAACGGGTGGCGGCCGTATCGACTACCACCCGTTTTGCTGGACATATGTTGCGTAAACGCCCCAGCTATCACCCCTTGCGAACTTAGATTTCGGAAGTATGCGGCAAAATCTGAATAGGCCGAGCACACCGGATATGTCCAAGCTCTGTACCTGCGGTTTTATTAACGGAAAACGGGGGTGTGCTCGAGAGTTTCAAAATTTGCCGCATACTTCCGAAAACGGCGTCTCGGTGGCACAAAAAATCGCCCTCGGAACCCTGAGATAATGAACAGGTGTAGCCGTTCGCCGCAAAATACCGTCCGTTTATAGAACCAACCCCCGGCTCGTAGCCTCCATACGGTTAAATAAAATACACATCTATGGAATTACGTAAGAGAGAACTGTTCCTATGAGCTACAAGACCGTTTGCGTTGCCGGCGGCGGCGTGCTGGGAAGCCAGATTGCCTTTCAGGCAGCCTACTGCGGCTTTGATGTAACGATTTGGCTGCGCAGCGAGGGCAGCATCGGCCGCACCCAGCCCAAGATCGATCATGTGCGCGAGGAGTACATCGCGGCAATCGAGGGTATGGCGGATGGTACGGGCGAGTGGTGTGCCGGCATCGCCGATAGCGACCAGACCTTCGACAAGGAGGTGGCACTCGCTGCCGTCGAGCGTGCCTACTCCACGCTCAAGCTGGAGCTCGATCTGGCCAAGGCCGTTGCCGATGCCGATCTGGTCATCGAGTCTATGGCCGAGGACACCCAGGCAAAAATCGACTTCTACAAGAAGCTCGCCCCGGTTCTCCCGCAAAAGACCGTCGTCGTAACGAACTCCTCTACGCTGCTGCCGAGCACCTTTGCCAAGTACACCGGCCGCCCCGAGAAGTACCTGTCGCTGCACTTTGCCAATTCCATCTGGAAGAACAACATGACCGAGGTCATGGCCCAGAGCCAAACTGACAAGCGCTACTTCGACGAGCTTGTCGACTTTGCCAACGACATCCGCATGCTGGCACTTCCCGTCAACAAGGAAAAGAACGGCTACCTGCTCAACTCCATGTTAGTGCCGTGGCTGCTCTCGGGCCTTGATCTGTATGTCTCGGGTGTGAGTGACCCCAAGAGCATCGACCTCGCATGGACGCGCGGCACTGGCGCGCCCAAAGGTCCGTTCCGCGTGTTCGACACGGTGGGCATCCAGACGGCCTACAACATCGTCATGCAGTATCAGAAGGTCCCGGGCCTGGTGAGCCCGTTGCTCAAAAAGATGATGATGCCCTACAACTTTAAGGCCATGGCCTCCGTCCTCAAGAAAATGCTCGACGAAGGCAAGCTGGGCGAAAGCTCGGGCGAGGGCTTCTTCAAGTACTAAAAAATGATCCCTCGGGGACGGAGGAAAACGGATCATTTTCGGCCGCCAACAGTGAGAAGATGGACCCAGAAATAGAAAGGAGTGGCAATGGGCCGGTTCGGGCTTTGAGGACAAGTTACTGCAGGCCCAATGCGATTTTTCGCTCAACGCAGGCCAGCACAGCGTGACGTATCTGCCGAGTTCTGATACGGCAACGACCGGTTGCTACCAAGTGCTGCTATACGACAACAACTTTGGTGCGGCCGAGAGCTACCCCAAGTTCGATTGGGGCCAGCTGGTCGCCGCGGTGGTGACCGACTACAGTAAGGGAACGCATTCGTTTGGGCGCATCTTTACGGTGGACGAGACCGTGCGCACCTACGAGCTTGTGGACCAGATCGCCGTGCCGTTTTCGGGCTATGTGAGCAGTGCGCAGCGCGTCGGCGATTCGAATAGCATGCTCGTGGCATCGGGCATGGCCAAGACTTTTGCCGAGTACGATCGCTATGGACTGCCCATCGCCACCTACGAGATGGAAGCCGAAAAGTATATCTACCGCGTGTACAAGTACGAGCTGTAGCGCTGCGCTCTGCATCACTTCACGTCAAATTCCACGCGATCGAGTTCGGGTACGTTGAGGTCTATGAGCTTGCGGGCGACGTGGCGGTCGCTTGTCGTCACATGGGCAACAATCTCGCGCTCGACGATGCCCCTCTCGTCGCCTTCGGTGGCCGAGGTCTCGACGGCGACGGTGTAATCCTTAAAGCCCGGCAGTACCGCGGCAAGCTCGCGCGTGGTTTCGGTGACACCGTAGCCGTCCTGCACGCCGGCCTGCGCCGATCCAATGGAGCCTGCGGTCATAACGATGCAGGGGATGGCAAAGATGGCCGTTCCCACGATGATGCGGCGGCGCACTTTGCGTGACAGCTCGTCGACCTCGGCGTCTTCCTCAGCGGTCACAATACCGTCGCCGTTCAGGTCGCGCTTGAGCGGCACGCGCAAAAGAAGCAGCACGGCTTCGGCAGCCAGTGCGATAAAGACCACGTTGATGCCAAACTCATAAAGCGCCGAGAGAAACAGTGACCCGCTTGCGATGGCGATGCCGTAGCCCGCCGCGCACAGGGGCGGCATGAGCGCGGTCGCCACGGCCACGCCGGCGATGAGCGTGGCGGGCTCCTGGTCGCGCGAGTTGCCCAGGCCACCCGCAAAGCCGCCCGCGAGCGCGACGGCAAGGTCCCACACAGTCGGTGTCGAATTGTCGACGATGGCGGCCGTGGTGGTGCCAAGGGGCGAGAGCTTAAAGTACAACGTGGACGTGACCAGGCAAAAGGCCATCTGAAGCGCGAGGCTGGCGACGGCCTCGACGGCAATCTCGCGGTCGAGCGTGGCGATGCCGTATGCCATGGCAAGGACCGAGCCCATGAGCGGGCAGATGAGCATGGCGCCCACGATGGCGATATCCGAGTCGATATCGAGTCCGATGCTCGCGATCAGCATGGCGATGATGAGGATGCACAGATGCGAGCCGGTCAGGCGCGCCCCGTTTACAAAGCGCTTGCGGATCACGTGATAGGGCGCTCGGCCCTCGCGAATGTTGAACGCCTGCTTTAGAAAGCGGCTTGCGTTCTCCATGGCCTCGCTGTGGGCGGGGCGGATGCCATGGCGCCGATGATGGCGCTCGCGCAGTCGCTTGAGCTGTTGTTTATCGAGTTCCATGTCCACCTCGTATTGCCGCAGGAACGCGGGTGCGTTCGCAGCATGTACTCTACACCGTGACGGGCGGGACAGTCATCTTGACATGGAACTTAGGCGAGCGGGCAAAGGAAGACATGCCACATGCGAGTACTGCCGAGGGTTTCGGCAGATACAAAAAAGCGCGGGGCCGGATAGTCACCGACCCCGCGCTCTGTGCGGTTACGTTGTTGTTGGGTTTATCCCAGCAGGCTCAAGCCCACGGAGACAAACGCCAGGATAACGCCGACGATGGACTCGCCGCCGAGCAGGCCGCTGGCGACAACCAGGCCCTGCTCCTGGAAGGCGGCGTCCTTGGCAGCCCTCTCCTCGTCAGAAAGACCAGCGGTGGCGTCGCGGTGAGCGGCCCACTTGTCGTAGGCGAGCTTGACGCAGGAGCCCAGGAAGGCCGTGAGCGACATGTAGAACGGCAGGTACACGCCCAGGCCGATCATCATGGCCGGAATACCGAGCCAGTACATGACGATGCCGGCGATAAAGCCGCCGACGAACCACGGCACGCTCGGGATACCCGAGACCATGGTGGCAACGACGCTTGCCTGCGCGGCAACGAAGCTCTTGTCGGGGCCAAAGGCGTCCGGACCATAGGCGGTGACGAGCGCGACCATGACGGCGGCGGCGACCAGGGCGCCCACGATGCCGCCGATGGCCTGGCCGATCCACTGTGCGCGCGGGTTGGTGCCCAGCACGGCGCCGGCCTTAAAGTCGTTCATGACGTCGCCCGCAAGGCCGCACGCAACGGCAACGATGCCGGCGATAAAGAACAGCTTGACCTGGGCGATCTGAGCGCAGGCTGCCACGATGAGCATGACGATGAGGCCAAAGATCTCCATGGGGTCGATACCCGTCTGGCCGCAGCTCTGCGCGCTCATGATAGTGGTGACAAAGGTGAACAGCGTGACGATAACGGCCGGAACGGGGCCAAGGTCGAGCACGATGGCGATGATCACGGCGATGGCGGCAGCGCCCAGGCCGATGATGCCGGCGTCGAGCTTAAGGGAGCCCGAGATGAGCGACTGCTCGTCGGTATCGGTGGAGCTGTCGGCGGCTAGACCGCGGACGATGCCGGCGACCTGCGGCAGGATGTCCTTAAGGACAACGGCGACGCCAAAGCCCATCATGAGGCCCATACCCAGGGACTTGACGATGCCCTGTGCGGTCACGACGTCGAACAGGCCGGCAGCGGTGCCGCCGACGATGATGCCAAAGTTGCCCAGCAGCGCGCCGGCAAACCAGAAAGCGACCGGGGCGAAGCCCACGAGGAAGCCGACGGAGAGCAGCATGGGCGAGTTGTAGATACCAAAGGTCACGCCGGGGATGTTGAGCGTGCACAGCATGCTGGGAACAATGCCCAGGGCGTCGCGCAGCACGCTGTAGATGCCGGCGAGGGCCATGGAGCCAAAGAGCTGCTTGCCGGTCTTGCCGCCGGCCTCGGTCGCGCGCAGGGTCTGAGCTGCGGCGTTGCCGGTGGGGAACTCAAGCGCGGCGTCCACGATAAAGTGACGGTGGATGAGCGCCGTGGCGAACAGGCCCAGGATGGTGCCGGCGAGTGCCACGATAAACATGTCGAGCCAGCTGATCTGGTCGGCATAGCCCAGCATCCAGGCGCCCGGGATGGTAAACGCCAGGCCGCCGGCGACCATGGCGCCCGCGGACATGATGGTGTGGGTGACGTTGGCCTCGTTGAGGCTGGCGTTGCCCATGAGCTTAAGGAAGAACAGCGAGATAACGGCAGCGAAGACGATCGGCCAGGGGAGTGCGCCCATCTTGAGCGCCGTGTAGGCCGAGCTTGCCGTGATAATCACGCAGCCAAGGACGCCGATGACGACGCCGCGCAGCGTGAGTTGCCCGCGCATCGAGGCGCGGTTCGAGGGATTGCTCATATATAACTCCTTTGCGTATATCCGCTTCCCCCGGGAGCGCCGCTACGGATACGGCGCGGGAAGTCGGGTTACCAAGGGCCGCCGCGTGAGCTCGCAAACGACCGCGCACCAGTATAGCGGCAAGGTAGCTCATTTGGGACGGGGCTTTTTTAGCTGCCTTGGTAGTCAATTTGGGTAGGCGATATACTGCTGGGCAGACGAAAGGAGCGCCGACGATGCTTAATGGGTGCGCATATATATTGACGGTCGACGTGGGCAACACGTTCATTCGCTTTGGCCTGTTTGCCGAGGACTCGGCCGCGGCGCAGGAATGCCCGCTTGCGACGTGCGAGATTACGACGCCGACCCGTATTACGGCCGACGAAGCACGCATGCGTCTCGTGCAGGTCATGGGCGCGCTGGCTGCCGATGCGGGTATGCCGGGCGCGCTTGTGCCCACGGCGGCCGTGCTGAGTTGTGTGGTGCCGGCGCTCGAGCGCCCGTGGAAGGCGGCACTTTCCCGCACCTGCACGGGGCGCGTGCTCACCGTGGGGCCGGGTCTCAAGACCGGCATGCCCGTGCACTACGACGACCCGGCCGAGATTGGCCCCGACCGCATCGCCGACGCCGTGGCGGCCCGCGCCGTCTACGGTTCGCCGTGCATCGTGATCGATCTGGGCACGACGACCAACATCGAGGTGATCGACGCGCGCGGTACCTTTGTCGGCGGCGTCATCGCACCGGGTCTGGCGCTCGGTGCCCGCTCGCTTTCGGCGGCAGCAGCGCGCCTGCCCCAGGTTGAGCCCTCGGCGCCCACGCACGTCATCGGCCGCAACACGCGTGAGGCCATGCGCTCGGGCGTGGTCTTGGGCGAGGTGGCACGCATCGACGGCATGCTCGACATGGTGCTCGCCGAGATGCGCGCGACTAAGGCAGCGGGGGAGGGCAGCGTGCCCATCGTCATTACCGGTGACGATGCTGAGGCACTCGCAGCGCTGGTCGGCCATAGCCTGACGGTTGACGATGCACTGACGCTGCGAGGCCTGGCCGAGCTCTACCACATCAACCAAAAGCCCCGCCGCGCGTAGGGCGAGGAAGTCGGTGGGACAAACGCCCCCACCACCTACCTGCTACAATAGATCAAACTATTGCGATTACGGAGGTGTCTGGCATGTCGGACGATCTTCATCAAACCGCGTCGGGCAAGCGCCGCGACGTCATTAGCTGGGACGAGTTCTTTATGAGCGTGGCCATTGCCGCGCAGCGCCGCAGCAAGGACCCCAACACGCAGGTGGGCGCGTGCATCGCCAGCACCAACCACCGCATCCTTTCGGTGGGCTACAACGGCACGCCCTCGGCGCTCAACGACGACTTTTTCCCGTGGGGAACGAGCGATGACCCGTTGCAGGACAAGCACAACTACGTGGTGCATGCCGAGGCAAACGCCGTGCTCAACTACCGCGGCTCGCTCAAAGACCTCGAGGGTTCCACGGTCTACGTCACGCTGTTCCCGTGCCACGACTGCGCCAAGATCCTGGCGCAGGTAGGTGTGGGCGAGGTTGTCTACCTGGACAACAAATACGCCGATACCGACGACGGTCGTATCAGCCGCCGCATCCTCGACTCCTGCGGCATCAGCTACCGCCAGGTTATTGTCGATGTCCATATTGGTACCGGGGCGCAGGCTCAGCAGTAGCGTGTGCTAATGCCAACTGACGACAAAAGTAGCTAAAAGAGCCCCGTCCCAAATTGGCTGCTCGTGAAAGTCGTGTCCGCGCGCATGGCTGGCGCCTAAGCGGGTACATGGCTGTAGTAACATAGCCCCTGTCCGCGGGCGTGCCCGCGTTATTGTGAGAAAGGAGCCCCTGTGGCTGTTAACGAAGAGCTGCTTAAGAAGGTTCTTGAGGAGATCCGCCCCAACCTGCAGGCCGATGGCGGCGATATGGAGTATGTGGGCGTCGACGACGAGGGCGTCGTCAAGCTGGAGCTGCAGGGCGCCTGCGCCGGCTGCCCCATGAGCTCGCTGACTCTGTCCATGGGTATCGAGCGCATCCTGAAGGAGCATGTGCCCGGCGTTACTCGCGTCGAGCAGGTCAATACCTCCGGCGAGGCCGACGACCTGTACGACGAGTACGCGCCGTTCTAAGATGCGAAAGCTGCGGACGGCATACTCCGCATAGACGTTACGCCCAAATATGCGGCTGCGAGCGCAAGGCCCGCGGCCGCATTTGGTATGTAGGGAGTAGGAGGGTCGACATGCTCAACGACTTCTACCATATGCTTGATCCCGTCGCGATTTCGGCGGGGCCCATCACGATTTACTGGTATGGTCTGGCCTATGTGGTCGGCGCCCTGCTCACGGCGGTCGTCATGTACCGCACGCAGCGTCGCTGGGGCTTTAACATCACGATTGACGACCTGACGAGCGTCGTGGTCGGCGTAGTCTTCGGCCTCATTATCGGTGCGCGCCTGTTCTACGTCGTCTTTTACGGTGACGGCTACTATTGGGCCCATCCGCTCGAGATCTTTGCCACCAACGAGGGCGGCATGAGCTTCCACGGCGGTTTGGTGGGTGGCATTATCGGTGGCGTGCTCGTGTGCCGTATCTACAAGCTCGACGCGTGGACCCTGGCCGACCTTGCCGTCATCGGCGCCCCGTTGGCCCTGTGCCTGGGCCGCTGCGCCAACTTTGTCAACGGCGAACTGTGGGGCAAGCCGACCGATCTGCCTTGGGGCGTGATTTTTGGCGGCACCGCAGGCGACATGCCGCGCCATCCCTCTCAGCTCTACGAGGCATTTCTTGAGGGCATCGTGCTCTTTTGCATCCTGCAGGTGCTCAGCCGTAAAAAACCGCTGCTGCCCCAAGGCACGTTTATGGGCGTGTTTGTGATGGGCTACGGCATCGTCCGCTTCCTCGTCGAGTTCGTGCGCGTGCCCGACGCTCAGCTGGGCTATCTGCTGGGCGGCGTCATCACCATGGGTCAGCTGTTGAGCCTGCCGCTCGTGATTGCCGGCCTTGCGCTCATCATCTTCGCCCGACACCGCAATCGCCCCCAGCGCATCTACCTCGACGCCTAACCCAAAACCACCACAAAGGGGACAGGCACCTTTGTGGTGGTTTTCTAGAAAGGTTATTTGGACTGTGAAGGATTCCGACCTCTCCACAACGGCCGCGCGCGACGCCGCCCGCATCGTCTGGTTTAAGCGCTACCCCGCCAAGCAGACGCTCATCGCATTTTTGCTCGCGCTGTTGGCGACCACGGCGTTTTCCATCGACCCTGCCCCGGTGTCGAGCAACGCAGTCTTGGCGATTGACCCTAAAGCCTCAGGCATGCTGTACGTGTGCTACGAGGTGCTCCTCTCGTTTGCCGGCCATACCGACGCAGTCATGCTGCTTGCGCTTGCCTGCCTGCTCACACTGCCGTTTCGCTACGTGTTCTTTGGCCGTGGCGACGCTTGGCGTCCCTCGGTGATCCTTCCATCGCTGTTCTTTGCCGTCTGCATGGTGTTCGGCCGCAGCTACGACCTCACCGATTCGGCCGAGATCGTGCTCGGCGACAAGGCCCGCATCATCTGCGCCTGGATCGGCGGCGCAGGCTGGATGCTCTTGGCAATCGTGGCCTTCTATCTGGCGTTTGAGTGCCTGGATTGGCTGAGCGCCCGGCGCATTCCGTTTTCGGAATCGCGCTTCGGTCGCGTATGGCGCGTGGCACACGCCGTACTCTCAAAGCATCCCTTTGCGGGTCCGTTCCTCGTACTCATGATCGCCTGGGCGCCCACACTCATCGCCTCGCTGCCCGGCCTGTTTATGGGAGACACGGGCGCGCAGATTCGCCAGTGGTTCAACTACCCCAACGGCACGAGCGACTACCTGCGTCTGCTCAATCCCAACGTACTGCTCAACGGGCATCACCCCGTGGTGCACACGGCCATTATTGGCTCATGCGTACAACTGGGACTTTCGCTGTTCAACAGCGTCAATGCGGGTCTTGCCATCTATACCTGCGCCCAGTTTGTCATCACGGCCGCCTGCATGGCCTATTCCATCTCGTCGCTGCGCAAGCTGGGCGTGAGCCTGCCGGTCCGCGGCATCATCTTGCTGTTCTTTGCGTTTATGCCGATGTTCTCCAACTACGCGGCGCTGCTCACCAAAGACGTGCTGTTTGCCGACGCGTTTTTGGTGTTGCTCGTGCAGACCGTTAAGCTCGTGGCCTGCGGTCTGCCGCGTCGTGACGCCAATGCCGAGCGTGCGGGTGAACCGGAGCCCGTCCTTTTTGCGCGTCACGATTGGCTACTGCTCGCGCTGGGCGCTATGGGCTCCACGTTTTTGCGCAACGGCGGTCTGGTGTTTCCGCTGGCGGCATGCGTAATCGCGGCGGCATTTTGCGCCTGGGACGCTTATGCGGCTCGTCGTGCAGCCAGGCAGTCGGGTGCTGCGCCTGCGGGCGTCACCCCGCGTTTCCGCTGGGCGGGAGTTCTTGCGGTGCTCGCGCTCTGCCTTGCCTCCAATATGTACTTCACCAAGGTCTTTATGCCGGCGCATGACATCACACCTGGCTCTAAGCGTGAGATTCTCTCGATTCCGTTCCAACAGACGGCCCGCTTTGTGCAAAAACACGATGGCCTTAACTCGGGCGTCAATCCCACGGTTAAGGAGGACGGCACCATCGTGGAGGCTCCTTGCGACGGTTTGGTGACCGACGAGGAGCGCGCGGTGATCGATCGCGTTCTTAAGTACGAAAACCTCGGTCGTCGCTACAATCCGGATAAGTCGGACGCCGTCAAGAATTGCTTTAACGAGTACGCCTCGCAGGAGGACATTCAGGCCTATTTTGAGGTGTGGGCCCAGATGTTCAAAAAGGACCCCGAGTGCTATATCTCGGCGCTTATCAATAACTACTATGGATACTTTTATCCGAGCGCGCGCGATGCCTGGGTCTACAGCACGGCGCGCAGTGCCGAGATCATGGCGCGTCCCGACAATCTCAAGTACTTCGACTTCCATCCGGTCGACAGCAAGGTCGTACGCTGGTGCGACCACCTGATCAACTTGTACCGCGTGGCAGTGCAGCGCATCCCGTTTATCTCGCTCACCATGAGCTCGGCCACCTATGTGTGGATCATGATCGCCGTGGTGGTCTACCTGCTGCGTCGCCATTCGTGGCGCGCGCTGGCGATTTGGGTGCCGCTGCTGGGCGTGCTCGCCGTGTGCCTGATTGGTCCTTGCAACGGCTCGACCTACATGCGCTACCTGTATCCGGTCATCGCATGCATGCCCTTTGCCATCGGCGCCACCATCACCCGCAGCGACCTCCTCTGGTCCTAACTTGGTGCATTGGGGTCAGGTTAATCTGCACCATATTGGTGCAAACAAACCTGACCCCCTTGCACCAAAGGGGCCATCATCACGACGCCTTCATTTTGGGGTTTATCTTGCAGGCCAGTAGGTATATCATAACGACGTTTGTTTATATTGCCCGAGCATCTGCGCTGGGCTTTAGGTCGAAACCGATAGGAGACACGTATGTCCGGACACTCTAAGTGGGCCACAACCAAGCATCGTAAGGGCGCGCAGGACGCCAAGCGTTCCGCCCTCTTCTCCAAGCTCAGCCGCAACATCACCGTTGCTGCCCGTCTCGGCGGTGACCCGCTGCCCGAGAACAACGCCAGCCTCGCCGCTGCCGTTGCCAAGGCCAAGGCTCAGTCCATGCCTAAGGACAAGATCAAGTCCGCTATCGACAAGGCTTTTGGTTCGGGTGCTGACGCCGCCGTCTACGAGAACATCGTGTACGAGGGCTACGGTCCCGCCGGTGTCGCCGTCTACGTCGACTGCCTGACCGACAACCGCAACCGTACCGCCGCTGATGTCCGTTCCGCCTTCTCCCACGCTGGTGGCAACCTGGGCACCTCCGGCTCCGTCGCCTTCCAGTTTGAGCGTAAGGGCCAGATCGTCGTCGCCAAGGAGATCCTGGACGAGAACGCCAAGAAGGAGACCATGATCGCCAACGGTGCTGCCGGTGACGAGGATGAGTTCATGATGGCCATCGCCGAGGCCGGTGGCGAGGACTACGAGGACGCCGGCGAGGAGTGGATCGTCTGGACTACCGCCAACGAGGTCATGGCTGTCTCCAAGGCGCTCGAGGAGCAGGGCGTCCAGGTCAAGGGCTCCGAGACCACCATGGTCCCGACTACCCCGACCGAGGTCTCCGGCGCCGACGCCAAGAAGGTTCAGCGCCTCATCGACCGTCTTGAGGAGCTCGACGACGTCCAGGATGTTTACAGCACCATGGACATGACCGACGAGGTCATCGCTGCCCTCGAGGAGGAGTAGCGCTCGCACGGGTTAAGCCGTGCATATCTGGGCATAATGAAGCGAGCATGCAAGCCTCGTGGAATAGATGAGCCGGATCCGCGTGCGTAGAGCACCGGACCCGGCTCTTTTATAATGATGCGAACCGTTCTGCATTTCGAGAGCCGAGATTTGAAGGGAGCGCCGCGTGCGCGTACTCAAACGAGCCCTAGCGATCGTGTATCTTGCCGCCACCATCGTGGCGCTGGGTACGCTTGTCTGCCAGTTTTGGGGGCCGTATACGTATCGCTTTATGCTGCTGATGCGCGACCCCATGCCGCGCATCGTCGTGACGGTGTGCGCCGGCGTCGTGGCGCTTGGCGTACTGCTGAGCTTTTTCCGCCTGATGTTCGCCCGTCGCGAGCCGTCCTGCGTGCATCCGGCGGGGGAGCGCAATATCGAGGTTACCCTTGCGGCGCTTTCTTCGTGCGCCAGGGCTGCTGCCGAGCGCGACGACCGCGTGATGGTTGAGCATATCGAGGCCCGCGTCCAAGGCTCCGACGATTCGCACGTCCGTTTTAAGGTCGAGGCCATCGCGCTCGATGATAAGGACGTTGCCGCTCTTGCCACCTCGATGCAGCAGCGCATCGAGAAGGCCTGCGACACCATGCTCGGCACGCCGGGTACGACCGCGCGTGTCCGTTTTTTGCCGTCCAAGACTACCGTCCAGACCGTGGAGGTTTCCGGTGAGTGATACCAATCAAGATAAGACCGCTCGTACGCCGCGCCTGACGATTGACCAGAGCGCTACGCCGGCGAGCGAACCTGTTGATTCCAAAGCAGAGGCAACCGAGTTACAAGACGCGGCAGCCGCGGATTTTGACGAGGCTATGGGTCTCATCAAGGGTACGGGCGCTGCCATCTGGAGCTATGCTGTGCGTCATCCCAACACCACGCTCGGTGCCGTCGCTGGCTTTATCCTCGCCGTTTTGGTGCTCACGCTCGGCCTGTGGGATACGCTCGTCATTGCATTCTTCGTGCTGATCGGCGCTGTGATCGGCCAAATTCGCGACGGCGAGAACGGGATCGTCAACTTCTTCGGTCGTCTGTTTAGCGGCCGCTAATATGTATTCGACTGTCGCATCCGCGGCAGGCATAAGGAGGAACCATGGCTTTTAATACGAAGGTCGATGTAGCCGATACCGAGCTCGAGGAGAACGAGGCGGTCGTCGCCGAAGCTGAGGATGTGACGCTCGAGGACGAGGCTCTCGTCGAGGCCGAGTCCGATACGGATGAGGACGACGAGGAAGCAGACGAGTCCGAGGACTCGCTGACCTATTCCAACGGCGTGATCGAGAAGATCGTTGCCATGGCCACTCGCGAGGTTCCGCACGTTCTGGGCATGAAGGGTAACCTCATGCACTTTGTGCAGGAGCAGTTTGGTGCCGAGAATCTGACCAAGGGCGTGACGGTCGAGGTCACCGATGACAATCGCGTGGTCGTCAACATCTCCGTCATCATCGAGTACGGCGCCTATGCGCCCGCGATCTTCGACGATGTTAAGGCACGTGTCACCGAGCGCCTTGCCGCGATGACTGGCCTTGAGGTGGCGGGCGTCAACCTGCGCATCGAGGATGTCATCACCCCCGAGGAGTACGAGCACCGCACCAGCCAGCACGAATAACCTTCCAAAAGGGGACAGGTTTGTTTTGGCAGGTTTTATCTGCGAAAACGTTAAACGGCCGACCGCGCAAGCAAAAGCGTGGCCGGCCGTTTCTGTACGCTCCCGATGTAGTCATACCGCTCGTCTAACTAGGGGTTGCAATCCCCACGTTCCGCGTTACCCTAATGGGCACATTGTTTCCAAATTGTTAACGAGGGGTTGCCGTAATGGCCGACGAACACGAAACAGAAAGCAAGGCATGGGCAATTGAGGCCGCTGCGGCAGAGGCGGCGTCGCGTGCTGCCGAGGAGGTGCATCGTCCTCCCGTAGTGCCGATGGAGCGCGTGGTCGATCGCGATGTTATCGAGCGGGGCGAGCGTGCTGGTCGCAAGCGCAGCCAGGAGCCGGGCTTTCCGCGCTTTTTTGCCGAGCTCAATTTGGGCCTGATCCTCACGGCCTTTGCCATCGTTGCGTTTAAAACACCTAATCACTTTGCTTTTGGCGGCACCTCGGGCGTGTCGGTCATTCTGTCCACGCTGTTCCCGACCCTGCCCGTCGGCGTCTTTATGTGGATTATCAATGCGGTGCTCGTCATCCTGGGCTTTATCTTTTTGGAGCGCAAGGCAATCCTGTGGAGTGTCTTTGCCTCGTTTGCGCTGTCCGCCTATGTTTCGCTGTTTGAGCTCTTTATTCCGACCGATGTCTCGATGACGGGCGATATGTGGCTCGACCTGTGCTTTGCCGTGATTCTGCCGGCGCTCGGCAGCGCTATCGTCTTTGATATTGGTGCCTCGACGGGCGGCACGGACATTCTCGCCATGATCCTCAAACGTCGCACGACGCTCGAGATTGGCCGCGCCCTGCTGTTGGTCGATATCGGCATTGTGACCATCGCGGCCTTCTTGTACGGCCCGCGCGTCGGTCTGTATTGCGTGCTTGGCCTGTTTGCCAAGACGCTCGTGGTCGACAAGGCCATCGAGAGCATTCACCTGCGCAAAGTCTGCACGGTCATTTGCTCCGAGCCCCTTAAGGTCGAGGAGTTTATCGTCAAACATCTCAACCGCACGGCGACTATCAGCCGCGGCTACGGCGCCTTCTCGGGCAAGTGCGTGACGGTGATCATGAGCGTGCTGAGTCGTCGCGAGGCCGTGCAACTGCGTCGCTACGCGCGCGAGATCGATCCGGGTGCCTTTATCACGATTGTCGACAGCTCCGAGATCGTCGGCAAGGGTTTCCGTGGAACGAACTAACGCAGACGTATTCAACGAACCGCCTGCTGGCGCCGTGTACCTTGCAAATCGGTCATCTTTGAGTATTTGACCCCACATTGGGCAATAATGATGCTAAAGACATCGTTTGCGATCCAAGTGATTCGCTCAAGATACGAAGGGATGATTCTATGTTCTGTTCGCAGTGTGGTGCCCCCATGGGCGACAACGATAAGTTCTGTGGTGCGTGTGGTGCCCCCAATGCCGGTGCCGCAGCCTCTGCCCCTCAGGGTCAGCCCCAGCAGTTTGTTCCGCAACCGCCCGTGGCGAATGCGTCCAAGGGCTGTGTGGCTCAGGCGTTTGAGGACATGACCAAGACGCCGGGCGTGCTGCAGCGCGTGTGCCAGATTGCCTTTTTACCGGCGCTGATTTGTGTTGCGTCGGTACTCGTGCTGTTTATTCCCGTTATTGGCGGCATTGCAGCTGCCATCGGCTTTTTGGCAGCTTGCATTGCGAGCGTGTGTGGTTCCGGCTTTGGTATTGAGTGGGGTCGCGATCTGTCGCTCAAGGTTGATGACGGTATGGATCGTCCACTCATGCGTTCCACGTCGTTTGGCCTCGGAGTCTTTTCGAGCGTTATTTCGGTCGTGCTCGAGGTTATCGCTGCCATTCCCGTTATCGGTGTAGTGCTTTCGCTGGTGGAGAGCGTGGTAATTGGCGCCGCGGGCTCGTATTCGTATTACGGCTCTTATGCGCTCGAGGCTGCGCTGTTTGGCTCGCTTGGCCTGCTTGTCCTGGCTATGATTGCCACGGCGGTCCTGGGGGTCTTCTTTAAGATGTTCGCCGACATCGCCGTGATGCGCTTTGCGGTGACCGGTCGTGTGGAGAGCGCGTTTTCGCTCGACAAGGTCTGGGCGGCCTTTAAGCACAACAAGACCAAACTGTTCTGCGCTTCGTTCCTTCCCGAGTTTTTGACGGGCCTGGTCGCCAACGTTGTCACCTGGATCCTGACGTTCGTCTTTGGCACCATTGCCTCTGTCGGTATGTATAGCTACTACTACCGTCCTACGGCTATTGAGGCGCTTGTTACCGGCGGTGGCATCACGCTCGTATTGTTCTTGGTGCTGACGGCGTTTGTCACGGTATTCCTCACGGTCTTTGGCAAGATGCTCAAGCACCGTGCCGTTGGCTATTGGGTCGCGCGCTACGCAAGCGAGTGGGCCGACGAGGACAAGGACGACGTCCTGACTTTTGTGCTGCCGTTTGAGAAGAAGGCTGACCCTTCGGGTCACGGTGCTCCGGATGCTTCGCCGGCACCTGCACCTGTTCCCGCGCCCGAGCCTGAGCCGGCGCCCGAGCCTGAACCGGCGCCCGAGTCTGAGACGGCATCTGAGCCTGAGCCTGAGCCGGCACCTGCACCTGCACCTGAGTCGGCGTCCGAGCCAAGCTCCGACGAGGAGCCTCAGGACGAGTAGCCACGCCGTCTGCCATTTGGGGACGGGGTAGAAATGGTAGAAATAGCGCTTGAAGAATGAGCGGGGGCGGACGTTTCGATACGTCCGCCCCCGCTCTGCTTTAGCCAGGCTGTTATGGATGGGTGTGACGACTACTCGTCGTGTTTCTCCTCGCGGCGTGCAGCAGCGCGTGCGTCGTGGATGCCCTTGATCGCGGCATGGCGAGCCGTTCGGGCATCGTGCATGGCGTCGCGGGCCTCGGCGGCCGTGGCCTTGGCAGAGCGCAGTTTGGCTGCCAGGTCGGGATTGGTCTCGGCGACCGCGGCAATCGTGGGGCCGTCGAGCTCTTCTTGTGTGGGCTCGGCCAAAAAGTCGATGGCATATTGGGCGGCCACCATGGAGCCCTTTGCCAGCACAGTCTCGTCGATCTTGTAGAAGCAGGAATGTTGGGCGTACGTGGCGCCAATCTTGGGGTTGCGCGTACCTACAAAGGCGAGCACGCCCGGTACGCGGCGCAGGTACTCCGAAAAATCCTCGCCCGAAAGCGTGCCGCGGTAATGACCTTGACCGGTGGGGCCCAGGCATTTGATTACTGCTTGGCGGCAGCGCTCGCTCGAGGCGGCATCGTTTTCGACCTTGTAATTGGCGATGGTGTAGTCGGTGAGCTCTGCCTCGGCGCCCAAGGCGGCCGCGGTATGCTCCACGATGCGGCGCATGAGCTCCGGCATTTCCTCGTGGGTCGAATCGCCGTAGGTGCGCACCGTGCCGGCGAGGTAGGCCGTGCCGGCGATAACGTTGCGCGCGGTGCCGCCGTGCAGCTCGCCGACGGTAATGACGGCCGGCTCGTAGGGACTGATCTCGCGCGAAACGATGGTCTGCAGAGCGTTGACGATCTCGGCGGCAACCATAACGGCGTCGTGACCGCGCTGGGGCATGGCGCCGTGGCACGAGGTGCCGCGGACGTCGATGCGGAACCAGTCGGTATTGGCCATGCGCGGTCCGGGCTCGCAGCTCACGGTGCCGGCGTCGACCTCACTCCAGATGTGCGCGGCGTAGGCGCCATCGACGCCGTCGAGCACGCCCGTGCCGATCATGAGCTTGGCGCCCTGGCCGTTTTCCTCGCTGGGCTGGAACACGATGCGGACTTCGCCGTGGATGTCGTCGGTCATATGGCGCAGGATCTGCAGCGTGCCGAGCATCATGGCGATGTGGCAGTCGTGGCCGCAGGCGTGCATGCAGCCCTCGTTGACGCTGGCAAACTCCTCGCCGGTCTGCTCGGTGACGGGCAGGGCGTCGATGTCGGCGCGCAGCAGGATGCGGCGGCGTGGCGTGCCGTCCTCGTGGTAGGCATCCGGCGCGGTGCCGCGAAGGGTCGCCACCAGGCCCGTCTTGAGGGGACGCTCGTAGGGGATATTCATGGCGTCGAGCTGGTTGGCGATGTCGGAGGTCGTGCGCTCCTCGGCAAGGCTCAGCTCCGGGTGCTTATGGAAGTGCCGGCGCTGCTTGATGATATAGGGTTCAAACTCGGTAGCGATATCTTGGATGGCTGCGGTGACGTCGTCAGCCGCTCGCACCTCGGTCGCCGCCATAATCTGCTGTGCCTTGGTCTTCGTCATGGTCGATTTGCTCCTTGCTGGGTTGATCGCAAAATCGTACAGGCTCTCTCCAGTATGCCACCTGCCGCTAGGGCTGGTAAAGTTGCCGTTTGCCGCTTGGGGTTTTGTTACAAGGGCGGGGGAGTACACTCGGGGGTGTTGAATTTCCTGCCAGAGATGGGGATGCCCATGCAACATATCGATCGGATTATCCGCTCCAAGAACGTCTTTACCGCGCAAGACGGCATCGATACCGCCCGCGAGCTGGCGATTGCCATCGCAGGCGACCGTATCGTCGCAGTCGGTGCGCCCGATGACGTGATTGCCGCCGCGCCTGCCGCCACGCCGGTTATCGACTACGGCGAGCAGTTTGTCTGCCCCGGTTTCCACGATGCGCACCTGCATTTCTTCCATACTTCGGTTGGCTCCTCGCCGTACATGCTCATGGATATGGGCACGTCCGAGGCGGCGCTGGTGCAACACGCGCTCGAGTTTTCCCAGGACCTGCCCGACGACGCTTGGGTTGTGACTCAGGGCTGGCGCGACTACCGTTGGGACCCGCCCGAGCATCCTACCAAGGCGTCGCTCGATGCGGCATTCCCCGATCGCCCCTGCGTTATGTATTCGGGTGACGGGCACACGCTTTGGCTCAACAGCCGCGCACTCGAGGCGCTCGGCGTCACGCGCGACAGCGAGCCGCCAGCGGGCGGCAGCTACGACAAGGACGCAAACGGCGAGCTCACGGGCATTGCTCACGAGGCGGCTGCCATGCAGCTGCTACCGCGCTGCCTTGAGTGGCTGGGCGAGGATCGCATCGCAAGCGCTTACGCCGATCAAATGAGGCGTATGGCCGAGCAGGGCATCACCTCGATATGCGATATGTCGCTCATGCCCATGCCGGGCTGCGATTTTATCCGCGACGACGTCTACGACAAACTGCAGGCAGCCGGCAAGTTGGGCATCCGAGCCCATCTGTTCCCCACGCTGCTGGATGACCAGTCGCACTTGGAAGAGCTGCAGGCACGTTACGCGAACAATGTGCTGCTCTCGGCACCGGGCTTTAAGCAGTTCTTCGACGGCGTGTCGAGCGAACACACGGCGTATCTCACCGAGCCCTATACCAATCCGCGCTTCCCGGGCGACCAGGGCCGTCTGACGGTTCCCGCCGAGCGCATGCGCAAGCTAGTTCTGGCGGCCGCGGAGCGCGGCCACACCGTGCGCATCCACGTCATCGGCGACGGTGCCATCCATGCCGCGCTCGATATCTTTGAGGAGGCGGCAGAGCTGTACGGCCTGCCCCAGCACGGTCATAACACGCTCGAGCATCTGGAGAACCTCTTGCCCGAGGACATCGATCGTCTACGCCAGCTTAACGTCGTTGCCTCGAGCCAGCCCTGCCATATCACGCTCGACCCAGGTGGTCCGGAGCGCGACCTGGGCTTGGAGCGCAGCCGCATCATGTGGCCGTTTGCAACCTATAAGCAGCGCGGCATCCGCCAAGCCTTCGGTACTGACAGCCCTATCACGCCCGTTACCAGCATGAACGTGCTCTACACGGCTATCACGCGCCAGGACCCCAAAAGTCACTGGCCCGAGGGCGGCTGGCTGCCGAGCGAGCGCATCGATGCAGCAACAGCCCTGCGCAACTACACCCTGGGCAGCGCCTATGCAGCGGGCGACGAGCAAAACCTCGGCAGCCTAGAGCCCGGCAAATACGCCGACCTGGTAGTCCTGGACCAAAACCCACTCACCATCGACCCCCAAGAACTCCAAGCCACCAAGGTTCAGGCCACCTACCTGGCAGGCAACTTGATTTACGAGCGCTGATATTCATGTCGTACCGTTAAACGCGGCTCATGCAGCCTATTTTGGGATGGCGCTCGAGCCGCGTTTGCGTTTCGGTGGGGATCCGCCATGAGCGTCCCTGCTCTGTTGGATTTGGGCGCGGGGTTGAGGTACTGCTGCTCCGTGCGTTCAATTTGGACATCAGCAGTGCAACCTCATGTGTTTTGCATACTTCACATTACAGATTGCATAAAAAAGCTGAGATGTTCTTTCCGGCCCTGATGTACCCCCGCCTGGGCCGTGCAAAAAAACGGAGTATTCAGCACCGCGAGCTCTGCCGGTGCCGCTGCGGCTGAGTAACGTTACGGAGATTGACGTCATTTTGGGCTCCGGTACGGCGCGAAGTACGCCCATTTGTCCCAACGGGGTCTGCCCACCGACCAAAACCGCCCGCTGAAGGCGTTCTAGGGACCAATAAGGTATGTCCGGCGCGTATGCAGCCACCCTGGCCTGCTGAATACTCCCAAAAATGCACGGTGCTCCCCAGGGGACCCGTGCGCGCAGCGAAAACCATGCCCACGTTCCTAGCCGCATCGCCATTTTGCTGCAATGACTTTTCTGAATGCCGGGACCGAATTAGTTAACCTGGCTCCCGTGTGGCTCCGGAGGGGCGGGGCATAAGGTTTATCGTGAGTTCCGCACGAGCCGAAGGCCACTTAA
>CABVBR010000020.1 GCA_902496645.1 uncultured Collinsella sp.
GGCCGGTCTCGAGGCTACCGAGAAGCTCGAGGCTGCCGATGCAGGCGAGATTGAACTCACACGCTCCGAGATGCGTCGTCTTACGCGTATCGAGAACGTTGGTCTTGAGGCCAAGCAGGCGCTCATTAGCGCAAACCTGCGTCTGGTCGTCTCCATCGCCAAGCGCTATGTCGGCCGTGGCATGCTGTTCCTGGATCTGATCCAGGAGGGTAACCTCGGTCTGATCCGTGCCGTCGAGAAGTTCGACTACCAGAAGGGCTTTAAGTTCTCCACGTACGCCACGTGGTGGATCCGTCAGGCCATTACGCGCGCTATTGCCGACCAGGCCCGTACCATCCGTATTCCCGTGCACATGGTTGAGACCATCAACAAGCTCGTCCGCGTGCAACGCCAGCTCCTCCAGGATCTGGGTCGCGACCCGACCCCTGAGGAGATCGGTGCTGAGATGGACATGAGCGCCGACCGCGTCCGCGAGATCCAGAAGATTTCGCAGGAGCCTGTGTCGCTCGAGACCCCGATCGGTGAGGAAGAGGATTCCCAGCTGGGCGACTTCATCGAGGACTCCCAGGCTATCGTTCCGCCCGATGCCGCCAGCTTCTCCATGCTGCAGGAGCAGCTCACCCAGGTGCTCGATTCGCTTGCCGATCGTGAGCGCAAGGTTATCGAGCTGCGCTTTGGTCTCGTTGACGGACATCCCCGCACGCTCGAGGAAGTCGGTCGCGAGTTTGGCGTCACGCGCGAGCGTATCCGCCAGATCGAGTCCAAGACCCTGGCCAAGCTCCGCCACCCGAGCCGCTCGAGCAAGCTGAAAGACTACATCGAAAGCTAGTCAAGCAAGAGGCGCCCTCAAGCACATCCGCTTGAGGGCGCTTTCATGTAGTCGTTGGGGACGTTCTTGAATGACTAGTCGTTTAAGAACGTCCCCAATGACTAGGTCGGAAAATTTCTTAAAAAAGTTCTTGCCCTTCGCCCAATCGTCCGTATAATAAACTTCGTTGCTTGAGAGCACGCACCTATTCCTCGGTAGCTCAATGGTAGAGCACGCGGCTGTTAACCGCGCTGTTGTAGGTTCGAGTCCTACCCGGGGAGCCAGAATTTCTCAGCCCATTCCGCTGGGCTTTTAAATTCCTCGGTAGCTCAATGGTAGAGCACGCGGCTGTTAACCGCGCTGTTGTAGGTTCGAGTCCTACCCGGGGAGCCAGGTTGTAAAACCCGTCGCTTATGCGGCGGGTTTTTTCATACCGCGATCGTCTGGCGCGAACGTTGCCATATCAACATTTCGTGTCGAGGATGTAATCCCGCGACCCACCACATCAACATGGCGCGGTCGTTGTAGAATATTGCAATGATTGCTCCCACGAGATGGTGCCGCGAGCACCAGATAAGGAGATTCTTGTGTCTGAGACCATTAACGGCAGCCTGAGCGTCTCGAACGACGTTATTGCCGATATTGCCGGTTATGCCGCGATGACGTGCTACGGCGTCGTCGGTATGGCCGAACAGCTCCAGGGCGCCGAGAGCGTGCGCCTGCTTGCCGGCCAGCGCCTCCGCAAGGGCGTGCTTGTCTCCGCCGACGAGAACGGCCTTACGGTCGATCTTCACGTCGTGCTCGAGAATGGCGTCAACATGAAGTCCGTCTGCCACAATCTTTCGAGCTCCGTTGCCTTTACCCTGCAGGAGATCGCCCAGATCGATCCCGCCAGCCTTAAGATCGGCATTCACATCGACGCGCTCAAGAGCCGTCTGAACTAGCATCCGAAAACGGAGATTCAAATACCCATGATTGCAAAGACCATTCGCACCTGTTTTCCGATCGCTGCGGCTGCCGTTTCTGACAAGGCCGAGGAGATCAACAAGCTCAACGTCTTTCCCGTACCCGACGGCGACACCGGCACCAACATGTCGCTCACGCTCGCCTCGGTGACCAAGGAGCTTTCCGCCCTTCCCGCCGATGCCGATATGGAGGCCATCGCCGGCGCCATCACCCACGGCTCCCTGATGGGTGCCCGCGGCAACTCCGGCGTCATCACCTCGCAAATCCTGCGCGGTGTTGCCGAGGGTCTCGTCTCTGCCGATGAGCCCATCACGTCTGCCAACATCGCCTATGCGTTCCGTCGCGCCGTCAAGGTCGCCTTCCAGGCCGTCCGTAAGCCCATCGAGGGGACGATCCTCACGGTGCTGCGTGATGTCTCGACCAAGGCTGACGAGTGCGAAAAGAAGAAGTTCTCGGCCGAGGACGCACTCGATGCCATCGTCGTCGAGGCCTACCAGTCCGTCGCCCGCACGCCCGACCTGCTGCCCGTCCTCAAGGAGAACGGCGTTGTCGACTCCGGCGCCTTTGGCTTTGCCATCTTCTTGGAGAACTTTGTTGCCGCCGCTCTTGGCCGCAGCACCGTTGTCGAGGATTTCTCCGCCACGTTTGATTCCGCTGGCTCTGCCCGTGACGCGGCCCTTGGTCGCGTTGAGATCGAGGCCAACGACGACTGGGAGGGCTCGGAGTTCCGCTACTGCAACGAGTTCCTCTTTAAGGCCGACGCTCCCTTTGACGAGGACGAGTGCCTTAAGTTTCTGGGGTCCATGGGCGACTGCGAACTGCTCGTGGGTGCCTACCCCGACTACAAGATCCACGTGCACTCCAACACCCCCAACCTGGTGCTCGAGCACATGCTGCAGCTCGGTCAGATCTACGAGGTCTTTATCCACAACATGGAGATGGAGGCCCACGACCGTACCGCGAAGATTCATGAGGACCAGGAAAAGGCGGCCGAGCCCGCCAAGGCGCTGGGCTTTGTCGCCGTTGCCGCCGGTTCGGGCGAGGCCGACATCCTCAAGTCCCTTGGCGTTGACGTGATCGTCTCGGGTGGCCAGACCATGAACCCCTCGACCGCCGATCTGCTGGGCGCCGTCGACCAGGTCAACGCGACCTCGGTCATCATCCTGCCCAATAACGGCAACATCCGCATGGCTGCCGAGGCCGCAGCTTCTGCCTGCACCGACAAGAAGGTCGCCGTCGTTCCCACCAAGACCGTCCCGCAGGCGTTCTCCGCGCTGTTCGCAGTCCTGCCCGATTCCGAGCTCGAGGACGCCGTTGCCGCCATGGTCGACGCCATCAGCGAGGTTCGCGATGGCGAGGTCACCCGTGCCGTGCGCGATTCCAGCGCCTCTGACGGCTCTCCGATTCACTCCGGTGACGTCATGGGTATCATCGCCGGCTCCATCGACGTGGTCGGCTCCGACGTGAAGCAGGTCACGCTCGACTGCATCAACCGCATGCAGGAGGAAGAGGAGGGCGACGCGCTGACGATTCTGGCCGGCGAGGAGCTGTCCGATGAGGCCTTCCAGGAGATCGTCGACGCCATCGAGGAGGCTCAGCCCGACCTGGAGATTGATGCCCATCGTGGCGAGCAGCCGCTCTATCCCGTGATCTTCTCGATCGAGTAGGCATCTGCCCATGTCCGAGCTGTGCTCCGTGCCGCGCGTCTCGGAGCGCTTTGCCCAGAGCAATGCGCTCGACGAGGATATCGCGCGACTCAAATATGTTTCGGGTAAACGTGAGGAGGCCCTTCGCCGTCTGGGAATTCGGACGGTGGGGGACCTCCTTCTCCATATTCCTCATCGCTACCTGGACTTCACTCGCTCGTGGTCCATCGAGATGGCGCCCATCGGGACCGTGTGCACGATTATCGCCACGGTCGATCGTGTCGTCCAAAAGCAGCCCCGCCCGCGTATGCAGGTGACCGAGGTCTCGCTGGTGGACGAGACGGGCGTGCTGCAAGTCGCCTTTTTCCGTCAGCCCTGGATTGCCCAGCAGTTTAAGCAGGGCGACCGCCTGGCCGTGATGGGTAAGGTCGAGTTTGCCTACGGCTTTAAGCAGATGGCCTCTCCGCATTTCGAAAAGCTCGACGGCGGGCGTGCCGCGGGCACCATTCTGCCGGTCCATTACGTGAGTGACGGCGTGAGCCAGGCGTGGATGCGCCGTATCGTGAGCGGTGCGCTCGAAGTGGCTGTCAATCCGTTCGATCCCATTCCCGCGCCGCTGCGCGCAAAGCGGAAGCTCATGAGCAATGCCCGTGCGCTGCGCTCGATCCACTTTCCCTCGAGCATGGCCGAGCGCGACATCGCGCGCCGGCGTCTTGCCTACGAGGAGTGTCTCTACTTGCAGCTCGCGCTGCGTCTGCGCAACGATGACGGTATGGTCGACGTGGTGCCTTATGCGCATGCCGCGGGCGAGCATTTGACTGCGCTTAAACAGGCCCTGCCGTTTTCGCTGAGCGATGAGCAGGAGGCTGCATTTCAAGACATCCTGCATGACATGTGCGATGGCGGTCGCGTGATGAACCGTCTGCTGCTGGGCGACGTCGGTACCGGTAAGACCGCCGTTGCCGCCTGCGCGTTGGCGGTTGCGGCCGATAGCGGCACTCAGGCCTGCGTTATGGCGCCCACGGGCGTGCTGGCGCGTCAATATGCCGATAAGACCGGCCCCTTGCTCTCACAGGCTGGCATGACCTGGGCGCTCCTGACGGGCGCCACGTCAGCGGCCGAGCGTGAACAGATTCATTCGCGGCTCCAGTCTGGCGAGCTCGACGTGCTCTTTGGTACCCATGCGGTGCTTTCGGAGACCGTCACGTTCAAGCATTTGTCGCTTGTGGTGATCGACGAGCAGCACCGCTTTGGCGTGGGCCAGCGTAACGCTCTACGCGCAAAAGGCCCGGGTGCCGACTTGCTGGTCATGACTGCCACGCCGATCCCGCGCACGTTGGCGCTTTCGGTGTACGGCGACCTGGATACGAGCATCATCCGCCATCGTCCCGTTCCGGGTGCCGGCGTTGAGACGCGCGTCCTCACCGAGTCGAGTCGCGACCTGGCCTATGGCGCCATTCGCGAGGCGCACGAAAAGGGGCAGCAATCCTACGTGATCTGTCCGCTCGTGGAGTCGAGCGATTCGGCCGATGAGCTCGAAGACGTACCCGGCATCGCTCGCGACGACGAAGGCCGCGTGACCGTGCCCGTGCCGTTGCATGACACGGCGACCGAGCTCGATCGCCTTCGTCTGGCATTACCGTGGCTTTCCATCGAGCGTCTTCACGGCCGCATGCCGGCGGGGGAGAAGGACCGGGTCATCGATGCCTTTAAGCGTGGCGAGATCGATGTGCTCGTCTCGACCACGGTAGTCGAGGTGGGCGTTGACGTGCCCAACGCCACCGTCATGGTCATCGAGAACGGCGAGCGCTTTGGTTTGGCGGCCTTGCACCAGCTGCGCGGGCGCGTAGGCCGCGGCAGCGTGTCGGGCACGTGCCTGGTCATGACGCACTCCAAGGGCAACGGCGGCGCGTCGGCGGCTCAAGACCGCCTCCAGTCGCTCGAGAAGACCTCGGACGGCTTTACGCTCGCCCAGATGGACCTGCGTCTGCGCCACGAGGGCGAAATCCTGGGTTACCGTCAGCATGGCGGCGTGACCTTGCGCTTTGTTGACCTCGATGCCGACGAGGAATTGATCGAGTGGGCCCATTTGGACGCGGTCGAGCTCTTGCGGTATGCTTGCAACCTTGACTCCGTGGCGACGCGCCCTCTACGCGATGCGGTCGCCATGCGGTATCGACACATCTTTAAGGAGGTCAGCGGAGGATGAGAATCATCGGCGGCGAATGGCGCGGTCGTAAGATCGAGGAGCCCCGTGGTCGCGATGTCACCCGCCCCACGACCGATCGCGTGCGCGAGGCGTGCGCATCTATGGTCATGTCGGCATTCGACTTCGATCTGGACGAGGTCCGCGTGCTGGACGCCTTTGGCGGCTCCGGCGCCTTGGGCATTGAGATGCTCTCGCGCGGTGCCCGCTCGCTCACCACGTTCGAGATCGATCGCAACGCTGCTCGTCTGATTACCAAGAATATCGAGTCGCTCTGCCGCGACCGTGCGCGCTGGCGCGTGGTGGGCGGCGACGTGCTGGCAAGCGCTTCGCGCGGCCGCGTGCCGGGCGGTCCCTTTGACCTGGTTCTGCTCGACCCGCCCTATGCTTTTGGTGCTGAGCCGGTCGAGGAGCTGCTGCAAAACCTAGCTCAGCAAGGCTTGCTGGCGCAGGGCGCCTATGCGCTCTTTGAGCACGCCGCGGCCGATACGGGCGCTCACCCGACCGCTTTTGATACCGTGCGCGAGAAGCGCTACGGCATAACTTCGGTTGACTTGCTGCGCTGGTCGGCCACGAATGAGGCCGACAACGCCGACGACAGCGACAATGACGAGGATGCGCCTTTGGAGGACGCCCATGAATGACACCATCAACCGCGTAATCGTCCCGGGCACCTTCGATCCCATCACGTTTGGCCATATCGACGTCATTCGCCGCGCCCGTCGCATCTTTCCCAGCGTGATCGTGGCCGTTGCCGAGTCGCAGGGCAAAAACGGCGTCGGCACCACGTTTATGCTCGACGAGCGCGTGGCGCTGGCCCGTGAAGCGCTCGGTGATATTGACGGCGTCGAGGTGCTGCCCTTCACCGGGCTCTTGGTCGATTTTGCCCGCGAACAGGGAGCAGGAGCCGTGGTCAAGGGCCTGCGTGCCATGACCGACTTTGAGTACGAGCTGCAGCAGGCCGACCTCAACTACCGCCTGGATAACGAGCTGGAGTCCATCTTTGTCATGAGTGCGCCGCAGTACGGCTATATCTCGAGCTCGGTGGTTCGCCAGATTGCCTCGCTCGGTAGCGACGTCTCTAATTTTGTTCCGTCCAATGTGGTCAAGGCGCTCAAACATCGCTTTTCGTGACGTTTTTTAATGCCTGGTGGCATGTGGTAAACTAACACGATGATATGTTACCTATGAAAGGAGACCGGATGCCGGGCGAGAATTTTCCTGGCGACAGGATCGTGAGTCTTGTCGACGAGCTCGAGGGGCTCATCGAAGAGGCTAAGACGCCGTTCGGCAAGAACGCCCAGATGAAGGTTATCGACGCCGACGTCTTCTTCAACATCCTCGACGAGATCCGCATGAGCTATCCCGAGGAGTGGCAGAAGTCCCGCCGTATCCTTAAGGAGCGCGAGGAGCTTATGGCTTCCGCCGCCGCCCAGGCCGATTCCATCATCGCCGACGCTCAGCAGCAGGCCCTCACCATTGCCGGTGAGCAGGAGATCGTCCGCTTAGCCCAGCAGCAGGCCGACGACATCCGCGATCGTGCCCAGCAGTACGAGCGCGAGACGCGTTATGCTGCCGAGGACTATGCAGAGCAGGTCTTTACGCATCTGGAGGAGAACCTCAAGAGCCTGACCGGCACCGTTACCCGTTGCCGTCAGCAGCTCAACGAGGGTGCCGCCCAACAGAATGGTCAGTGGTAATGGCTGAGTTCCCGAGCGTTACCGTCGATCTTTCCGAGCAGCTTGAGTTTCCCGGAGATTCGTATCCGTTGACCGGCAAGGTCGATGTCGCCACCTACACGGTGGGCGAGAAGGAGTACCAGCTACAGGACGGCATCGACTACGACGTTGTCTTTACCAATGCCGGTACCGGTGTCTTGCTCACGGGCATGGTCCGCGCGCACGCCACCGGCGAGTGCGACCGTTGCCTGGAGCCCGCTTCGTTTGATATCGCCGGCGAGATCGAGGAGTTCTACCTCTTCGAGGAGCCCGAGGATCCCGAGGCCTTCGAGGACGGCTACGAGCTCCTGGGTGAGGACCGCATCGTCGATCTGGGTGAGCCCATCAACGACGCGGTCGTCATGGACACGCCGTTTGTGGTGCTCTGCAAGCCCGATTGCCGCGGTCTGTGTCCCACTTGCGGTTGCAATCTCAACGTCGAGCAATGCGATTGCGCCGCACAGGCAGAGGCAGAATGGGCCGCTGCCACGGAAAATCCATTTGCAGCATTGAAGAATCTCAAGCTCGATGAGTAAAACTGTGGTAGTATCGCTACTTGCGCGTAATCGCCACACTGGATAGTTCATAAGGAAGGTCACTATGCCCGTACCTAAACAAAAGCAGGGTCGTATCCGCACTCACACCCGTCGTTCCGCCAACATGAAGATTTCGGCTGCGGCTCAGTCCACGTGCCCCCGTTGCGGCGCTGTCAAGCTTCCGCACCACGTGTGCCCCAGCTGCGGTTTCTACAAGGACCGCGAGGTTATCGTTACCGAGTAACGGTATACTCTGGATGCGATGCCGTTCCAAATGGAACCACAATGGCCGGCTCAATGAGTCGGCCATTTTTGTATAAGGAGCATGTATATGAGTAACGTTCGCGTTTGTGTAGACGTTGTGGGCGGAGACGAGAAACCTCAGGTTGTTCTCGATGGTATCGAGGCTGCGCTTGCCGCCGATCCCGATATCGAGGTCTTGGCAGCTGGCCCCGCTGAAATCGTCAATCCCTTTGCTGCTTCCCATGCACGTGTTGAGGCTCTTGAGGCACCCGACGTTATCGCCATGGATGACAATCCCATTCGCGCCGTGATGACCAAGCGTAAATCGTCGATCGTGCTTGCCTGCCGCGCCATCAAAAAGGGCAACGCGGACGCGTTCTTCTCCGCCGGCTCGACCGGTGCCATGACCGCTGCCGCCACCGCCTATGTGACGCCGTTTAGATATATGGCCGAAGGCAAGAAGCAGCCGGTGCGTCCCTGTCTGACCAATGCGCTGCCCAATCGCGCCGGCGGTCTGACGGTGCTGTGCGATATGGGCGCCAACCCCGATGTCGAGGTTGACGATATGGTACGTTTTGCCCAGATGGGTAGCGCCTATGCCCGCGTCGTCCTGGGCATCGAGCATCCCCGCGTGGGCCTGCTTGCCAACGGCACCGAGGACGAGAAGGGCTCCAACTTTACCAAGGCCTGCTTCCCGGCCATGAAAGCCGCCGTTCCCGGCTTTGTGGGCAACTGCGAAGGCACCGACCTCACCTCGGGCAATTTCGATGTCGTCGTTGCCGATGGCATGTCGGGCAATATTGCGCTCAAGGCCACCGAGGGCGCTGCCAAGTTTTTGCTGCAGGAACTCAAGGGTGCCTTTATGGCCTCGCTCGGCACCAAGATCGCCGCGCTGCTCATCAAAAAGCAGATGCGCGAGATTAAGGCCAAGCTCTCTGGTGATGCCAAGGGCGGTGCGATTCTTTTGGGCCTGCGTGGCGTGGTCCTAATCGGCCATGGCGCCACCTCGGTCGAGGCTGTTAAAAACGGTACGCTCGCGGCGGCCGAAGCCGTGCGCGCGGGGCTGGTCGAGAACGTCGCCAACTCCATGGACGGCATCGTTTTGTAAGAGCGAGTTAGAGCGCTGTTATGTGCCTCGCGGCCTGCTTCGTGGGGTAGAATCAGAACCGTGTCTTGGTACCGCCCGGGCGGTACCATTCTTTTGGTATTCATTCACTATGAGAGGAAGCGCTATGGATCGCTCCGAAATCTTCGACAAGATCGCCGAGGTCGCTGCTGACGTTCTGGGCGTCGATGTTGCCGAAATTAGCGATGAGACCACCTTTGACGATCTCGATGCCAACTCGCTCGAGCGCCTGCAGCTGGTTACGGCTATCGAGGACGAGTTCAACCTCGAGATCGATGACGAGACTCTGCTCTCGCTCAACTCTGTCGCCGACGCCGTCGACGCGATCGAACACGCCAGGGAGGCCTAGGTCTTGGCTTTGTCTGAACGACTTACGCGTGCCCAGGAAATCCTGGGCCACGAGTTCAATAATAAGGTACTGCTGCGCGCGGCGCTTACGCATCCCTCGGCAGTCGAGGGCCAGCCGGTTTCTGCCAGCTATGAGCGCCTTGAGTTCTTGGGCGATTCCATTTTGGGCGCCGTCGTCGCCCGTTCGCTCTTTGAGTCCTATCCGGAGTTTGACGAGGGCAAGCTCACGCGCCTGAAGGTGTCGCTTGTCTCGGGCGCCACGCTGTCCGAGGTTTCTCACGAGTTGGGCATCGACGACATCATCATCTTTGGTGCCTCCGAGACCGGTACCGGTGCGCGCGGCCTGCATTCGGCGCTCGAGAACGTCTATGAGTCGCTCGTGGGCGCGCTGTATCTGGATGCTGGCTGGGATGCGGCGGCGGAGTTTATCCACCGTACGCTTAAGCCCCATTTGGCCTCTGAGCGTGCCGAGCATCCTGCGAACCCCAAGTCGTTCTTGCAGGAGTGCGTGCAGGCAGACGGCCATGAGCCTCCCGCGTATAAGCTCGTTGGCTCCGAGGGCCCGGCGCATGCGCCCACCTTTACCGCTGTGGTGTTGATCGATGGTATTCGCCAGGGTCGCGGCTCCGGCTCCTCAAAGAAGGAAGCCGAGGGAGCCGCTGCACTCGAGGCACTTGACCGCATGGGCTACACCACCAACGGCGTGATTCTCAACAAGAAGCCTGTTTAAGCGAGGAACCGTGTATCTCAAGTCCCTCACGCTCAAAGGGTTCAAGTCGTTTGCCGACCGCGCCCATATGACGTTTGAGCCGGGCCTGACCGTCATCGTCGGTCCCAACGGCTCGGGAAAATCGAACATCTCTGACTCGATTCTGTGGGTCCTGGGCGAGCAGAGCGCCAAGCAGCTGCGCGGCCAGGCCATGGAGGATGTCATCTTCTCGGGCTCGTCAGCGCGCAAGCCGGTGGGTGTCGCCGAGGTCACGCTGGTGCTCGATAACTCGGACCATATGCTGCCCGTCGACTTTGACGAGGTCGCCATCACCCGTCGTATGTATCGCTCGGGCGAAAGCGAGTACCTCATCAACTCGAGTCCGTGCCGCCTGATGGACATTCAGGACATCCTGCACGATTCGGGCTTGGGCAAGGATACGCATTCCATCATCAGCCAGGGCAAGCTCGACGCCATTTTGCAGAGCCGCCCCGAGGAGCGCCGTGCCCTCATCGAGGAGGCCGCCGGCATCTCCAAGCACAAGCGCCGCAAGGAGCGTGCGCTCAAAAAGATTAATTCGATGGACGAGCACTTGACCCGTGCCCGCGACATCAATAAGGAGATCGCCCGTCAGCTGCGGCCGCTGGAGCGTCAGGTCGATCGCGCGCGCAAGTACAAAGAGCTGTCCTCGCGCGCGAACGAGCTTACGCAGATGCTGGCCGTCGACGAGCTTCGTTCGCTGCAGTCGCAGTGGAACGACTTGGAGAGCCGCTCCAAGGAGGGTGCTGCCGAGCTTGAGCTTGCGCAGTACCGCTTGGGCGAAAAGGAACGCGAGCTCGAGAAGTTCCAGGTCATGCTCGAGGAAAAGGGCCTGTTTGTGGGCGATCTGGGCGAGCAGCGCCGCCATATGCAAGACGTGGTCGGTCGCATTAACTCCGATATGCGCCTGCTCGAGGAAAAGGGCCACAATATGGTGTCGCGCCTGTCCGACATGCGCGGCCAGATCTCGAGCTCCGAGCATCAGCGTCGTCGCGTGGTCGAGGAGCTCGAGGATGCACGTGCGCAGCTTGAGGAAGTGACCGGCGCGCACATGCAGGCCCAGGAGGACGTTGACGCCGCTGGTCCTGCCGCCGCTGAGCTCCACGAGCGGCGCGTGGCGCTCGACAATCAGATTTCGCAGCTTACGCGTGAGCAACGCGATGTGCAGCGTGTGGCCGATAACGCGGCGCTCGAACTCGCCAAGGTGAAGGACTCGCTGAGCAACGCCGAGGTCGAGGACAACATGTACGCCTCGCGCCTGGAGCAGATTGATGAACAGCTCGAGGAGGTTACAGCATCGCTTGATAGCCGTCGCGACCGTGCTGAGGAGCTTGAGAGTGCCCTTGAGGCGGCTCGTCAGGCCCAGAACGATGCGCGCGAGGCCACCGAGGTCGCCCGTGCAGCCCTGAAGGACTTGCGTAATCGTGAGAGCGAGGCGCGCAACAAGCTGTCCGAGGTGCGCTCGGAGCTTGCCAGCCAAAAGAAGCTCGATGCCCGCATGGCAGACAGCTCGCCGCTGGTGAGCCGTCTGGTGGGCGCGCTGGGCGACGATGTCTCAGGCCGTCTGGGCGACGTGCTCGACGCCCCTCGTGAGCTTGAGGGCCTGGTTGAGCAACTACTTGCCGGCGATATCGATGCTCTTTTGTTTGATGATGCCGCTACGCTTGAGCGCGCCGGTCGTGCGGCTTTGGACCAAAAGAAGGCTTCGGGCGAGGCGCTGCTGATGGCGCGCGGCGTGAGTGGCTCTGCTGCCGCCGAGGGCGCTGCCGGTACGCGTCTGGTCGATCGTCTGTCCGTGCGCGCAGGCTACGGTCCCGTCGTTGAGGCGCTGCTCGGCGGTTATTACGTCGTGGACGATCTTGCTGCCGCTCTGTCGGCGCCGGTCGTTGACGGCGTGACTTACGTGACCCCTGATGGCGCCCGCGTCGCCTGCGGCGGCCTGGTGCGTGTGGGGCTCGACGCCGGCGAGGCTTCGGGTGCTTTGGAGCGCAAGCGTCGCATTCGTGAGCTGGAGGGCCTGGAGCCCGATCTGGCTGCTGTGTTTGAGCATGTGTCGGATCAGGTCGTCGAGGCCAATGCGGCCGTTGAGGAGGCGCGTGCCGCCGAGGGCGATGCCGCCGGCGAGATCGCCCGTCTTGAGGGCGAGCGCCGCTCCCTGTTGTCCGAGATCGGCCGCCTGGAGCAAAGCGCCAACAATGCCGAGGTCGAGCGCGTGCGTATCTCCAAGCGCCGCGAGCAGGCCTCCGAGGCCGTTCGCGCCGCGCGCCCGCGCGTTGACGAGCTCACCCGTTCGCGTGACGAGGCCCGCGCGCATGCAAGCGATCTGGGCTTGCAGATTGCCGAGGCCAACGACGAACTCGACCGCGTTCGCCGTGACGATTCCGAGGCTGCCGGCAAACTCGCCGACGCCAAGGTTCGCCTAGCCCAGACGAGCGAACGCCTGCGTTCGCTGAAGGGCCGCGTACCCGACCTGGAGCATCGTCTTGAGGGCATCGACCGTCGTATCCGCGGAACACGCCAGGCTTCGCGCTCGCTCGAGCTGCTGCGCCTGCGCGTCGACCCCATGCACGAACGCTATTCGGCCCTGCTGGAGCGCGCGTCAGATTGGGCCGCACGTCTGCGCGATCAGGCTTCGCTCGAGGAGGCGGACTCGGCCTCGCTCAAGAAGACCATCGAGGATGCCAAGGCAGAGGTTGCCCGCGCTAAGGAGCGGGTCGATACCGCCACCGCCACGCAAAACGAGTTCAAGGTCGCACGCGGCAAGCTTGAGGTGCAGGTAGAGGCCGCCATCAAGGCCATTACCGCCGATGGCACCACGGTGCTCGAGGAAGCGCTCATGCTTCCGGCGCCCACCGACCGCGATGCCGCCGAGCGCGAGCTCAACCAGCTTGTGCGCCAGATCAACAACTTGGGGCCTGTGAACCAAGTTGCCATGGAGGAGTACGAGCAGCTCAAGCGCCGCGCCGACTACATCGAGGAGCAGCTGGCCGATCTGGAGAGCGCGCGCAAGGCGCTCACCAAGATCACCGTGGCCATCGACCGCAAGATGCGGAAGGCCTTCCTGGTGACCTTTGAGAAGGTCGATGCGAACTTCCGCGAGATCTTCGCCATGCTGTTCCCGGGTGGTCAGGCGCATCTGGAGATGACCGACCCCGAGCATCCGGCCGAGACGGGCATCGAGGTCGTGGCGCAGCCGCGCGGCAAACGCATCACCAAGATGATGCTCATGTCGGGCGGCGAGAAGAGCCTGACGGCACTCGCCCTGCTCTTTGCCGTGTACCGCACGCGCACGGTGCCGTTCTATGTGCTGGACGAGGTCGAGGCGGCGCTTGACGACGCCAACCTGTCCAAGCTCATCGGCGCCCTCGATGTGCTGCGTTCCGATACGCAGCTCTTGGTCATTTCGCATCAGCGCCGTACTATGGAGGACGCTGACGTTCTCTATGGCGTCTCGATGCAAGCCGACGGCGTCAGTCGCGTCGTCTCGCAAAAACTCGATCGCGAAACCGGAAAGGTCGTGAATGCATAATGGGATTCTTTGACGCACTCTCGCGCGGACTTGAGCGCAGCCGCGAGGCCCTCAACGAGGTCTTCTACTTTGGCGGTGAGGTCGACGAGGATTTTTGGGAGGATCTTGAGGACACCCTCGTCATGGGTGACATGGGCGCCGAGGTCGCCATTCAGGTCTCCGATGACCTGCGTGACGCCGCCGCCAAGAAGAACCTCAAGACCGCCCCGCAGCTCCGCCGCGCCCTGGCCGAGCAGCTTGAGCAGCACTTTGTACCCATCGAGCGCGATCCGTTCTCCGACACGCCGAGCTGCGTGCTGTTTGTAGGCATTAACGGTGCCGGCAAGACCACCACGGTCGGCAAGATTGCGAGCGCCATGGCTGCCCGCGGCAAGAATGTCGTGATCGGTTCGGCCGATACCTTCCGCGCTGCCGCCATCGAGCAGCTTGATGTGTGGGGCCAGCGTGCCGGCGTCCCCGTCATCAAGCGCGATCGCGGCTCCGATCCGGCAAGCGTTTGCTACGACGTGCTCGACGAGGCCGATAAACGCGGCAGCGACCTGGTGCTTATCGACACCGCCGGCCGCCTGCACACGAGCCCCGAGCTCATGCGCGAGCTCGCCAAGGTGGTCAACGTGACGCGTAAGCGCGCCGCCAATATGGCCGCCGGCTCCATGCCCGTCTCGGTCGTGCTCGTGATCGATGCCGCCACCGGCCAGAACGGTCTGAACCAGGCGCTCGAGTTTAACGAGGCACTGGGTCTGGACGGTATTATCATGACCAAGCTCGACGGCACGGCAAAGGGCGGTATCGCCATGGCCGTGGCCGAGAAGCTCAAGCTCCCGATCCTGCGCGTGGGCGTGGGCGAGCAGGTCGATGACCTGCAGGAGTTCAATGCCAAAGATTTCTGCCGCGCCCTGGTGGGCGAGTCCAATTAAGGAGTGACTAGTGTTTGATTCCCTGAGCGATCGCCTCAACGACACATTTGACCGCCTGCGCGGCAAGGGCAAGCTGACCGAGGCCGATATCACCTCGGCCATGCGCGACATCCGCATGGCGCTGCTCGAGGCCGACGTCAACTTTAAGGTCGTCAAGGAGTTTGTCGCCAAGACCAAGGAGCGCTGCATGACCGCCGAGGTCATGGAGTCGCTGTCGCCGGCACAAAACGTCGTCAAGATCGTGCTCGACGAGCTCACCGAGATGCTCGGCTCCACCGAGAGCAAGCTCGTCTTTAGCAACCGCATTCCCAATGTCATCATGCTCGTGGGCCTGCAGGGCTCCGGTAAGACCACGGCGGCCGTAAAGCTGGCCTACCTGCTCAAGAAGCAGGGCCGCTCGCCGCTGCTCGCCGCGTGCGACGTCTATCGTCCCGCCGCTGCCGACCAGCTGGCCACGCTTGGCGGAGAGATCGGCGTACCGGTCTTCCGCGGCGACGGTGCACACCCGGTCGACATCGCCAAGGGCGCCATTCAGGAGGCCGTCGACCACCTGCGCGACGTGGTCATCGTCGATACCGCCGGTCGTTTGCAGATCGACGAACAGATGATGCAAGAAGCCGTGGACATTAAGAAGGCCGTCAAGCCCGATCAGGTGCTGATGGTCGTCGATGCCATGACCGGCCAGGATATCGTCAACGTCGTCTCGACCTTTGCCGAGCGAACCGACTTTGACGGCGTGATCATCTCCAAGCTCGACGGCGATGCCCGTGGCGGCGGCGCGCTTTCCGTGCGCCAGGTGACCGGTAAGCCCATCAAGTTCGTGAGCATGGGCGAGAAACCCGATTCGCTGGAGCCGTTCTATCCCGATCGTATGGCCAAGCGCATTCTGGGCATGGGCGACGTCGTCGGCATCATCGAGAAGGCCCAGGAGGCCGCCGATGCCGAGCAGCTCGAGGCTGCCGAGCGCATGCTGCGCGAGGGCTTTACCATGAACGACATGCTCGACCAGATGAAGGCCGTCAAGAAGATGGGCGGTATGAAGGGTATCCTGGGCATGCTTCCCGGTGGCCAGCGTGCGCTCAACCAGATGGGCGGCAATCTGGACGAGGGCATCTTCGATAAGAACGAAGCCATCATCATGTCGATGACCAAGGAGGAGCGCCTGCGCCCCTCCATCCTCAACGGTCAGCGCCGTGCCCGCATTGCCAAGGGTGCCGGTGTGACCCCCACTGAGGTCAACAGCCTTATGAAGCAGTGGGGCGAGATGAACAAGATGATGGGCCGCATGCGCACGATGGCCAATCAGGCACAGGCTGGTGGCAAGAAGGGCAAGAAGGGTAAGAAGGGCAAAAAGATGCGCATGCCCAATATTCCCGGTCTGGATGCCATGGGCTTGGGCGGCATGGGCGGCCTGGGAACGGGTGGTCCTAAGTCCGATATGGACCTGCTGCGCCAGATGGAAGCGCAGATGCGCAATAAGAAATAGGGCTGTAATTCCAGCTTGATATGGCAAAGGCCACTCGGAAGCTACCGGGTGGCCTTTGTTGTTGGCTTTGATAGTTGGGCTGCGTTCAGCGTCGCGCCCCGAGCTCGCGGTGCCGTGCCGTTAGTGGCAGCCGCAGCCCTCGTGGCCCTCGTGCTCGTGATGGCCGTGGCAGCTGCAGGACTCGCCATGTTCGTGGGCGTGGTCGTGGTCATGGCCGTGGCAGCCGCACGTGGCCTCGCCGTTCTGTGCGAGCGTTCCGGCGATAAGGGCCTCGACACAAGCGTCGCAGCTGCCCTGAGCTCCTGCGTACACCGTGATGCCGGCTTGGGCAAGCGCGTTGATGGCGCCACCGCCGATGCCGCCGCAGATGAGCGTGTCCACGCCACCGTTGGCGAGCAGGCCCGCAAGGGCACCGTGACCGGTGCCGTCGGTGCCCACGACCTGCTCGTTGAGTACCTTGCCATCCTGAATGTCGTAGATCTTGAACTGCTCGCTGCGGCCAAAGTGCATAAAGATGTTGCCGTTGTCGTACGTGGTTGCCACCCTCATGGTGTCGACCTCCTTTGCTGGCCATGCGGCCGTCGTTGCGGTGATGGGGGAGTACGCGATATTGCCGCCCTCGATGACGAGCGCCCGCCCGTTGACCAGCGCGTTTGCCACCTTGCGATGTGCGCGGCTGCAGATGGCCGCCACGGTGGCGCGGGCGATGCCCATGTGCTGGGCGGCTGCCTCTTGGTTAAGGCCTTCCAGGTCGCACAGCCGTAGGACTTCGAGTTCGTCGACCGTCATGTCGATGGCGTCTCCGCTGGCTAGGCCGTCAGGGGTAAAGCCGCGGTATTCGGGGATAATCCCAACACGGCGCAATTTCTCACGTCTTCCCGCCATACATGCTCCTTATCTGACATATGCCAACAATAGAATAACGCGTGTGCGCCGCAGAGCAAGGAACTATTGGCATATGTCAGAAAAAGCAAAGGTGTTTCGTTGGCGTAGGCGGTGCGGTGCTGCCGTGCATTGCGTGTGCCGGCCCAAGTGTCCAATCCGACACTCGTGCGCCTGGGCTAGAATAAAAAATAGCCTATAGGCGACTGACAGGAGGGTCAATGAGCAAGGCTGATCAACAGTTTGTAACCATGTGCCGCGATATTCTGGACCATGGTACCACCACCGAGGGCCAAAAGGTCCGCCCGGTGTGGGAGGACGGCACCCCTGCCTATACCATTAAAAACTTTGGTGTCACGGCACGCTATGACCTGCGTGAGGAGTTTCCGGCGCTTACCCTGCGTCGAACGGCCCTCAAATCTGCCATGGATGAGATCCTATGGATCTATCAAAAGAAGTCCAATAACGTGCATGATCTCAACAGCCACATTTGGGATGAGTGGGCCGACGAGACCGGCTCCATCGGCAAGGCCTACGGGTATCAGATTGGGCAGAAGAGCCATTATGCCGAGGGTGACTTCGATCAGATGGACCGTGTGCTGTACGACCTTAAGAACACGCCGTACAGCCGCCGCATTATGACGAATACCTACGTGTTTAGCGACCTGTCCGAGATGCACCTGTATCCATGCGCCTACAGCGTGACGTATAACGTGACGCAGCGCCCGCAGGATGATAAACCGACGCTCAACATGATTCTCAACCAGCGCAGCCAGGACATTTTGGCTGCGAACAACTGGAATGTGTGCCAGTACGCCATTTTGCTGATGATGGTCGCGCAGTCGGTCGATATGATTCCCGGCGAGTTGCTGCATGTGATCGCCGATGCCCACATTTACGACCGTCATGTCGATATCGTCCGCGAGCTTATCGAGCGTCCGCAGTTTGCCGCGCCTAAGGTAACGCTTAACCCCGATGTGCATGACTTCTATGCGTTTACGACCGACGACCTGATTGTCGAGGGCTATGAGCACGGCCCGCAGGTCAAGAACATCCCCATTGCGGTGTAGGTGACGCGCATGACGTGTAAGCTTTCTGCCATTGTCGCCGTGTGCGATGACTGGGGTATTGGGTGCGAGGGCGACATGGTGGTGTCCAACCGTGCCGACATGCGTCATTTTGTGGCATGCACCAAGGGTTGCCCGGTCATTATGGGACGCAAGACGCTGCTGAGTTTTCCCGGCGGGCGTCCGCTCAAGAACCGTCGTAATATCGTGCTCACGCGCGATGAGGACTTTGCTCCCGAGGGCGTCGACGTGGTGCATAGCGTCGACGAAGCGCTCACCGCGGTAGCCGATGAGCCCGTTGCGTGGGTGATCGGTGGCGGCGAGGTGTATCGGCAGTTTTTGCCGTATTGCGCCGAGGCCGAGGTTACGCATAACCATTGCGTGCATGACGTGGATACGTACTTTCCCGATCTGGATGCCGATCCCGCGTGGGAGATTGCGCGGCGTGGCGGTGTTGCCACGATTGCCTCGGGCGAGGGCGACGAGGGTGTCGATTATGAGTTCGTAACGTATCGTCGCGTTGAGGCGTAAATCGTCCGGCGTGAACGGTATCATCGGATTGTTTGAATGCATGGGGCGGCGCTTAGCGTCGCCTCGTTTGGTATAGATGTGCTGTAAAGAAGGGTGCGGGCTGGCTGCTATGACTGATGCCGTTGAGGTGCTGCGAATCGATTCGCTCGAGGACGAGCGGCTCGATGTCTACGTGCGACTGACCGAGCGCGAGCTGCGCTGCGTGCTGGAGCCGCAAAAGGGCATCTTTATCGCCGAGAGTGCCAAGGTCATCGAGCGCGCGGTTCGCGCCGGATACGAGCCGGTGAGCTTTCTTTTGGGCGAGCGCTGGCTCGACCAGATGATGCCGCTGTTTGAGCGCCTGGCGGTACGCGAGGGCGCGGGTCCGGTTCCCGTGTTCGTTGCCTCGATGGAGCTTATGGAGCGTCTGACGGGTTTTAACGTGACGCGCGGTGCGCTCGCGGCATTTCGTCGCCCGCGACAGATTCCGGTTGATGAGTTCTTGGGCGGCGTCGTCGAGGCGGCGGGGGAGCGCCCGGTGCGCGTGTGCGTGCTCGAGGGCATTGTCGACCATACCAATGTGGGCGCAATATTCCGCTCGGCGGCCGCGCTCAACGTCGACGGCATTTTGGTCAGTCCTACGTGTTGTGATCCGCTGTATCGTCGTTCGGCCCGCGTGAGCATGGGCACGGTGTTCCAGGTGCCCTGGACACGCATTGGCAGCGAAGCGCGCGTATGGCCGCATGATGGGCTGGCGGCGCTACACGATGCCGGCTTTTCGTGTGCCGCTATGGCGTTGACGGATGATTCGGTGTCGCTGGACGATCCCGCGCTCCAGGAGATTGACCGCCTGGCAATCTTTATGGGCACCGAGGGTGCTGGCTTGGGCGCCAAGACCATTGCAGGCTGCGACCGCGCCGTGCGTATTCCGATGGCGCATGGGGTCGATTCGCTCAACGTGGCCGCGGCAAGTGCCGTCGCCTTTTGGCAGCTGTGCCCGCATGTGAGCAACGAGTACCACTACCAGCCGGGGCTGTATCACTAAACAGATATTTCGCACCGGGCTGTGGTTCGGGGCGTTTCGGCCGACGCTGGTCGGTGCTAAGCTGGTGTCGGCTTTGGTCTTAAATTGCCGTTTTGTTGTATGACGTACGCTAGTGGGGAGGGCGTGTGGCTAAGAAATCTACGGCTATCGATGTAACGCAGGGTGTCATTTGGCAGCAGCTGCTGTCGCTGTGCGTTCCCATTTTCTTTAGTTCGTTCTTTCAGCAGGCATACACGCTTATCGGTACCTATATCGTCGGTCAGTTTGGCGGCAAGCTCGCGCTGGGTGGCATTCAGGCCACGATGGTGCTTACGGAGCTCTGCATTGGTTTTTGCGTCGGTGTGGGTGCTGGCTGCGCGGTCATTACGGGCCAGTTTTTTGGCCAGCACGATGACGAGCGCCTGAGCCGATCGGTCCATACGGCCATGACGCTCGCGCTGGTGGGCGGTATCGTTTTCTCGATTCTTGGCATAGTGTTCGTTGAGCCCATGCTGGTGCTTATGAACACGCCGCATGAACTATTGGCCGAGGGCGTGGCCTATGCTCGTTGCTATTTTGCCGCTATGGTTGCGGCGCTGCTGCTCAATATGGGAACGGCATTGCTGCGCGCCGTGGGCGACACGCGCGGGCCTGCTGTGATCATCGCCTCCGGCTGCCTTGTTAATGCGGTGCTGGATGTCATCTTCGTTGCCGTGCTTCATATGGAGGCTCTGGGCTGCGGCATCGCGGTGGCGCTGACCATTTGCTCCAATGCCACGATGATCGTGATTCGTATGATGCACGCACCGGGTGCGTGGCGGCTTTCACTGTCCAAACTCGGCATTGATCCTGGCATTTGTAAGAGCATGATCTCGTGTGGTCTGCCGCTTGGCTTTCAGTCTGCTGCGTATTCGATTTCCAACGTTTTGATTCAGGTGTCGGTCAACTCGTTTGGTGCCGATGTCACCACGGCTTGGGGTCTTTCGGGCCGCCTGGATGGCATTGTCTGGATGGTTACCGAGGCGCTTGGCGTGTCGATCACCACGTTCTCGGCGCAGAACTTCGGCGCGCGCAACTACGAGCGCATGCGCAAGGGCTACCACACGTCGCTCGTGCTGTCGTTTATGCTCATTGGTGGCCTGTCTGCCGTGCTGCTGGTATTCTCGGGTCCGCTGTCTCGTCTGTTTGTCGACGATGCTTCGATTTCGGCGTACACCACGACCATCCTCCATTTCATTGCGCCGTTCTATGCGATTTTCTCGATTATCGAGAACGCCTCGGGTTCCATCCGCGGCGCCGGCGTGAGCTTGCAGCCCATGCTGCTCACGATTTTTGGCACCGTCGTGCTCAGGGTGATCTGGGTGTTTGCGATTATGCCGTTCGATCCGTCGCTTGAGCACCTGCTGCTGGTCTACCCCGTAACCTGGCTCATCACCGCCATAATGTTCACCATCTACCACCACAGC
Source organism: uncultured Collinsella sp. (assembly GCA_902496645.1). Lineage (GTDB taxonomy): Bacteria > Actinomycetota > Coriobacteriia > Coriobacteriales > Coriobacteriaceae > Collinsella. The sequence goes on from CABVBR010000020.1 coordinate 21,227, forward strand.
GGCAACTGGCTAGGTCGCGCCACTGCCTAGCCATTGGGGACGTCCGCAATGGCTAGTATTCGATGCCTTGGCGGGCTAGGAGGCCTTCGTCGAAGTAGTGTTTGATGGGACGCATTTCGGTGACTAGGTCGGCAAGATCGGCCAGTGGCAGCAGTCCGCGACCGGTGAGCACGAGCTCCGTGGTGGCGGGCTTTATCGCGATCAGCGCTTCGACATCTTCGCGCGTCACAAAGCCGCGGCGCATTGCTTCGCCGAGTTCGTCCAGAATGAGCACGTCGACCTGCGAGATCTGTTCGCGTGCAAGTTCCATGATCTGCTCGGCGCAAGCCTCGGGCGTGTCGCGATCGGCCTGTACAATGCGCAGTCCCAGGCGCGGAGCGGCATCGTGTTCGGCGCAGTGCAGCTTTTTGGCAAACTGAAGCATGAGCACGTTAAGTCCATAGCCCGTGGCGCGCAGCGCGAGCCCCAGCGCGGCCGTCGTCTTGCCCTTGCCGTCGCCCGTATAGATTTGAACCTTGCCGACTTCCAGTGATGCCATCTCTGTCCTTTCGTGCCCGGCGTCGGTTTATCGCCGTCCGGGTTGGGTATTCTAGAAAACATTATCAACCCCAGTAGATGGAGTTCAAGCAGATGGAGATGGATGACAACAAACGTAGACGGAATATGATCCTCTACGTGCTCATCGCCTTCGTCGTCTACCTCGTGCTCTCGACCGTTCTGTTCCCCAACATCGGTCACACGCAGCAGATTACGAAGACCGATTACTCGACGTTTGTCAAAGCGCTCGATAAGAAGAGTGTCGACAAGGTCGAGTACAACACGGACGATTACTCGATTTATTACACCAAGAAGGGCGAGGACGAGAACATCGCCTATAAGACGACCGGTGTGCCGAACGATGCGGGCTTTACCGATCGCGTGCTTGAGTCTGGCGCTTCGCTCGAGTCGGTCGTTCCCGATAAAAACTCGGGTTTGATGACCTACTACCTGCTTACGCTCATCCTTCCCATGGCGATTTTCTTCCTGATCGGCTGGTGGCTCAACCGCCGCATGAAGAAGGCCATGGGTGATGACGGTCCTTCGATGAACTTTGGCGGCGGTGGCTTTGGCGGCGGCGGACTGG